>NZ_CAXAOY010000003.1:0-376838 GCF_963970975.1 Pseudomonas sp. RA_15y_Pfl1_P11
GGAAAAAGCTGTACCCGCCGCCAGACCTGCCCTATCCCGACATCATCGAATGGTCCAAACCACTGCCACCGGAGCAATGGGCCAAGCGCTCCCCTGAGTTGGAAGAAGCCATCGCAAAACGTGAAGCGGAACTGGCCGTGCAACCCAAGGACCGCGCATGAGTACGCCACCGGCAGGCACCACGAAAAAACGGCTGTTTTTGCGCAATGACTATTTAGCGCCGTTGCCCATTCCCACCGGTGAAAAACCCTCGGATGTGCTCAACACTATTTGGCGAAAGAACGAGGTGTATCTCGATATCGGCAACTACAGCATCGGCTCGGCAGTGATGGTGATCTGGCCAGGGGTGATGTTGTTTTTATTAATGAGTTACATCACTCCTGACCCTCTAATGTGGGGCGGCGCGTTAATCATCATGGGCATCCCTATCTTCTTTGTGATTCAGGGACTGTTTCGCGATGTGCCATTGCCGGTGCGCTTTAATCGGCAACGCCGTGAGGTGTGCGTGCCACGAGAGGATGGCGAGTACTGGATTGTCCCCTGGGAAAGCGTGACGGCGGCGGCCACGCAGCAGTCGTCGGTGAGTCAGGCGGGTAAAGCTACTATGGGCTTATTGATCATTGGCTTTGAGAATCCTGACCCGCAGGCCAAGGACGATAACAAGCATTTTTACTTTGGCTTCAATTGTGGCGGTGGTACCACGGCCATGGCGTTGTGGGAGTGCACACGTAGCTACATGGAAATAGGGCCGGACGCCGTACCTGATAGCCGAGTAGGCATTGCCCCATATGAGAAAACGCAAATCGGATCGCTCGTCATCGATCTGCGTAAGGGCGACCTGATAGGTGTTGTATGGGGGATATTCTGCATTACGATTTTGGGAACCTATTTCGCGGAAAAATTGCAGAACTTTAAATTGTCTTACCCGCCTGATCTGCTTTACCCCGACATCATCGAATGGTCCAGGCCGCTACCACCCGAGCAATGGGCCAAGCGATCACCGGAGTTGGAGGACGCCATCGCAAAACGTGAAGCGGAACTGGCCTTGTAACCTAAGGACCGCGCATGAGTACAGCACAGGCAGGGCTAAAGAACAGGGTTGATCAAGTGAACTTCTACCCTTCTTTGCCGGACAGCACTTTCCTATATTTAAGATGGCGGTGATCGAAGAAGGCGACTGAAAGGTCGCCTTTTTATTACCGGGGTATAGCGCAGTCCGGTAGCGCGCCTGCTTTGGGAGCAGGATGTCAGGAGTTCGAATCCCCTTACCCCGACCATATTAAAAATCCTCGTGTCGAAAGATGCGGGGATTTTTTTTTGCGCGCATATCCTGACTCCGCGCAAAGTAAATGTGGGAGCGGGCTCCCACGTTTACCAGATCCCATCCGGGGTCGTGTTGTTAGTGCAATTTCAGGCGTGGCTCGGTGCCTCGGCCGATTTTGCTGCCCAGCATCAGCATCGCCGTACGGAAGAAACCGTACAGCGCCATCTGGTGCATCCGGTACAGCGACACGTAAAACATCCGCGCCAACCAGCCTTCCAGCATCACGCTGCCAGTGAGGTTACCCATCAAGTTGCCCACCGCCGAGAACCGCGATAGCGAAATCAGCGATCCATAGTCGGTGTACTTGTACGACGGCAGGTCCTTGCCTTCAATGCGCAGCTTCAGCGATTTTGCCAGCAGCGACGCCTGTTGGTGAGCCGCCTGGGCCCTTGGCGGTACGTTGCGGTCGGTGCCCGCTTGTGGGCAAGCAGCGCAGTCACCAAAGGCGAAGATGTTTTCGTCGCGTGTGGTTTGCAGCGTCGGCAACACTTGCAGCTGATTGATACGGTTGGTTTCCAGGCCGTCGATATCCTTGAGGAAACCTGGTGCGCGAATGCCAGCGGCCCACACCTTGAGGCTGGCTGGAATCACTTGGCCGCTGCTGGTGATCAGGGCGTCGGCCGTCACTTCACTGACCGCCGAGTTAGTCAGCACCGTCACTCCGAGCTTTTCCAGGGTTTTATGCACAGGCCCGCCGATACGCTCCGGCAGGGCAGGCAACACCCGTGGCCCGGCTTCGATCAGGGTGATGTGCATGTTTTCCGGCTTGATGCGGTCCAGGCCATAGGCGGCCAACTCATGGGCGGCGTTATGCAGCTCTGCGGCCAGTTCGACGCCGGTCGCACCGGCGCCGACGATGGCGACGCTGATTTTTTCCACCACATCGGTCTGCCCGGCATGGGCGCGCAGGTAATGGTTGAGCAATTGCTGGTGGAAGCGCTCGGCCTGCTTGCGGGTGTCGAGGAACAGGCAGTGTCGCGCTGCGCCTTCGGTGCCGAAGTCATTGGTGGTGCTGCCGACCGCGATCACCAGGCTGTCATAGCCGAGCACGCGTGCGGGCACCAGCTCACGGCCTTCTTCATCAAGCGTGGCGGCGAGCTGGATCTTCTTTTGTTCACGGTCAAGCCCGCTCATGCGCCCTAGTTGGAACTCGAAGTGGTTCCATTTGGCCTGGGCGACATAATTGAGTTCGTCCTCCGAAGAGTTCAGCGAACCTGCGGCCACTTCGTGCAGCAAGGGCTTCCAGATATGGGTCAGGTTGGCGTCCACCAGCGTGATGCTGGCGGTTCCACGCTTGCCCAGAGTCTTACCCAGGCGGGTAGCCAACTCCAGGCCGCCGGCGCCGCCGCCGACGATAATAATACGATGGGTCATGGGGATATCTCGCAAGGCTAAAAGAAATCTGAGCGGTTACCCCCGCGAGCGCCAGGCAGCTCATAGCGTCAGGTAACTCAAAAGGCGACTCAACAGGCCGAGGCCGATCACCACTACAAGCACCACACAGAGGAGCAGCCATGGCCGGAAAGGCTTGCGCTCGACTCGGTGTTGGGAGAGTTGCAGATACTCTTCGACATGCTGTTGGTCATCGGGGTTCAGGCGGCTGGTCATAAAGGCCTCGTCAGGTAGACGTTGCAAAAGGGCGCCACGTTACAGTCCGGGGGCTCAGAGGCTGATGCCCACGTCGAACACTATGCTGCGGCCCAGGTTGTTGCGCAAGAAATCCGGCGCGTCCGGGTGTGCGAACAGCACCCGTGCAAAGGTCGGCCCCACCAGTGACAGCGAGCGCCAGCCCTGGCGTAGGTATTCCGTCGGTGGCGGGAAGTGGCTGTTAAGGTCGAGCACTTCGCGCTTGAGACTGGAGAAAGCGACGATATCCAGCTCCCCCAGGTCCATGCCGCGCTCTTTATAGTTGTGGGCCTTTTTGCGCAGCGTGGGCGCCAGGCGCATTAAAAACTCATGGGCCGGAATGCGTCGCGGCTTGGCTTCACGTCGTACCAGTTGGCTCAGGGAGAAAGCGCTGCGGCGGCGCAGCAACTCGTCACGCCATTCGTCGTTCAGGCGACGGCCTTCATCCAGTACAAAAAACACTTCGAAACTGGCGTCGCGAAACAGCACGTCCGGCGGTTCTTGCCCCGCGGCGTGAAACTCTTCAGTCCGGTAGGGCACGTTCAAGCCTTGCAGCAGGCGCTGGCACACCCAACGCTCACGCTCCCACTTGCGGGCATTGGACAGGAAAGCGTTGGCTTGTTCGGCCGCCACGGTGAGCAGACGCAAGTAATCTGAGTCATCCATAGCTAGCAGCTTAGCGCTCAAATCATGACCGCAGGAAGTCCCGCTGTAAAAGCTCGGTGTAGACTGGCCACTCGATCGTCAAATCGAACTTTAGGAGTGCGTAGTGAAGTTTTTAGTGTTGCTGATGCTCAGCCTTTTTCCCGTGTGGTCCCAGGCCATTGAAGTGGGTGAGCGCCTGGCGCCCTGGACGTTGCTGGATCAATTCGACCAGCCCTACACCCTGAATGACCAGGCGCAGATCTTGCTGGTGGCGCGCAGCATGGACGCCGCCAAATGGGTGGATGCGGCATTGCGAGGGCAGCCCAAGGGGTATCTGGAGGCAAGGCGCGGGGTGTTTGTCGCCGATATCCAGCGCATGCCCCGACTGATCGCCAAACTGTTCGCAGTGCCGGCCATGCAGTCCTATAACTACCGGGTCATGCTGGACCGTGACGCGCGCATCGCGCCGCGTTATCCGGGCCCTGTGGATAAGGTGCTGTGGCTGCAACTGGATAACGGCAAGCTGGTCGCGCAACGCGAATACAGCTCTGGCGCTGAGCTGCGCCAAGCCCTGGAGCAGGTGAAGCCGTGATCAGTGCGGCCGTGTTGGCGCCGCAAACCCTTGGCATCGGCTGGCTGTTGTACGCGCCGGTGGTGCTGTGGGCAATCTTGCGTTCGCCATGGGTCGAGTTGTTTGCCGACCGCAGACGTCAGCATTTGCTGTTTGGCACGGTGTTCGCGTTGTTCATGCTGTGGCTGGTACGGCGGGATTTCGATACCGGTGTGTCTTACCACTTTATCGGCATGACTGCCGTCACCCTGCTGCTGGATTGGCCACTGGCGATCGTCGGCGGCTTTGCTGCCCAGGTGAGCCTGATGTTGTTGGGGCGCCAGGACCTGGCCGCCCTTGGTGTCAACGGCTTGCTGCTTATCGGGCTGCCAGTGCTGGTTACCGAGGGCTGCGCATTGCTGGTCGAGCGTGCGCAGCCGCGCAATCCCTTTGTGTATATTTTCTGCTCCGGCTTTTTTGCCGCCGCACTGTCGGCGTTGCTCTGCCTGTTGTTCGGGCTTGGGCTGTTGTGGTTCGACGGTCTTTTTGCCATGCCGGAATGGCTGGAGGATTTCGTCGGTTATCTGTGGTTGATCATCTTTCCAGAGGCCTTTATCAACGGCATGGTCATCAGCGCGTTGGTGGTGTTTTGCCCGGAATGGCTGGAGACCTTCAACCGTACTCGCTACCTCTCGGCGCCCTGGAAGGACGACGACTCACAGCGTTGACCCAGATCAAATCCCGCCTAGCCGAGCAGGCCCATGCTCTGCGAAATTGTCCTAGGCAAGGCGGGAGCACGATCATGAGTGTGTACGAGTGGGCACGGCAGGAGTTGCGCAGAAGCCAGGATGCGGCACAGGAAATCGGTTTTGACCCAGGCTTGACCCTGCGTGCCATGCTCAGTGCGGTGGTGCAGCAGAGCAAGGGGGTGCGCAGCTTTGAAGACCTGGCCGACGAGCTGCAATACCTTGCAGAGAACCTCGACGACCAGCAGGAATATGCCTTTATGCGCCCTTAATGGCGCGGCGGCAGGTCTTCGGAAAACAGCTCGTCTTCTGCATCCGGAGCCACCGGGATTTTGTGTTCCTCGGCCGCCCAGGCGCCGAGGTCGATGAGCTTGCAACGGTCCGAGCAGAACGGCCGGTTGAGGTTGGTCGCTTTCCATTCCACGGGTGCGCCGCAGGTTGGGCAATCGACGGTCAAGGGTTGGCTCATGTTCGGCCTCCACGCAAAGTAAGGTAAAAGTGGTGCAGTCGCTCGACCTCGCTGTGCAGCCAGGCGAGGTCCTTGTCGTTGACCAGTATGTCATCGGCATGGTTCAGGCGGTCTTCACGGCTTGACTGCGCCTTGAGGATTGCCTGTACCTGTTGTTCGGTGATGCCGTCGCGCTGCAGGGTACGCTGAATCTGCAGCGATTGCGGCACGTCGATCACCAGGATGCGTTGGGTCATGCTGTTCTGGCCTGACTCAACCAGCAGCGGCGATACCAGGATTGCGTAAGGCGACTGCGCGCGCGCCAGGTGGTTGCGAATCTCCTCGCCAATCAACGGGTGTAGCAAGGCTTCGAGCCAGCGGCGCTCTTCGGGTACTTCAAAGATCAGCTTGCGCAATGCAGCGCGGTCCAACTGGCCGTCAGGCTGCAGCACGCCGGCACCAAAGTGCTCGGCGATGCGCGCCAGTGCCGGCCGGCCAGGCTCGACCACCCAGCGGGCGGCGTGGTCGGCGTCCACCAGGTCAATACCCAGGTTAATAAAGTGTTGGGCGGCGGCGCTTTTGCCGCTGCCGATGCCGCCGGTGAGGCCGAGAATCCAGGGTGCTGCAACAGAAGTGGTCATCTGAAACCGACAGACTGCAAATAGAAGTCGGTTATTTGACCACCCCAGAGCAATGCAATCCAGCCGGCAATTGCCAGATACGGACCAAACGGCATGGGCGCCGATGCCTGGGTCTTGCGCAGACGCATCAGGATCAAGCCTACGCACACCCCAAGCAGGGACGACATCAACAGCGTCATCGGCAGGATCTGCCAGCCACCCCAGGCGCCGAGCAGCGCCAGTAACTTGAAGTCGCCGTGCCCCATGCCGTCCTTGCCAGTGACCAACTTGAACAGCCAGAACACGCTCCATAGGCTCATATACCCGATCACCGCGCCCAACAGGGCGTCCGGCAATGTCGTCAACAGGCCCAACCCGTTGACGATCAGACCCAGCCATAACAACGGCATGACCAGTACATCGGGCAACAGTTGATGGTCTGCATCGATCAGGCTCATCGCCAACAATCCCCAACTCAGCACCATCACCGCTCCCGCCTGCCAGCCAAAGCCGAAATGCCAGGCCACCCAGGCCGAGATCAGCCCGCACGCCAGTTCTGTAAGTGGATAGCGGGCGCTGATCGCGCCCTGGCACTGGGCGCAACGGCCTCTGAGAAGCAGATAACTGAGTAGCGGGATGTTTTCCCAGGGACGTATCGGATGATTGCAGTGCGGACAGCAGGAATTGGGATGCATCAAATTGTAAGTCGGCCCGGCAGGCTCAGCGGGCAAACCGAGCACTTCATGGGCTTGGGCGCGCCATTCACGCTCGAGCATTTTCGGCAGGCGCCACACCACCACATTGAGAAAACTGCCAATCACCAGCCCCAATACCAATGCCATCACGACAAAAGCCAATGGGTGTTCACCCAGCAGCAGGCTCAAAAGGCGCTCCCCAACTGGAAGACCGGCAGGTACATGGCGATCACCAGCGCGCCAACGATACCCCCCAATACCACCATGATCAGCGGTTCCATAAGGTTGGTGAGGTTGTCGACCAAGTTGTCCACATCGGCCTCGTAATGGCTGGCGACCTTTTCCAGCATGCAGTCCAGTGTGCCCGACTCTTCGCCGATGGCCGTCATCTGGATCGCCATTGCGGGAAACAGTCCGCTGGCGACCATGGATTGATTCAGTTGCATGCCAGTGGATACATCGTGTCGCATATGTTCGATTGCCTGTTTGAACGGTCCTGAACCTGCAGCACCAGCCACCGATTCCAGTGCCTGCACCAACGGAACGCCGGCGGCAAAGGTGGTGGAAAGCGTGCGGGCATAGCGAGCCACGGCTGATTTGCTCAGCAGTTTGCCTGCCAGAGGCATTTTCAACAAACCGGTGTCCAGCCATAGACGAAAAGCAGGCAAGGCACGATAGGCGTGGCGCAATCCCAGAGCTCCCGCAAGAGCGCCCAGCGCCATGATCCACCAGGCTTTCTGGATGAACTCGGACAGAGCGATAACCTGCAAGGTAAAACCGGGCAGCTTGCCGTCGACCCCGGCAAACAGGTTCTGGAACTGCGGTAC
This sequence comes from Pseudomonas sp. RA_15y_Pfl1_P11, assembly GCF_963970975.1. NCBI lineage: Bacteria > Pseudomonadati > Pseudomonadota > Gammaproteobacteria > Pseudomonadales > Pseudomonadaceae > Pseudomonas > Pseudomonas sp. RA_15y_Pfl1_P11. The sequence goes on from NZ_CAXAOY010000003.1 coordinate 7,482, forward strand.
GACGTGGATCAATAGAACGCCGGTGACAACGCTGGCCACCACCAGCACGGCGATCGGGTAGGTCATGGCCTTTTTGATCCTGGCCTTTAATTGCTCGTTCTTTTCCCGATGTATTGCCACGCGCTCCAGCAGTGTTTCCAGTGCCCCGGCCTGTTCACCGGCCGCCACCAGGTTGCAATACAGCTCATCGAAATAGCGCGGTTGTTTGCGCAACGCTTCGGCCAGGCTGGAGCCGGCGGCGATCGCCTGTTTCAACCCTTGCACCTGCTCACGCACAGCTCGGTTGTCGAAGCCTTCGCCGATGATGTCGAAGGCTTGCAGAAGAGGAATGCCGGCCTTCAGCAGTGTGGCCAGCTGGCGAGTGAGTAGGGTGATGTCCGTCGATTTGACCGACGGTGCCAAGCTGGGCAACACGGCAGATTGCTTGCGCACCAAGCCTGGGCTGATGCCTTGCCGGCGCAACTGAGCCTTGACCAAGGCGGGGTTGTGCCCTGCGGTTTGCCCGGACACCTTACGTCCTTTACGGTTGATGCCTTCCCAGGCGTACAGCGTTGAAGCGTTATCCATGACAGGGTTCCGCAGAGAGGTCGTCGAAGATTTATAGCTTAGTCAGGTGACGGATTCGGGCAGGCTGGCAGCGCAGTATAAAATGTCAGAATGTGCGTCCAGTGCGCGATTGAGCGCTTGCGGATGAGTACACTGGCGCCGCTGCACAACACGGGGCGCAGGAAGCGCCTTGTCATGAGTTCTATTCTGGAGAATGAAAGTGATGCGTCAGAAAGGTTTTACTTTGATCGAGTTGTTGATCGTCGTGGCAATCATCGGCATCTTGGCCACCATCGGCCTGCCCATGTACACCACCCACCAGGCCAAGGCCAAGTTCACCGCCGGGTTGGCTGAAATCACCGCGTTGAAGCCTGGGTATGAAGACACCCTCAACCAAGGCACCGTACCCACGCTGGCGTTGATCGGTGGCGTCAGCCCAACCGCCAATTGCAAGATCGATGTGGCAGGGGATGTGGCGACGGGCGCGGGTTCCATCAGTTGCGAAATACTCGACGCTCCCGCGCCAGTACTGGGCAAAACCATCAGCCTGACGCGCAACGCCACCACTGGTTGGAAATGCACCACCACCGCTGACGCGAAATATATCGCCAAGGGCTGCGGCGCCGACGGTGCATAACTGCTAAACCCTCCACAGGGAAGTTGAGGTGGCCGATGTATTTATCCGTACAGCAGCGTGGCAGTATTTTTCTGGTAGCAGTGGTGTGTCTGCTGGTTGTCGGAATTTGTGCACCGTTCAGTGGGCATGACTTACAGCGGGCGATGCAGATTGCCATCGGGGCTTGTGCGGTGCTGTATGGGCTGTTGGTCGCCCCCGTTGAACGGTTGGTAGACCGGCCTACCGCCCTGGGCCTGGCGCTGATTATTGGGCTGGGCCTGGTGTCATCGACGCTGGCCCACCAGACGCTCTGGGCACTGGCCGAAGTGGCTTTATTTGTCAGCTGCGGTGCGATTGCCGTGGCATTTGCCTTGCTGCGTCGCCAGGGCGGTGAGCCTTTGGATCGCGCCTTGATCCTGGTGGTGGTGCTGCTGTGCCTGATCAAGTCGATTCAATACGTGTATGCGGGCGCACTCGCGTTCGCCAGCGCCGAGCGGACGCTGGACCCTGACTTGCTGCTCTCTGGCTTTTCCAACAAGCGATTCTACGGCCAGTTCCAGACGTTCACCCTGCCATTGCTGGCGCTTCCCTTGTTGATCCCGACTCTCTCGCGCTCGCTCAAAGTTGCGGTGTTTGCGTTGCTGTGCGTGTGGTGGCTGATCGCAATGGGTGGCGGCACACGCGGCACCTGGCTTGGCATGGGCGCGGCGGGTGTGGTATTGGCGGTGTTGGGGCCATGGGGTCGGCGCTGGCTGGGGTGGCAGCTGGCCGCAGTGCTTGGCGGGCTGTTGCTGTACTGGCTGGTGTTTACGGTGTTAGCGGATTACCTGGGGATCGAACTCGCCAGTAGCGCCAGCGATCGCCTCACCCTCTCGTTGTCGGGACGCGGGCCGATCTGGTGGCAGGGATGGCACATGCTCACCGAGCGGCCAGGGCTGGGTTTCGGGCCTATGCATTTTGCCGATATCACCAACAGGATTGCCGCTCACCCCCACCAGGCCATCCTGCAATGGGCCAGTGAATGGGGTGTGCCATCGGCTCTGTGCGTCGCGGTGTTGGCGTGGCGAGGCGGCTGGGCCACATTCGGTATATTGCGTGAGCGCGCGCTGAGCGCCGAGCGTGCGGACCTGCTGCGGCTATGCCTGTTTGCATCGGTGGTTGGCGCGTTGGTGCAGTCCATGGTCGATGGCGTGATTGTGATGCCCAACTCCCAGGTTTGGCTGGCGCTGGTGGTGGGCTGGTTGATGGCGCTGCATGTGTGGCGAACGCCGCCGACCGCTGAGCTGCCATTGGCCCGGAGTGCTTGGAAAACGCTCAGTGTGCTGGCCGTTGGTCTGTTGATTTTTATTGTCGCGCGCGATGTACCTCACATCAAGCAAGCGCAGCAGCAGTACCTGGACGGCCATGACACCTTCCTGCAACCGCGCTTCTGGGCCCAAGGTGTGATTGCCCGTTGACGCCGGTAAGTTGCCGGACTTCCGATGCAGTGCTAGCTTTAGCCCACCGCCCGTGTAGCTCAGCCGGTAGAGCAGCGCACTCGTAACGCGAAGGTCGCAGGTTCGATTCCTGTCTCGGGCAAAAAGGCAACAAAGGCAGCAAAGGCAGCACGTTTTCAGTTGATCCCAGAATGGTTCTGAAGGCCAGACGAGCCGGCATTCGCGCCCGCTCATTTGTATCTGCGCAAACCTTGATGACCCAGATGCATCCCCATTCCTCGATCTAAGAGAACACACATGACCACGACTGAAATGACCCAGGAAGCTCGGCACGAAGAAGCACTCAAGAAATACCTTGAGGACACGCCGCAGCTTAAAGAAGAAATCAAGGACCTGAGCGCCGATGATCAGCGCGATCAGATTCAGTGGGCATTCGAGGACGAGGCCGAGAGCCAAGGCCTTCAGCCTTGGGAGCTGACCCTCAAGTACACCTCGACACCGGAAGAATTCGAAGCGGCACGGCTGGTCTTGCACAAAGAGGCGGCCGAGGTGCTGGGTGTCGATTGGGAAGAGTACTGCGAGATGAATAACTTGGTGGTCTGAGCGTGTAGTGAGCGGGCTTGCCCCGCGCGGGGCAAGCCCGCTCACTACACAAGCATTTCTGAGTGTTTTAGATACTCAGCCGCATCGACAAATCCACCGCCTTCACATCCTTGGTCATGGCGCCGATTGAGATGTAGTCCACCCCGGTCTCTGCGATAGGCAGCAGGGTGCTTTCGTTGATCCCGCCGCTGGCCTCCAGCTTCGCCTTTCCGCCGTTCAGGCGCACGGCTTCACGCATATCGTCCAGGCTCAACTCATCGAGCATGATGATATCCGCGCCCGCTGCCAGGGCTTCGCGCAGTTCATGCAGGCTTTCCACTTCGACTTCCACCGGCTTGCCGGGTGCGATCTTGTGGGCGGCCGTGATCGCCTGGGCAATGCCCCCGCAGGCGGCGATATGATTTTCCTTGATCAGGAACGCGTCATATAAACCGATACGGTGGTTGTGGCAGCCGCCGCAGGTTACCGCGTACTTCTGCGCCAGGCGTAGGCCCGGCAGCGTTTTGCGGGTATCGAGCAGCTTGACCTGGGTACTGGCGACAAAATCTGCCAGGAATTGGGCGCGGGTCGCGACCCCGGACAGCAACTGCAGAAAATTCAACGCGCTACGTTCGCCGCTGAGCAGCGAGCGTGCCGGACCTTCCAGGTGGAACAGCGCTTGGTTGGGGCTGACGCGTTCACCGTCGGCGACCTGCCAGTGCACGGCGACCCGCGGGTCCAACTGACGGAATACCGAGTCGACCCAAGCCGTACCCGCGATAACAGCGGCGTCGCGCGTGATGATGGTGGCGGTGGCCAGTCGTTCGGCCGGGATCAACTGCGCAGTGATGTCGCCGCTGCCGATGTCTTCCAGCAGTGCGCGGCGCACGTTGGCTTCGATTTCGGCGGTGAGTTCGGCAAGACGGAGATTCGGCATAACAGGCTCCACAAACAAAGTGCCCCGATTATAGGGGCAGTGCGCGTTTGAACCCAGGCTCACCCCTCATTTACCGTGCGATGGCAGAGTTTACTGGCGCAACCCACCTCATTTGCAAGATAATCTTGCGCCTTGCAATTGGCGTCATAGCTTTGACGTTTAGACAAATACCGCCGTTTCAGGAGGCCAGGATGCACAATGACGGAAAGGTGGTGCCAATCAAAAAGGCACACGCCACGCCATCGCCGCTCGCCCGACTTCCGGTGGTGTTGCTGCAGGTCCGCGACAAGGCGGTGCAACAGTTGCAGCAAGGGCTGCAGGAACTGTTCGATAACGCCGATGACACGTTGTTCGAAATGGCCGACAGGTCGCGCAACATGCTTGACCACCATATTTTCTTTGAAGCCATGCGCGACCTGCGCCTTAAGCGCAAGAATTTTGAGCGCGTGTTCCTGGAGCAGCTATTTGAAGCCTTCGCCAGCCTGGGCCAGGCGGGGCAGGCAGAGCTGCAACGGTTGCCGGTGGTTTCCTATGACGCGCCGTCTGGTTCATCCAAGGATGCCCTGGAAAAAGTCGTGGCGCTTGAAGCCATGCTCGGCCGGGTGCGACACCGTGACGGCCTGGCCCTTGGCCAACTCACTGCGCGATTGAGCGCATTACTGGGCAATCGCCTGGATGAGCGTGAGAACCCGCTGGGGCCCGCGCTGCTGTGTGAGTTTTTCCTGCAGGCGGGACGCAGCCTCGGTGTGGAGATTCGCGTCAAACTGATCATGCTCAAGCTCTTTGAAAAATACGTGCTCAGTGACGCCGGCCAGTTGTATGGCGAAGCCAATCAATTGCTGGTCGCGACCGGCGTATTGCCGGAACTCAAGGCCGTACCGTCCCCTCGGCTTGAGGCGCGTGCGGCCCGCGAACACGCGCGCGAAGAGGCTTCGCCGGCCGCCGATCAGCCCGTCGACGAAAATGGCCAGGAAGCTTTCGCCGCGCTCCAGAAATTACTCGCAGTGGTACGTGGCAGCGTGGCGCCAACGCTTGAGGCCAGTGCCGAACCGTTGCCTATTTCCACCCGTGACCTGTTACGCCTGCTGTCCCACTTGCAGCAGTACGTGCCGGAGCCTGAGGCCGAGGACGATTTCGACCTGTGTAACCAGCTTGAACAGTTGCTCACCCGTGTCAGCGTCAAGAGTGGTAAGTCGCGGGTCGTAGAGGATGCGGACGAAGACGTAATCAACCTGGTCGCGCTGTTATTCGAATTTATCCTCAACGACCTCACCGTGCCCGGTGCCTTCAAGGCTGTGATCGGTCGCCTGCAGATCCCGATGCTGAAAGTCGCGTTGCTCGACAAGAGCTTTTTCAGCCGCGCCGGTCACCCGGCACGACGCTTGCTCAATGAAATCGCGGCCGCCGTCATGGGCAGCAGTCCGTGTGAAGACGACCAGCGCGACCACCTTTATCTGCGCATCGAGCAGGTCGTGCAGCGTTTGCTCAATGAGTTCGTCGAAGACCCGGCGATTTTTCCCCAATTGCTCGCAGAGTTCAGCGCGTTTACCGCCGATGAACGGCGACGCAGCGACCTGCTTGAACAGCACACCCGCGATGCCGAAGCTGAACACGTGCGCACCGAAGCCGTACGCCAGCGCGTGGCCGATGTGCTTAATCGACGGTTGTTGGGCAAGGTCCTGCCGCGTCCGGTGGTGCAGTTCCTGCAGCAGGCATGGAGCCAGGTGTTGTTGCTGGCCAGTCTCAAGCATGGTGAGCAGTCGGTGCAATGGCAAGCGGCGTTGCGCACCATGGATGAGCTGATCTGGAGTGTCAGCCTGCAGCAAGACACCGAAGCCGGGCGCCATTTGCTGGAGCAACTGCCTGGCTTGCTCAAGGCCTTGCGCGATGGGTTGACCAGTGCCGCGTTCGACCCGTTCAGCACCCGTGAATTCTTTCTGCGCTTGCAGGCCTTGCACGTCCAGGCGCCCGAAGGCTTGGAAGATCTGATCGAAGTGCGCGAGCCGTTTGTCCTCAGCGCGACGTCGCCCGCCCCGGTCATCGACCTGCCGGGCAACGACCCGGACTTGCTCAGGGCTCAAGAACTAAAGGTGGGTAGCTGGGTGGTGTTCCACACGGACGCGACCGCCGCACTGCGGTGCAAGCTGACGGCGATCATGGCACCGGCCAACACGTATATTTTCACCAGCCGCACGGGGCTCAAGGTGCTGGAGAAGAGTACCGGCCAGTTGGCGCTGGCGTTCAAGCGTGGCACGCTGCATTCCTTGGACGACGGCCCCCTGTTCGAGCGCGCGCTGGCCGCGGTGTTGAATAAACTGCGTCAACTCAATCGCGGCAAGTGATCGCAACCAGAGGGTCGAACGCGGCATACTGGTCATACGTTGTCTCGTTCAAGGAACCTGTATGCAGTTGGACCCCACCAGCGGTTGGTGCCAGGGCATTCGTCATTGCCCTTCGCCCAACTTCAACGAGCGCCCCGCAGGCGAAATCTCACTGTTGGTGGTGCATAACATCAGCTTGCCACCGGCGCAGTTCGCCACCGGTAAAGTGCAGGAGTTTTTCCAGAACCGCCTGGATGTCACGGAACATCCCTACTTTGAAGGGATTGCCGACCTACGGGTGTCTGCGCATTTTCTGATTGAGCGCGATGGCACGGTGACGCAGTTTGTCTCCTGCCTCGACCGCGCCTGGCATGCCGGGGTTTCGTATTTCGAGGGCCGGGAAACCTGTAATGACTTTTCCCTGGGGGTAGAGCTGGAAGGCACGGATAATCAGCCCTTCACCGACGCACAATATGGGTCGCTGATCGACCTGACCCGCCAATTGCTGGCGGCCTACCCAGGCATCACCCCCCAGCGCATTTGTGGTCACAGCGATATCGCGCCGGGACGCAAGACCGATCCCGGCCCCGCTTTTGATTGGACGCGCTTTCGCAGCGCCCTGCAGGATGGAGGACACGCACGATGAGTTTTCTGGTGTTGGTACTGGCCGTATGGATCGAGAAGTTCTCGGCCCTGCGCCAGCGGTTGCAGCGCGATGGTGGTTGGCTGCGCGAACTGGCCAAGCTGGAATCGAGCCCGAGCATGGGCAAGCGTCCCTGGCTGATTCTGATAGTGCTGGTGTTGTTGCCGGTGGCATTGCTGGCGTTGTTGCTGCTGGTGCTCGAGCCGGTGGCATACGGCCTGTTGGCGCTGCCGGTGCACTTGGTAGTGGTGATCTACAGCCTGGGCCGTGGTGATCTGCTCGCTGGGCTCGGTCCGTTTCGCGATGCCTGGCGCCGTGGCGACCTGCAAGCTGCCGAGCACGTGGCCGAACGTGACCTGAACCTCAGCGCCGACAGTGGCGAACAACTGCTCGAATGCGTTCAGGGCCATCTATTGTGGCAGGCGTACCAGAGCTTTTTTGCGGTGATTTTCTGGTACTTCCTGCTGGGCCCGGTGGCTGCCTTGGCCTATCGCCTGCTTGCCCTGGCCAGTGAGCACAGCAAGAACCCGCTGGTCGCTGAGCGCGCCGGGCAACTGCGCCACGCGTTTGACTGGCTGCCGGTGCGCCTGTTGGCGGCCAGCTTTGCCTTGGTGGGCAATTTCGTCGCGGTTGGCCGCGTGATGCTGCACGAACTGCTGAGCTGGGACATCAGCGCTGCCCAATTGGTGGAAAAAGTCGGCCTGGTCGCCGCCGAAATCCCGCCACCGGCGGTGGGCGCCGATGGCATCATCAGCCTGGATCGCATATGGGAACTGCTGCTGCGCGCCGCAGTGCTGTGGTACGCCGGGTTTGCCATCTGGGCAGTGTTGCCCTAGTCGAGTGAGTGCGGGCACATTATTTTTCGGCTGCCCCGCTGCCGTTAACCTTAAGTTACAAAACTCCCTTTCAAATTGAGCTATACAGATGCTGGCTAACTGCCGCCCTGCGCCTCAATAAAAATAAAAGAAAGGGAGTTCACCTGTGAAGAGCTTGCTCTATCCCGCCGTCGCGCTAATGAACCGCCTGAGCTTCGGCATGAAGTTCAGCTTGATCAGCGTGCTGTTCCTGCTGCCCATGCTGGCGACCAACTATTACCTGGTGCGCGATTCGTGGCGTGAATTCCAGGGCACACGTGTGGAATTGCAAAGCCTCGACTTACTCGGCAGCAGCCTGGCCTTGCGCCGCGACCTGGAAACCCTCAACAACCAAGTCCAAATCAACGCCACCCTCGGCCAGTCCGGCAAGGCCGGCGACCTTGAGGGCAAGATCAGCGCATTGGAAGACAGTGTCCTGAGCCGCCTGCAAAGCCTCAGCGCCATGGCGACCGACCCCGAGCAAGTCGCCGCTTTTGACGGCAAGCGCGACGAGTTGATCGCGGCCTTCAAGGCCCAGCAGCAGGAAACGTCGCTGCTGAGCAAAAGTGCACTGATCGGTAAGTTGCTCAACAAGGCACAGATGCTCAGCCAGATCATCGCCAGCCAATCCGGTTTGAGCCGCGACCCCCAGAGCGATCTGCGCCAGCTCAGCGAATTGATCACCAGCGTGACCCCGCAAGTCACGCAGACCCTGGGTGAAGGTCGGGCAATCGGTGCGTATTCCCTGGGCCAAGGCTTTCTTAATTCATCGTCCAGTACGCGCTTTGACGAACTGTTGCAGCAATTGGAAAAACTCCAGGCCGAATATGGCTTGAAGTTGCAGGATGCCTTGGGCGCCAGCCAGGCGGCGCACACCGCACTCGATGGCCTGGCCAAGGCCAGCAACGCCAGCTTGAAGCAAGGCAGCGAGTTGTTTGAAGAGCAGGTGGTGATGGCGCAAACCCTTGACGCGCCCTGGCAGGGTTTCTACGACGGTGTCAGCCAGTTGATGGCCCAGACCTACCAGTTGGACGACGCCACGCTGGCATTTCTCGGACAGCAGTTGGAGCAACGCCTGGCGCAGAACCGCACGCACATGGTGGTGCTGGTCCTGGCCCTGACGGTGGTGTTCCTGCTGATCTTCTATTTGTACGCAGGGTTTTACGCCTCCACGCGCACAACCCTGCGGCGCCTGGGGGCGATGATGGACAAGGTGGCGGCCGGCGACATGACGGTCGCCTTTGTCGCGGATAGCCGCGATGAGTTGGGCGACCTGGGCCAGGTGTTCAATGGCACCGTCGCGAAGATCCATGACTTGATCGAACGTGTCGGACACACCGTCAGCCAGGTCGAGCTCCAAGCCGGCCAGGTGGAAACGGTCTCAGCCCAGAGCAATCAGGCGGTGTCCGGGCAGCGCACGCAGATTGAGCAAGTCGCGACGGCCATGAACCAGATGTCGTCCACTGCCCAGGAAGTCGCACGCAGTGCGGCGGCGGCGGTCAGCAGTGCCCACAGCGTCAACGATGAAACTGTCAGTGGCCGTAGCCTGGTGCAATCCCAGCAGGGCAGCATCGCGCGGCTGGCCTCGGAGATCGATCAGTCGGTGCGGGTGATTAACCAATTGGCCACCGACAGCCAATCCATCAGCAGCGTGTTGGAAGTGATCAAGAGCATTGCCGAGCAAACCAACCTGCTGGCACTCAACGCCGCCATTGAGGCCGCGCGGGCCGGTGAGCAGGGGCGTGGTTTTGCGGTGGTGGCCGACGAGGTGCGCACCCTGGCCCGGCGTACGCAGCACTCCACAGAGGAAATCGAACAGATGATCAGCCGCTTGCACAGCGGTGTGTCGGCCGCCGTGACGGCCATGGGCAGCAGCCATGAAATGGCCAATGGCACCGTTGAGCAGTCAGAAAGGGTCCAGCAGGCCTTGGAAAATATCCTCGGTGCCGTGGGCATGATCGTCGATCAAAACCAGCAGATCGCTGCGGCCGTGGAGCAACAGACGGCTGTCGCCCACGATATCGACCAGAACATCGTCGCAATCAATCGGGCCGGCGAACATGCCGCCGAGGGCGCGCATCAGACCGAAGCGGCGAGCCGGCAGTTATCGATGCAGGTGATCGAGTTGAAGCAATTGATCGGTGCGTTTCGCGTGTAAGACCTGGGCGTAGGATTTGTCGTCGGATGGCGTGGTGCTTGTCCTGATTTTCCGGCGTCCCTTTTCTGTTCTCCTGAATGGGTGAAAATTGTTTCACTCGATTTCAAGTTCAGGGGAGGCACAGCGATGACCGCTGCAATCGGCATCAAAGGGCACTGCGCCCATTGCGACATCACCTTTGAGCTCAAGCCTTGGCAGTTGAATGCCATTGCTATCGAAGAGCCATTCGATTGCCCGTACTGCCAGTGGGTATTGCGATTGAACTGCCCCCGGCAACTGCGTCAGTTCAAGTCCCTGGACCATTGGGCCTTGGTGCGCCCGAGCATGGTGGTCTTGACCTGTATTGTGCTGATTGTGGTGCTGGTCGCGGAGTGGCTGGGGCTGATCAGTGTGATCGGCCAGTTCAACGTCTCGCTGGTGGTGCTGCTGGTGCATTTCCTGGCGTTGCGTTATGCCCGTTACCGCCAACAGCTAACGCTGGACCTGCAAGGGGTCACGCCGAACCTACCAATTGAACAGCTCGCAGGCATTGCGTGTGCTCGCCTCAGCCAGCAATAGCGGGCTGATACCCATGCGCTCGGCCAGGGCGGTGCAGATAGCTGGCAGGTGCTCGGGGCTGTTGCGTTGGCCGGGGAACATGGCCGGTGCCATATCGGGCGAGTCGGTTTCCAGCACCACCGCGTCGAGCGGCAGTTGCGCCAATACCTTGTGCATACGCAGGGCCTGTGGCCAGGTAGGGGCGCCGCCCAAGCCCAGCTTGAAGCCGAGCTTGATGTACTCGCGGGCTTCTTCTTGGCTACCGGCAAACGCATGGATGATGCCGCCACGGGGTAGGCGGATGCGCTTGAGGGTGGCGATCACAGCGGCGTGGCTGCGACGTACATGCAGTAACGCTGGCAATTGGAAGTCCACCGCCAGCTTCAGTTGAGCTTCAAACAGGCTCTGCTGGCGTTCGCGGTCCAGTTGCTCGAGAAAGTAATCCAGGCCGATCTCACCGACCGCACACAGTTGCCGGTGGCCGTGCAGGCGAGTCAGCCAGTCGCCCAATTCCGACAGGTCGGCGGGACCATGCTCATCAAGGTACACCGGGTGCAGGCCAAAGGCGGCGAACAAACCTTCGTCCGCTTGCACCAGATCCCACACGCGCTGCCAATTTTGCTGATACACCCCCAGCAGCACCATGCGTCGCACACCCAATGCCCGGCTATGACTGAGGACGTCCCGGCGATCGCTGTCGAAATCCGCAAAGTCCAGGTGGGTGTGGGTGTCGATCAACTCCACGTTCAGGCCTCGTGAATACGCTGCTTGAACGTCCGGCCAATGGCGTGCACACCAGGTTGGTACTGCTCTTCTTCGATAGCGGCCAGGGCCAGGCGCAGGGCGGTTTCGGCGATCTGCTGATGTTGTTGGGCCATGGCGTTGACCGGCAGCGGCAGGAAGTCCAGCAACTGGGTGTCACCAAACGTGCCCAGGCGCAGCGGGCGTGATTTGAGCGGAAAGTCATGCAACGCATCGAACACGCCTTGCAGCAGCACGTAGGACGTGGTCACCAGCGCGTCAGGCAAATGCCCCAGTTGACCCAGAAGTTGCTCCATCAACTGCCGGCCGCAGTCGCGGCTGAACGCATCGCCGTGTTCGACGATCACCTCGCCGGTAAAGCCTTCGAGCGCTTCACGGAAACCAGCGGCACGTTCCTGGCTGATGCTCAGCTCGGGCCGTGCGCCGATCAGCACGATCTGCTTGGGCAGTGGTTGCAGCAGGCTGCTGGTTAATTGCTGGCACGCCTGGCGGTCGTCGCTGACCACTGAGCAGAATTGATCCGCGCGCATTACCCGGTCGATGGCAATCACCGGCAAACCCTTGGCTTGCAGCGCGTGATAACTGTCATCGCTGGCCGGCAGGCAACTGGCCACAAACAACGCATCACAACGGCGGGCGCGGAACAGTTGCAGTAATTGGCGCTCGCTGTCGGCGTCATCGTCGGAACTGGCGATCAGCAACTGATAGCCACGCGCCCGTGCGCCTTGCTCCAGGAGCTTGGCGATGCGTGCGTAACTTGGGTTTTCCAGGTCGGGCAGGATAAAACCCAAGGTGCGCGTGTGCCGACTGCGCAGCCCGGCGGCCTGGGGGTTGGGGGTAAAGCCATGGGCTTCGACGACAGCGCGCACCCGTTCGACGGTGGCGTTGCTGATGCGTTGCTGTTCGGCCTTGCCATTGATGACGTAGCTGGCGGTGGTCACGGACACACCGGCGAGACGTGCGATATCACTGAGTTTCAAACCGGGATTTCCTTGTTTTTTGGAGCTTGCCCCGACATTTTGTCCAATCGTAACCGATTCCTGTGGACGGCCAATGTCCTGGCTCAAGCGCCGAGCGGTTCTTCAAGGATGAGTAATTAACGCGTAGTCTTCCATAAAGTCTAGATTAAACGTTTCAGCCAGCGTATTTTTACGAAGATCGCGTCTGAGTAGCTACTGCCAATTGACTGCTCGGTCAGTATTTATAAACACCCCTTACACTGTTTGTTTAAAACAATACCTAGTGCGCCACCGCACTAACTAGGAGAACGGCATGCTTGAGCTCACTGTAGAGCAGATTTCCATGGGCCAGGTGGCTGTGGATAAATCTGCTGCCTTGCACCTGCTCGCTGAAAAACTGGTGGCCGACGGCCTGGTCGCCGAGGGTTACCTCAGCGGTTTGCAAGCCCGTGAAGCCCAGGGCTCGACCTTCCTCGGCCAAGGTATTGCCATCCCCCATGGCACCCCCGAAACCCGTGACCACGTATTTTCTACCGGTGTGCGCCTGCTCCAGTTCCCCGAAGGGGTGGACTGGGGTGACGGCCAGATCGTGTACTTGGCGATCGGCATTGCCGCTAAATCCGACGAACACCTGCGCCTGTTGCAACTGCTCACCCGTGCCCTCGGCGAAACCGACCTGGGCCAGGCCCTGCGCCGTGCCGGCACTGCCGAAGCCTTGCTGAAGCTGCTGCAAGGTGCGCCGCAGGAGTTGGCACTGGATGCGCAGATGATCGGCCTGGGTGTGTCCGCCGATGATTTCGAAGAGTTGGTGTGGCGCGGCGCACGCCTGTTGCGCCAGGCCGACTGTGTCAGCAACGGTTTCGCCGCCGTCCTGCAGCAGGTCGACGCACTGCCCCTGGGCGATGGCCTGTGGTGGTTGCACAGCGAGCAAACGGTCAAGCGCCCGGGCCTGGCGTTTGTCACGCCGGATAAACCCATGCGTTACCTCGGCCAGCCGCTCAATGGCTTGTTCTGCCTGGCCAGCCTAGGTGAAGCCCACCAGACGTTGCTTGAGCGCTTGTGTGCCTTGCTGATTGAAGGTCGCGGCCAGGAACTCGGCCGCGCCACCAGCAGCCGCGCGGTGCTTGAAGTGCTGGGCGGCGAATTGCCGCCAGACTGGCCGAGCGCGCGCATCACCTTGGCCAACGCCCACGGCCTGCACGCGCGCCCGGCGAAGATCCTCGCGCAACTGGCGAAAAGTTTTGAAGGCGATATTCGCGTGCGCATCGTCGATGGCCCGGTGGGCGCCGTGTCGGTGAAAAGCCTGAGCAAACTGCTCAGCCTCGGCGCGCGTCGCGGCCAGGTGCTGGAGTTTGTCGCCGAGCCGACGATTGCCGGCGATGCGCTGCCCGCGCTGTTGGCGGCGGTGCAAGAAGGCCTCGGCGAAGACGTCGAGCCGCTGCCGACCCTGAGTGCCCAGCCCGAAATCCTCGACATCGAGCCGGTGCTCAGCGCGCCGCTGGCCGGCAGCCAGATCCAGGCCATCGCCGCGGCGCCAGGCATTGCCATCGGCCCTGCGCATATCCAGGTTCAGCAGACGTTCGATTACCCGCTGCGCGGCGAATCCTCGGCCATTGAGCGCCAGCGCCTGCAAAGCGCACTGGCCGAGGTGCGCGGTGATATCAACGGCCTGATCGAACGCAGCCAATCCAAGGCTATCCGCGAGATTTTCATCACTCACCAGGAAATGCTCGACGACCCGGAACTGACCGACGAAGTCGACACCCGCCTCAAGCAAGGCGAGAGCGCCGAAGCGGCGTGGATGAGCGTGATCGAAGCCGCCGCCAAGCAGCAGGAGTCTTTGCAGGACGCTTTGCTCGCCGAACGTGCGGCTGACCTGCGTGATGTCGGCCGACGCGTGCTGGCTCAACTGTGCGGGGTTGAAACGGTTCAGGCGCCAAGCGAACCTTACATTCTGGTGATGGACGAAGTCGGCCCGTCCGACGTTGCACCGCTTGATCCCTCGCGCGTCGCCGGCATCCTCACCGCCCGTGGTGGCGCGACCGCCCACAGCGCCATCGTCGCCCGTGCCCTCGGTATTCCAGCGCTGGTCGGTGCAGGGCCCGCCGTATTGCTGCTGGCCTCCGGTACGCCGTTGCTGCTGGATGGCCAGCGCGGTCGCCTGCATGTCGACGCTGACGCTGCCACCCTGCAGCGCGCTACGGTTGAGCGCGACACCCGTGAACAACGCCTGCAAGCCGCTTCCGCGCAGCGTCATGAACCAGCGCTGACCCGTGACGGCCACGCCGTGGAAGTATTCGCCAACATCGGCGAAAGCGCTGGTGTCGCCAGCGCGGTGGAGCAGGGTGCCGAAGGCATCGGTTTGCTGCGTACCGAACTGATTTTCATGGCCCACCCGCAAGCGCCGGACGAAGCCACCCAGGAAGCTGAATACCGTCGCGTGCTCGACGGCCTCGGCGGTCGCCCACTGGTAGTGCGCACCCTGGATGTAGGGGGTGACAAGCCGCTGCCGTATTGGCCAATCGCGCAGGAGGAAAACCCCTTCCTCGGCGTGCGCGGCATCCGTCTCACCTTGCAACGCCCGCAGATCATGGAAGCGCAATTGCGCGCATTGCTGCGCTCGGCGGACAACCGCCCGTTGCGCATCATGTTCCCCATGGTTGGCAGCGTTGACGAATGGCGCGCGGCCCGCGACATGACCGAGCGCCTGCGCCTGGAAATCCCGGTAGCCGACCTGCAATTGGGCATCATGATCGAAGTGCCATCGGCTGCTTTGCTTGCGCCGGTATTGGCCAAGGAAGTCGACTTCTTCAGCGTCGGCACCAACGACCTGACCCAGTACACCCTGGCCATCGACCGCGGCCATCCGACCTTGTCGGCCCAGGCTGATGGCCTGCACCCGGCGGTGTTGCAACTGATCGACATCACCGTGCGCGCCGCCCATGCCCATGGCAAATGGGTAGGGGTGTGCGGCGAATTGGCGGCGGACCCGCTGGCAGTGCCGGTGCTGATCGGCCTGGGGGTGGATGAGTTGAGTGTGTCGGCCCGCAGCATTCCTGAAGTGAAGGCGCGGGTGCGCGAATTCAGTCTGAGCGAGGCCCAGGGCCTGGCGCAAAAAGCACTCGCGGTGGGCTCGCCCGCTGAAGTGCGTGCCCTAGTGGAGGCCGTGTAAATGGCAAGGATTCTGACCCTGACGCTGAACCCGGCGTTGGACCTCACGGTACGCCTGGCGCGCCTGGAACCCGGTGAAGTGAACCGCAGTGACGCCGTGCTCACCCACGCCGCCGGCAAGGGCGTGAATGTGGCGCAGGTGCTGGCGGATTTGGGCCATCACGTGAGCGTGGGTGGTTTTCTCGGTGCGGCAAACCCCGAGGCGTTTGATGCACTGATTGCCAGTCGTGGATTTGGCGACGCGTTCATTCGCGTGCCGGGCGAAACCCGGAGCAACATCAAGATTGCCGAACAAGACGGCCGGGTTACCGACATCAATGCGCCGGGGCCTGTGGTGAGTGAGCAGGCGCAACGAGAACTGCTCAAGAGGGTGGCGATGATCGGCCCTGAATTCGATGCGGTGGTGGTGGCCGGCAGCTTACCGCGCGGCGTCAGCCCGCAGTGGTTTCAGGGCTTGCTCGAGGAACTCAAGGCACTCGGTTTGAAAGTCGCCCTGGACACCAGTGGCGAAGCGCTGCGCGCCGGCTTGAAGGCTGGCCCGTGGATGGTCAAACCCAACACCGAAGAGCTGGCCGAAGCCTTGGGAAATGCCACGGACGCTATCAGTCAGTTGCATCAGCAGGGCGTGGAGCATGTGGTGGTTTCCGACGGTGCCGCCGGCGTGAGCTGGTACAGCCCGGCCGGGGCACTGCATGCTAAGCCGCCACAGGTGACGGTCGCCAGTACCGTCGGCGCCGGCGACTCGCTGCTGGCCGGGATGCTGCACGGTGTGCTCAGTGGCGATGCGCCGGAGCACACCCTGCGCCGGGCCACGGCGATTGCCGCCATGGCCGTCACGCAGATTGGTTTCGGCATCAGCGATGACGCGCAGTTGGCGCGTCTCGAAAGCGGCGTACACGTACGCCCGCTGACAGAACAATAAGAGGGTTTGTGATGAAATTAGCCATTGTTACTGCCTGCCCGAACGGCATGGTCACCAGTGTGCTGTGCGCTCGCTTGTTGGACGCTGCCGCGCAGCGCCAGGGCTGGAGCACCAGCGTTGAGGTGGTGGACGTACAGCGCCCGGAACGCCAGTTGTCCCAGGCCACGATTGATGACGCTGAGTGGGTGTTGCTGGTCAGCAGCACCCCTGTCGACATGCAACGGTTTGTCGGCAAGCGCGTGTTCCAGAGCACCCCGGCCCAGGCGCTGGCGGATGTCGACGCTGTGTTGCGTCGCGGCGCCGAAGAGGCGCAGGTCTACGTTGCGGTTGCACCTGTAGCCAAAAATACACCGCGCATCGTCGCGATTACGGCCTGCCCAACGGGCGTCGCCCACACCTTCATGGCCGCCGAAGCCTTGCAGCAGACGGCCAAGCGTTTGGGCTATGACTTGCAAGTCGAAACCCAGGGTTCGGTCGGCGCACGCACGCCATTGAGTCCGCAAGCGATTGCGAATGCCGACGTGGTGCTGCTGGCGGCCGATATTGAAGTGGCCACCGAGCGCTTCGCCGGCAAGAAAATCTACCGCTGCGGCACCGGTATTGCCCTCAAGCAGTCCGAAGCCACCCTCAACAAGGCCCTCGCCGAAGGTGCTGTGGAAAGCGCCGCCAGCGGCGCGGTGGCCAAGAAAGAAAAAACCGGTGTGTACAAACACCTGCTGACCGGCGTGTCGTTCATGTTGCCGATGGTGGTGGCGGGCGGGTTGTTGATTGCGTTGTCGTTCGTCTTCGGTATTCACGCGTTTGAACAAGAGGGCACGCTCGCCGCTGCGCTGAAAACCGTCGGCGATCGCGCTTTCATGCTGATGGTGCCGCTGCTGGCGGGCTACATCGCCTACTCGATTGCCGACCGTCCTGGCATTGCGCCGGGGATGATCGGCGGCCTGTTGGCGGGCACCTTGGGCGCGGGTTTTATTGGCGGCATCCTCGCCGGTTTCCTCGCAGGCTACTGCGTCAAGTTCATTTCGCGTGCGGTGCAATTGCCGCAGAGTCTGGAAGCGCTCAAGCCGATCCTGATCATCCCGTTGCTGGCAAGCCTGTTCACCGGCCTGGCGATGATCTATCTGGTGGGCCCGCCGGTGGCGCGTCTGCTCACGGGCCTTACTGACTTCCTCAGCACCATGGGCACCACCAATGCGGTGCTGCTAGGCATCCTGCTGGGCGGCATGATGTGCGTCGACCTCGGCGGGCCGATCAACAAGGCGGCGTATGCGTTCTCGGTCGGCTTGCTGGCGGCGTCCAGCGGTGCACCGATGGCCGCGACCATGGCCGCCGGCATGGTGCCGCCCATCGGCATGGGCATCGCTACGTTCCTGGCGCGACGCAAGTTCGCCCAGGCCGAACGCGAAGCCGGCAAGGCGGCGATGATCCTCGGCATGTGCTTTATCTCTGAAGGCGCGATCCCGTTTGCCGCCAAGGACCCGCTGCGCGTTATCCCGGCCAGCATCGCCGGCGGCGCCTTGACCGGTGCGCTGTCGATGTACTTCGGCTGCAAACTGGCGGCGCCCCATGGTGGGTTGTTTGTGCTGATCATCCCGAATGCGATGAACCATGCGCTGTTGTATCTGCTGGCGATTGTCGCGGGTAGTTTGTTGACCGGTTTGGTCTACGCGTTGATCAAGCGGCCTGAAGCGGTCGAACTGTCGGTCACGGCCTGAGAAATGTGGGCGCGGGCTTGCTCGCGAATGCAGTGGATCAGCCAGCACATGTGGCGACTGATACACCGTATTCGCGAGCAAGCCCGCTCCCACATTTTGATCTCAACTGATCGCGGGATCAGTGTCATCTCTGATTCATACGCACATGCTTAAGTTTCCCTTTTGATCCTCAAGAGGGCACCTGCATGAGCCACTTCGATCTCGGTCGCCGCCGCGTGATGCAAGCCGTCGGCGCCGGCCTGTTACTGCCGGGCCTGGCCCCGGCAGTGATCGCCTCCGTGAAGGACCGCCCGCAACTCACTGACGGTGTGCAGTCCGGCGACCTGCTCGGCGACCGCGCGATGATCTGGAGCCGCAGCGACCGCCCCGCGCGCATGGTGGTGGAGTGGGACACCCGCAGCGTGTTCAGCAACCCGCGCACATTCATCTCGCCGCTCGCCGACAATCGCACCGACTTTACCGCCCGTGTCGAACTCACCGGGCTGCCCGCCGACCAGGCGATTTTCTACCGCGTGCATTTCGAAGACGCCCAGACCGGTGTCGCCAGCGAACCCTGGTTCGGCCACCTGCGCAGCGTGCCGCAAAAGCGCCGTGATATTCGTTTTGTGTGGAGCGGCGACACCGTCGGCCAAGGCTTCGGCATCAACCCGGACATCGGCGGCATGCGCATCTACGAAGCCATGCGCTTGCGCCTGCCGGACTTCTTTATCCACAGCGGCGACACCATCTACGCCGACGGCCCGGTGCCGGCGCAGCTTAAGGTTGAAGATGGGCGCATCTGGCGCAATATCACCACCGAAGCCAAGAGCAAAGTTGCCGAAACCCTGGATGAATATCGCGGCAATTACCGCTACAACCTGATGGACGAAAACGTGCGTCGCTTCAACGCCGAGGTGCCGCAGATCTGGCAATGGGACGACCACGAAGTGGTGAACAACTGGTCGCCGAGCAAGCAGCTCGATGAGCGTTACCAGACCAAGGACATCAACACCTTGGTCGGCCGCGCGCGCCAGGCCTGGTTGGAATATTCCCCGATGCGCCGGCAAAGCGCCGATGGCGGCGGGCGGATTTATCGCAAGCTCAGTTATGGTCCATTGTTGGATGTGTTCGTGCTGGATATGCGCAGTTATCGTGGCCCCAACGATGACAACCTGGGCGGCGAAAAACCCTTCCTCGGTCGTGAGCAATTGGACTGGCTCAAGGGCGAACTCAAGGCGTCCCAGGCGCAGTGGAAAGTGATCGCCGCTGACATGCCCATTGGTCTTGGCGTGCCTGATGGTGAGGTGAGCCCCGGTGTAGCGCGCTGGGAAGCCATCGCTAACAATGACCCGGGTGCGCCGCAAGGTCGCGAGTTGGAAATTGCCGAATTGCTGGGCTTTTTAAGGGCTCAGAAGGTGCGCAACCATGTGTGGTTGACGGCGGATGTGCACTACTGCGCGGCGCATCACTACCACCCGGATCGCGCCGCGTTCCAGGATTTTGAACCGTTCTGGGAGTTTGTCGCCGGGCCGCTGAACGCGGGGAGTTTCGGGCCTAATCCGCTGGATAAAACCTTTGGGCCCGAGGTGGTGTTCGAGAAGGCACCACCGGCACAGAACACCTCACCGTTTGCCGGATTCCAGTTTTTTGGCGAGGTGCAGATTGATGGGCAGACGGCGGAGTTGACGGTCATCCTTCGTGATCTGGATGGCGTCTGCGTATTCGAGCAAAAGCTGCAACCTGTCTGACTTGGAGTGCAATCAAAACTGTGGGAGCGAGCAAGTCCGCTCCCACAGTTAGATCTTCATTGTGATTAAGTCAGTAGACATCCCGGCGGTAGCGACCTTGCTCGATCAACCGCGCTACGGCTTCACTGCCGAGAATATCCACCAGCGCCTGATCCACCCCAGCCGCCATCCCCTGCAAACTCCCGCACACATAAATCGCCGCGCCTTCGCTCAGCCACTTACGCAGCACATCGGCTGATTCCCGCAGACGATCCTGCACGTAGACCTTATCGGTCTGATCGCGGGAAAACGCCAGGTCCAGCAACGCCAGATCACCACTGGCCAACCAGCCCTGCAGCTCGTCCTGGCACAGGAAGTCATGGGCGATATTGCGTTCGCCGAACAGCAGCCAGTTGCGTTGCTGCCCGTCGGCAATCCGCGCCTTGAGCAAGCTGCGCAGGCCTGCCAGGCCGGTGCCGTTGCCCAGCAGGATCAGCGGCACCGGTGCCTCCGGCAGGTGGAAGCCACTGTTGCGACGCAGGCGCAGGCTGATGCTTGACCCGATGCTGGCGTGTTCGGTGAGCCAGCCGCTGGCCAACCCCAGGCTGCCGTCGGGGTGGCGTTCCTGGCGCACGATCAGCTCCAGCACGCCCTCGCTGGCAATCGAGGCGATGGAGTATTCGCGCATGCCCAGGGGCACCAACGCGTTCACCAAGGCCTGGGCGTGCAGGCCGACCAAGTGGGTGCGGTTGTCCGGCAGTTGGCGCGTGGCGAGCGCCTGGTTGAGGGACTGCGCCATGCCGTCGATCAATACGCCATCGCTGCCGACCAGGCCGAGGCCGCCGAGGAAGTGTTCGATGGCCCAGGGGCAATTGCGTGGCAGCACTTCCACCAGATCACCGGCTTGCCAGCTTTGAGGCGACGGCGAGGTGAGGCCCAGCAAATATACGTTCGAGCCGCTGCTGTCGTGGTTGAGCAGGGTGCGTTGGCTGAGCGTCCAGTTTTCGTACTGGGCGGTCGGCCAGGCTGCCACGGCGGTGTGGCCTGTGAGTTGTCCAAGCTGTTGTTGCCAGTGCAGCAGCGCGCTGGTGTCACCGCTGTCTACTTCCACTGGCGCGAACAGGGGGTTGCCGCCCTGGTGGGTCAGCCAGAAATTCAGGCGCCGTGCAAAACCGCAGAAGTGTTCGTATTGGCGGTCGCCCAATGCCAGTACCGAGTAGTTCAGACCTTTGAGAGACAGGTCCTGACCGAGCACGCTGCGCTCGAAACCACGGGCGCTGTCGGGGGCTTCGCCGTCACCGAAGGTGCTGACCACGAACAACGCATTTTCCGACTGGCGCAAGTCATCCTGGCTGACGCTGCCCAGGGGCTGCACCTTCACCGGCAAGCCTGCCGCTTGTAGTTGCCCAGCCGTTTGCCATGCAAGCTGTTCGGCAAAACCGCTCTGGCTGGCAAAGCCGATCAGCCAGGCCGGGGCATCGCTGGTATTGGCAGTGAGGCCTTGACGTGCATCGCGCACCTGGCGTTTTTTGCGACGACGGTCCAGGTACAGCAGCCAGCCGGTGATGAAGAACAACGGCATCAGCAATGAGCTGACCGTGAGGATAATCCGCCCTGTCAGGCCAAAATAGCTGCCGGTGTGCAGCGCATAAACGCTGGTCAGCAATTGGGCGCCGAGCGTCTTGCTGGCGTATTGGTCGTGGGATTTAACCTCGCCGGTGGCCGGGTCCAGGTTGATCTGGTTCAGCGCGCGGTCATGGGGCGAGTTGCTCAGCAGGTAATAGACCGTGGCCGGTTGCCCCGCGACCGCTGGCATGCGGATGTTATAGGCGCTCAAACCTGGGCCGGCGTTGCTGTAGATGCTGCTCCAGATGGCGTCGTAGTTGGCCACTGGTGCCGCGCCGTCGGGCGCCGGGCCGCGCTTGCGAACCCTTTCATTGTGAGGTGCGTCGGACAACAGTTTGGTCAGGCCCTGGCTGTACCAATCGTAGGACCAGGTCAGCCCGGTCAGTGCCGACAGAAGATAGGCCAGCAGGCACCAGGTGCCGAATACCGAGTGCAGGTCCCAGCTGAAGCTGCGGCCCTTTTTGCGCCAGTCCAACGTCAGCCAGGCCCGCCAGCTCGCCACTTGGCGCGGCCAGCGCAGGTACAAGCCGGAGAGGCAGAAGAACACCAGAATCAGCGTGCAGGCGCCGGTGATCTGCCGGCCGGTTTCGCCCATGACCAGGAAACGGTGCAGTTGCAGGATAAAACCGAACGCGTCCTGGCCGACGGCGTCGCCCATGTAGTCGCCGGTGTAGGGGTCGAAGTAGCGCATCTGGCCACGGCGCTCGCCGGGCGGCGGGGTGAAGAACACGCGCGCAGCGTTACCGCTTTCGCTTTCCACCCAGAGCATGGACACGGTCTTGCCTTCAGTGGCCTCCAGTTTGCGCACCAGCTCGGCGGGCGGCAGCACACCCGCTTCGCGTTTCTCGACGTTCAGTACCGTGGGGTTGAGCGCGCGCAGAATCTCATCCTGAAACGAAACCGCAGCTCCGGTGATCCCCATCAAGGCCAGCACCAGCCCGGCAGTAATGCCAAAGAACCAGTGCAACTGGAACAGGGTTTTCTTCAACACGTCTGACCGCCTCGTCTATCTGAATATGTAGGGCACGGCGCGCATTATGCCGTGGCTTGTCGAGAAACATTCTGTGTAACACGCAAAAGCCCCACGCATCCGATGCGTGGGGCTTTTTGATGCGTGGCGCTGCTGTTTAAAAGTGGAAGCTGGTGGTCAACAGTGCCGTGCGACCGGCTGCCTGGTTGGCGAAGTGGGTCGAGAATGCCTTGTCGTAGTAAACCTTGTCGGTCAGGTTTTGCACGTTCAATTGAAGGTCGACGTTCTTGGTCAGCTTGTAGCTGGCCATGGCGTCGTAGCGGGTGTAGGACGGTACGTAAACGGTGTTGCCGGCGTCGCCGTAAACGTCGTCAACGTAGAACGCGCCACCACCGATGGTGAGTTTGGAGGTGACGTCGTAGGTGGTCCATAGGCTGAAGGTGTTCTTCGGCGTGTTTGGCATTTGGTTGCCTTCATTGGAGCCGGCACTGATCACACCGTTACGACCATTACGTCCGGATTTGACCAGCTCGCTGTCGAGGTAGCTGTACCCGGCGAACACCTGCCATTGGTCGGTCAGCTTGCCGCTGGCCGACAGCTCCAGGCCGTCGACCTGGGATTCGCCAGCGTTCTCGTAGGTCAAGGCATCCACGAGGATGCGCGTGTTTTTCTTCTCGGTACGGAATACGGCGGCAGTCAGCGAGAGGCGATCGTGGAACAGGTCCCACTTGGTGCCCAGCTCGTAGTTGACGGTTTCTTCCGGTTGCAGATCGCTGGTGGCGGCACCGGCTGACAGAGGGTTGCCGTCGGAACCTTCACCTACCAGGCCGCCAGCCGGCGTTGCCGAAGTTGCGTAGGACGCATAGATGCTGGCGTTTTCCACAGGCTTCCAGACCAGGCCGGCCTGCCAGTTGAAGAACTGGCTGTCTTCCTTGGTTTTGGTACGGCCGGTGGTCGCGTTGGTGTGGGCTACCGTGTCAAAGGTGTCGTAGCGCAGGCCGACGTTCAGCAGCCATTTCGGATCGAGTTCGATGGTGTCGAACACATAGGCGCCACGGCTGGTGGCCTTGGTGTGGGTGCCGTTGTAGTTGCGCGCGACGCTACCGGTCCAGGCGTCATCCGGGTTCGGATTGCTCAGCGAGGTGCACTGGCCACCCCGTCCTCCGCCGGCCACGGTGCAGGTCGGGTTGGTGTTCGGGCTTACGGTATAGCCGCTGACACGCGTTTCTTCACCGGTGAATTCCAGGCCTGTGGAGTAACTGTGCTTGAAGCCCAAGGCCTGGAAGCTGCCGAACAGGTCGGTCTGGTTGGTGGTCGTGGTGGTGGTCGATACGCGGGTGTTGGCACGACGCCACACGGTGCCGTATTTGTTGACGTTGAGCTTGCTGTCGTCCGGCTGTGTCAGCACGTAATCCTGGCCGGTGCTGCCATGACGCAGGGTGTTTTTCAGGGTCATGTTGTCGTTCAAATCGTGCTCGATGGAGAACGTACTGATATCGGCGCGGGTCTTGCGGAAGTCGCGGCTCTTGAGGCCGTAGAAGTTGTTGCTGTCGCCGCCGTCGGTGGGTTTGTCATGCACGTGAGCGGTCGCGGTCGCCGAGCTGTAGCCGTAGGGAATCCCCGAGTCCGGCAGATCGTTGCTTTCCATGTGGTAGTAGCTGAGGTTGACGCGGGTTGGGGTGCCCAGACCAAACGTCAGCGACGGCGCTACGCCCCAACGGTCGTAATTCACCGCGTCGCGGCCCGCCACGTTCTGCTCGTGGCTCATCAGGTTCAGGCGGAACGCGGCGCTGTCGTCGAGGAACTGGCGGTTCACGTCGAGTACGTAGCGGCGGGTCTGGTCGGAACCGTAGGTAAAGCCACCGTTGGTGAAGTCCCGCGCTTGCGGGGTCTTGCTCACCAGGTTGAGGCTGCCACCGGCCGAGCCACGGCCGCCGAAGGAAGAGTTCGGGCCTTTGCTGACTTCAATCGACTCGATGTCGAAGATCTCCCGGCTCTGGCCACCGGTGTCGCGCACGCCGTCCAGGTAGGTGTCGCCCTGGGCGTCAAAACCACGGATGAACGGACGGTCGCCCTGGGGGTTCCCGCCTTCTCCGGCGCCGAAGGTAATGCCCGGTACGGTGCGCAAGGCGTCCTGCAACGAGGTGGCCGCGGTGTCCTTGAGCACTTGTTGTGGCACCACGGTGACCGAGCGCGGGGTGTCGACCAGCGGCGCGGTGTATTTCTGCGACGAGGCTTTTTCGACCTGGTAGGAGGTGTTGTCCTGTTCTTCCCCGGTGATGCTGGTGGCGCCCAGGGAGATGCTGTTGCGCTGGCCTTTTTGTTCAGTGTCTTCAGCCGCCTGCGCCAGGTGGGCAACAGAGCTGGCGCTGAGCGCAACGCCGATGGCCGAAGCCAGCATGCGTGGTGAACTGGCAGGTATTTTTGTAGTAGTGCGCGACATGACGTGTCCTTTCCCCAAGGATGTGAGGCCGCGGAATATAGTGGTAACAAGTATTTCTATCAATTGAGATATATTGCTAATTGCACTGAATTTACATTCTTTACACTTTTTGCTTACGGTATTTACGAACTCATTCGTCGACCTGTTTTACAGGGCGGATAAGAATCAATACCATTGGCGCTTCTCTGATCCCAGGTATTGCCCATGCTGCTGCACATCCCCGGCCTGTTCTCTCGCGAGGAAGTACAGCGCATCCGCCATGCCCTGGAAAATGCCGATTGGGCCGACGGTAAAATCACCGCCGGGCATCAATCCGCCAAGGCCAAGCACAACCTGCAGTTACCTGAGGGCCACCCGCTTGCCAAGGAAATCGGCGCGGCGATGCTTGAGCGTTTGTGGCAAACCCCGTTGTTTATGTCAGCGGCGTTACCGCACAAGGTCTTTCCGCCGTTGCTCAACTGCTATACCGCGGGGGGCAGTTTCGACTTTCATATCGACAACGCCGTGCGCCAGCCCAAAGGCAGCCACGAGCGCGTGCGCACCGATCTGTCGTCCACGCTGTTTTTCAGCGACCCGGACGAATACGACGGTGGCGAACTGGTGATCCAGGACACTTTCGGCCTGCAGCGCGTGAAGTTACCGGCCGGTGACCTGGTGCTGTACCCCGGCTCCAGCCTGCACAAAGTCAACGCCGTGACCCGTGGCGCGCGTTACGCCTCGTTCTTCTGGACCCAAAGCCTGGTGCGCGAAGACAGCCAGCGCACCTTGCTGTTCGAAATGGACGGCGCGATCCAGCAACTGACCGCCGATGTCCCCGACCATCCGGCGCTGATCCAGCTTACGGGCACTTACCACAACCTGCTGCGCCGCTGGGTCGAGGTCTGACATGGGCTTTTTATTGCGACGCGAAGAAGTGCTCAACATTGAGCAGCTGCAAAGCATGCTCGACGACTCGCCGGTACGCGCTGCCCAGGCGATCTTGATCGCGGCGAAGGAGGGTGTGGTCGATGCCCAGGCGCTGCTCGGGCAAATCTTGCTGCAAGGGCGCGGCATTGCGCGCGATGAGGCGCTGGCGTTGCGCTGGTTTCAGATCGCGGCACAGGGCGGGCATTTGATGGCGCGCAATATGGCCGGGCGTTGCCTGGAACATGGCTGGGGATGCGCTGCGGACGAGGCGGCCGCTGCACGCGAATACCGTATGGCCGCCGAGGCCGGGTTGGATTGGGGCCAGTACAACTACGCCAATCTGCTGGCCACAGGGCGCGGGGTTGCCGAGGACCCACTACACGCACTGGCCTTGTATCTGCAGGCAGCCGAACAAGGACACGCCAAGTCGATGAATCTGCTGGGCCGTTATCTGGAAGAGGGCCAATTCTGCCCACGGGACCTGGATGCTGCAGTGCACTGGTACCGACGCTCGGCCGAAGGCGGTGATTTTCGCGGGCAGTTCAGTTACGCGGCGGTGCTGGCGGACAGAGGCCAGATTGAGACGGCGCTGGCGTGGTTGCGCAAGGCGTTGAGTGGCGGGAATTTGAAGTTTCTGCGAACGGCACACAAGGCTCTGGCGGCGGCAAGTGATCCGCAGGTCAGGGCAATGGCAGACGCCTACCTGCAACGTGCCGACAGCCTTTGCTGACGCATAAAAAAACCCATGACATGTCATGGGTTTTTTATTGGCAGCCGTCTTACACGTAGAACGACTTCAACGGCGGAAACCCATTGAACTCAACCGCGCTGTAGCTGGTGGTGTACGCGCCGGTCGACAGCCAGTACAAACGATCACCAATCGCCAGGTTCAGCGGCAGGCCGTACTTGTAGTTTTCGTACATGATGTCGGCGCTGTCGCAGGTCGGGCCGGCGATGACCACTTCTTCCATCTCGCCTTTCTTCTCGGTCCAGATCGGGAACTTGATGGCTTCGTCCATGGTTTCGATCAGGCCGGAGAATTTGCCCACGTCCGTGTAAACCCAGCGCTCGACGGCGGTGCGCGATTTACGCGCGACCAGCACGACTTCGCTGACCAGGATACCGGCGTTGGCAATCAACGAACGGCCCGGCTCAAGGATGATTTCCGGCAGTTCATCGCCAAAGTCTTCCTTGAGGAAACGGATGATTTCCTCGGCGTAGG
Source organism: Pseudomonas sp. RA_15y_Pfl1_P11 (assembly GCF_963970975.1). Taxonomy (NCBI): domain Bacteria; kingdom Pseudomonadati; phylum Pseudomonadota; class Gammaproteobacteria; order Pseudomonadales; family Pseudomonadaceae; genus Pseudomonas; species Pseudomonas sp. RA_15y_Pfl1_P11. Next base: position 34,514 of record NZ_CAXAOY010000003.1, read on the forward strand.
TTTCCAGGCTGTTGGTGCGGGTGATGTAGTTGGCCGGGAAGCCACCGCCCATGTTGATCAGCTTGAGGTGAATGCCGTCTTCTTCTTTCAGGCGTTCGAAGATCACTTTGACCTTTGCGATCGCCGCGTCCCACACGCTGATGTCGCGCTGTTGCGAGCCTACGTGGAACGAAATGCCGTAAGGCACCAGGCCCAGGTCGCGGGCGAGGATCAGCAGGTCCATGGCCATGTCGGTCTGGCAGCCGAATTTGCGCGACAAAGGCCAGTCAGCCGTGGTCGAGCCTTCGGTGAGGATACGCACATACACTTTCGAACCCGGCGCGGCCTTGGCGATGTTGCGCAGGTCGGCTTCGGAGTCGGTAGAGAACAGGCGCACGCCCTTCTCGTAGAAGTAGCGGATGTCCTTGGATTTCTTGATGGTGTTGCCGTAGCTGATACGGTCGGCGCTGACGCCGCGGTCCATCACTTTGTCCAGCTCGTAGATCGAGGCGATGTCGAAGCTCGAACCTTTGTCCTTGAGCAGGTCGATGATCTCGACGGCTGGGTTGGCCTTGACTGCGTAGTAGACCTTGGCGAATTCGAAACCGGCGCGCAGGTCATCGTAGGCCTGGCTGATCATCGCGGTGTCGATCACCACGAACGGGGTTTCTTGCTTGTCGGCGAACGCCTTCATTTTGTCAAAAGTGGCGCGCGCGAAATAATCTTCGACGTTGATCGACATGCTGGGAGACTCCTAAGGGCAAACTGTATTAATCAATGGGTGCAAATGAACGTCCTCCGTATCCCCACTTTGGTTCGCCTACTTCCCAAGGCATGTCGCCGAAAGCAAAAAGGCCATGGGCGTAACCGCTTCCCTTGGCCTTGCTGTCTCGTCGTCAGTACTTGAGCCGGATGGATCGTTTCCAGCATGGACGTTCGGCGCGAACTTTAGGGCTTGATGGGCGTGGGATCAACTAAAAATGTCGCGTTTTTGCACGCGTTCGTCGCGAGGACCGGTACAGCTACTTATGTAACCGACCGGTGTGACGGAATGATGTTCCCCGAAGGGGGCGAATTCGCGGGAATTGCTGACACCCGGCAGATCCAAATGTGGGAGCGGGCTTGCTCCCACAGTTTTAACCGAGTTGTGTCAGGTCAGGCTAAAGCAGTCTCAGCAGGCGAAACGATACTGGTCTTGCCCCCACGCGATTTACCCGAGCTCAGGTACTCAGCAATCGACTCCTGTGTCACCTCGCCCAGGAACACCCGCTCCGCATCCATCACCGGCAACCACGAGCGGTTGAACTCGTACATGCGCGACAACAGGATGCGCAAATGCTCGTCATACGCCGCCGTGGCGTTGAATTCGCGCAGGTACTGCCCGCAAGTACCGGTCTGACGGTGCAGGTCGCGACGTCGTACGTACCCCAGCGCCTTGTTCTCGGCACAAGTGACCACCACATAGCGGCGGTCAGTTTCATCCATCAATTCCAATGCTTCGGCCACCGCTGTTTCCGGGCTCACAGACGGCGCGTTGTCCGCTGCGTCTTCGGCTTTCACCAGCAATAGGCGCTTGAGGGTGCTGTCCTGGCCCACGAAGTTGCTGACGAACTCGTCGGCCGGGTGCGCCAGCAAGGTGTCCGGGTGATCGATCTGCAGCAGCTTGCCGGCGCGGAAGATCGCGATCTTGTCGCCCAGCTTGATGGCTTCGTCGATGTCGTGGCTGACCATGATCACGGTCTTGTTCAGCGCGCGTTGCATCTCGAAGAATTCGTTCTGGATCATCTCGCGGTTGATCGGGTCGACCGCGCCGAACGGCTCATCCATCAGCAGCAGCGGCGCATCGGCCGCCAGTGCGCGGATCACGCCGATACGCTGTTGCTGGCCGCCCGACAATTCGCGCGGGTAGCGATGCAGGTATTGCTTGGGTTCCAGCTTGATCATGCTCATCAACTCGCGGGCGCGGTCGTGGCATTTCTGCTTGTCCCAGCCCAGTAGTTTGGGCACGACCACGATGTTTTCCTCGATGGTCATGTTCGGGAACAGGCCGATCTGCTGGATCACATAACCGATGTTGCGGCGCAGTGTCACTTCGTCGAGGTCGGTGGTGTCTTCGCCGTTGATCAGAATCTTGCCCGAGGTGGGCTTGATCAGGCGGTTGATCATTTTCAGCGTGGTGCTCTTGCCGCAGCCCGAAGGGCCGAGGAATACGCAAATCTCGCCTTCGTTGACGGTCAGGCTTACGTCGTTGACGGCAGAAACAGTCTTGCCGTTGCTTTGAAAAGTCTTGGTCAGGTGTTGAAGTTCGATCATTTGAGCAGTCCTTTTGGAGTCAGCGAGCGTTGCAGCCATTGCAAAAGCAGGTCGGCGAAGATGGCCAGGAGACTGACCAGCACGGCGCCAACGATCAGCATCGACATGTCGCTGCGGCTGATGGAAGCCAGAATAAGTACACCCAGGCCACCGGCGCCGATGGTGGCGGCGATGGTCATTACGCCAATATTCATCACCACGGCGGTGCGTACACCGGCGAGGATCACCGGCACGGCGATAGGCAGCTCGACCATGCGCAGGCGCTGGCCGAAGGTCATGCCGATGCCTTTGGCGGCTTCACGGATGCCCGGTTCCACACCAGTGAGGGCGAGGTAGGTGTTACGCATGATCGGCAACAGGGAGTAGAGGAACACGGCGGTGATCGCCGGCATGGGCCCCAGGCCCTGGCCGAATTTGGAGTAAAACGGCAGCAACAGGCCGAACAGGGCAATGGAGGGCACGGTCAGTAGCACTGTGGCGCTTGCCTGCAGTGGGCCGGCCAGGGTTGGGAAACGCGTCATGAGTACGCCCAGGGGCACGCCGACGACAATCGCCAGGATCACGGCGAGGCCGACCAAGGTGATGTGCTGCCAGGTCAGATGCAGGACGAGTACCCAATCAAGATGGGAAAAGGCGTTCAGAAATTCCATGTCTTCTCCTCTTAATTAGTTGATCGGATGTTGGCGCAGGAAATCTGCGGCCACGCTGGACGGGCTTTCATGGTCGACGTCGACGCGTGCGTTCAACTGGCGCATGGTTTCATCGTCGAACAGCGCGGCCAACGGCTTGAGGTCAGCCGCCAGTTGCGGGTGAGCATCGAGGTACGCCTGGCGCACCACCGGCGCGGCGGTGTAGTCGGGGAAGTAATGTTTGTCGTCTTCCAGCAGCTTCAATTTGAAGGCACTTAGGCGACCGTCGGTGGTGTAGACCAAACCGGCAAACACTTGGCCATTACGTAGCGCGGTATAGACCAGGCCGGCGTCCATCTGGCGTGTGTTTTCGCGGGTCAGGTTCATGTCGTACAGCTTGACCATGCCGTCCATACCGTCGGAGCGGTTAGCGAACTCTGTGTCAAGGGCCACCAGGCGTGTACCTTTGGTGGTTTGCGCCAGGGCTTGGGTCAAGTCGCTGATGGTGTTGATCTGCGGAAATTCCTTGGCCACGTTTTCTGGCAGCGCCAACGCGTAGGTGTTACTGAATTTCGACGGCGACAGCCAGGCGAGGCCTTTTTTCGCGTCGAGTTCCTTCACTCGTGCGTAGGACTGTTCGCTGTTGAGTTTCTCGTCCACATGGTTGTAATTCACCAGTGACACCCCGGTGTATTCCCAGAGCATATCCAGTTGCCCGCTTTCCTGGGCACTGCGTGCCAGATTGCTACCCAGGCCGCCGGTTACGCGCGTGTCGTAGCCCTTGGTGCGCAGGTACTGGGCAGTGATTTCGGCGAGCAAGGTCTGCTCGGTGAAGACGCGGGCGCCGATGCGGATCACCGGCTTTTCAGCGGCTTGCGCAAAACCTGCGAACAGCAGGACGCAGCTCAATATCAAGGTCAGTTTTTTCATGTTGGTTCCTGTTTCAGGCCTAAGACGGACGCAACCCGCGTTCCAGCCAGAGGCGGCTGGTCATAGTCACCAAAGCGTCGAGCAGCAATGCCAACAACGCGGTGCATGCGGCACCGAGCAGCAACTGCGAGTGGTTGTTCAGGGCTATGCCAGGGAAGATCAGGCTGCCGAGGCTGTTGGCGCCAATCAGGAACGCCAGCGGTGCCGTCCCCACATTGATCGCCAGGGCCACGCGTACACCGCCGATGATGATTGGGACAGCGTTGGGCAGTTCCACGCGAAACAGCACCTGGCGCGGCGTCATGCCAATGCCGGTGGCGGCTTCTTTCAGGGAGCCCTGGACGTTTTTCAGGCCTTCGTAGGTGTTGCGCACGATGGGCAGTAGGGAAGCGAGGAACAGCGCGAAGATCGCCGGCCCGCTGCCGATGCCGAGGACGCCCAGGGCGATGGCCAGTACGGCCAGGGGCGGGACGGTGTTGCCGATGTTGAAGATCTGCATGAAGCGTTCTGCGCGCCCAACCATGTTCGGTCGGCTTAGCAGGATACCGGCGGGGATGCCCACAATCAGGGCGGCCAGCATGGAGACAAGCACCAGGATCAAATGAGCTTGCAGGTAAAACAACAAATCGTCGCGGTACTGTTCGATCGTGTCTATGCCGATCCAGTGGACCAGCAGGGCCAGGAGAGCGACGACAACCGCTCCTCCCATAAGCCCTTTGCCATAGCGATTAGCCACAGGCGGACTCCTTTTTTTCTTCTGTCGGCGTCCACATTTCCGAGCGGCAATGCCATTGCTGGCTGCCTCTGAATGTGGTCGCGAAATGCAGCTCGCCGATACCGGCAACGCGGTATGCGATCGAGCCATGAGCGCAGCCTCGTCAGGCTAACTTGCTGATTTATCAGCCCCTGTTCCGAGTACGGCATGAGGGGAGTGGACGTCTCTACCTTTTAAAAGGTTCCACACTTGGCAGCATTTAGCCACCCCCAATGGGCTGAACGGTGGTCTGGCCGCCTGGGTTTGCGCTATACTCGCCGCCCTTTTTTGACTCACCTGCCAGGCGATTTCCCATGACCCACCAGGCCGCCGAAGTCGCGAAACGCCGCACTTTCGCCATTATTTCCCACCCCGATGCCGGTAAAACCACCATCACCGAGAAGCTGTTGCTGATGGGCAAGGCAATCGCGGTGGCAGGCACGGTGAAATCCCGCAAATCCGACCGCCATGCCACCTCTGACTGGATGGAAATGGAAAAACAACGGGGTATCTCCATTACCACGTCGGTCATGCAGTTCCCGTATCGCGACCACATGGTCAACCTGCTCGACACCCCGGGCCACGAAGACTTCTCCGAAGACACCTATCGCACCCTGACCGCGGTCGACTCCGCGTTGATGGTTCTCGACGGCGGTAAAGGTGTCGAGCCACGGACCATCGCGCTGATGGACGTGTGCCGTCTGCGTGATACGCCGATCGTCAGCTTCATCAACAAACTCGACCGCGACATCCGCGACCCGATCGAGCTGTTGGATGAAATCGAAGCCGTCTTGAAGATCAAGGCCGCGCCGATCACCTGGCCGATTGGTTGCTACCGCGACTTCAAGGGCGTGTACCACCTGGCCGATGATTACATCATTGTCTACACCGCCGGCCACGGTCACGAGCGCACCGACGTCAAGATCATCGAGAAACTCGATTCGGACGAAGCCCGCGCCCACCTGGGTGACGAGTACGACCGCTTCGTCGACCAGTTGGAACTGGTGCAGGGCGCCTGCCATGAATTCAACCAGCAAGAATTCCTCGACGGTCAGCTGACCCCGGTGTTTTTTGGGACGGCCTTGGGTAACTTCGGTGTCGACCACGTGCTCGACGCCGTGGTGGACTGGGCACCCAAACCCCTGGCCCGCGTTGCCAACGAGCGCACCGTTGAGCCTGTTGAAGAGAAATTCACCGGCTTCGTGTTCAAGATCCAGGCGAACATGGACCCGAAACACCGCGACCGTATTGCCTTCATGCGCATCTGCTCCGGTAGATACGAAAAAGGCATGAAGATGCGCCACGTGCGCACCGGCAAGGACTTGCGTATCGGCGACGCCCTGACGTTCTTCTCCTCCGAGCGTGAACAGCTCGAAGAAGCCTACGCCGGCGACATTATCGGTCTGCACAACCACGGCACCATCCAGATCGGCGACACCTTCACCGAAGGCGAAGCGCTGGGCTTCACCGGTATCCCGCACTTCGCCCCGGAACTGTTCCGCCGCGTGCGCCTGCGCGACCCGCTGAAATCCAAGCAACTGCGCCAAGGCTTGCAGCAACTCGCGGAAGAGGGCGCCACCCAGGTGTTCTTCCCCGAGCGCAGCAACGACATCATCCTCGGCGCCGTCGGTGTGCTGCAGTTCGATGTGGTCGCCAGCCGCCTGAAAGAGGAATACAAGGTCGAGTGCTCCTACGAGCCGATCACCGTGTACTCCGCGCGCTGGATCGATTGCAGCGATAAGAAGAAGTTGGAAGAGTTCTCCAACAAGGCCGTGGAAAACCTGGCGATCGACGGCGGTGGTCACCTGACCTACCTGGCGCCGACGCGGGTCAACCTGGCGCTGATGGAAGAGCGCTGGCCGGATGTGAAATTCCGTGCGACGCGTGAGCATCACTAAGGTCTGAGCGATATATAAGAGGGCGAAGCTGTGATGGCTTCGCCCTTTTTTATCGGCTTTTGATCGTTCCCTCGCAGAGCGTGGGAACGATCAATTGGCGAGAACCCTGCATCGGGTCTAGCTTTCACACATTGACTGCGAAGGAGACCACCGTGCGAAATGCTCGATACGCTATTTGTCTGATGTTATTGGCAGGCCCGGGGCTGACAACGCTCCCGGCACTGGCCGGCGATGGCACGCCCCAATGGAAGGACACCGGCCCTGTCACCAAGAGAAAGGCCAACGAGGTCAATTCCGGCAGTTGGAAACCGCAGCCCCAGCCCACAGACGTTAAAGATCCGGAAAACCCGATCAACGAAGGCGAAGACAGTGCGACCTTTGATGACGGCGAAACCTGAGACGCGGCGCCAACCCAAAAAGAAGCCCTACCCGCCAGGCTGATGCGCAACCTGATGGGAAGGGCTGTAGAACACGTGCAATGCCCTGAGCTCAAGACTCAGGGCATTTTTGTTGCAGGGTCAGGCGACAAACTGCTCCGCATAGTGGCAAGCCACCTGGCGGTTATCCAAGGCGCGCAGTTGCGGCTCCTCGGTGCTGCACCGCGCAGTTGCGTACGGGCAGCGCTTGTGGAAGGCGCAGCCGGGCGGCGGGTTCAGCGGGTTGGGCAGTTCGCCAACGATTTTGATTTTCGGCTTGTTCGGGTCCGGGTGAATGGTCGGGGTCGCCGACAGCAACGCCTGGGTGTACGGGTGCAGCGGGCGGGCGTAGATGTCTTCCTTGGGGCCGACTTCCACCGGGCGACCGAGGTACATCACCATCACATCATCGGCAACGTGTTGCACCACGGCCAGGTTGTGGGAAATGAACACGTAGGCCGTGTTGAATTCCTGCTGCAGGTCCATGAACAGGTTCAGCACCTGGGCCTGGATCGACACGTCGAGTGCAGACGTTGGCTCATCCGCCACCAGCACTTTCGGTTGCAACATCATCGCGCGCGCGAGGGCGATACGCTGGCGCTGACCACCGGAGAACATGTGCGGGTAACGCTGATAATGCTCAGGGCGCAGGCCCACTTGCTTCATCATCGCCTGCACTTTTTCGCGGCGTTCGGCGGCGGACAGGTTGGTGTTGATCAGCAGCGGCTCGCCGAGTTGATCGCCGACTTTCTGCCGTGGGTTCAATGAGGCGTAGGGGCTTTGGAACACCATCTGCACGTCTTTGCGCAATTGCTTGCGCTGGGCCTTGTCGGCGCCGGCGACTTCCTGGCCGGCGATTTTCAAGGACCCGGAAGATGGCTCCTCAATCAGCGTGAGCGCACGGGCCAGGGTGGATTTGCCGCAACCCGACTCGCCAACAACGGCGAGGGTCTTGCCGGCTTCCAGCTCAAAGGACACGCCATTGAGCGCACGTACCAGAGCATGGCCCTTGAACAGGCCACGGGACACTTCGTAGTGACGGGTAAGGTCGCGGGCGGTAAGAACGACGGCCATTACGCCACCTCCTGGTTCAAGGGGTAGAAGCAGCGCGCGAGGCTGTTGGTTTTCGGGTCAAGGTCAGGACGCTGGGCACGGCAGGATTCCTGCACGTACGGGCAACGTGGTGACAGTAGGCAACCCTGCGGGCGGTCGTAACGACCAGGAACGATACCCGGCAGCGTGGCCAGGCGCGTGGCGCCGAGGCTGTGCTCCGGGATCGCCTTGAGCAGCGCTTCGCTGTAGGGGTGCGCCGGAATGTCGAACAACTGCGGCACCTGGCCGACTTCCACGGCTTGGCCGGCGTACATCACGCACACGCGCTGGGCGGTTTCCGCCACGACCGCGAGGTCGTGGGTGATCAGCACCAGGCCCATGTTCTGTTCTTTCTGCAGGGCCAGCAGCAGTTCCATGATCTGCGCCTGGATGGTCACGTCCAGCGCGGTGGTCGGTTCGTCGGCGATCAGCAGCTTCGGCTCGCCGGCAATCGCCATCGCGATAGCCACACGCTGGCTCATGCCGCCGGACAGTTGGTGCGGGTAGGCGTCCATACGGCTGGCGGCGCCTGGGATTTCAACCTTTTCCAACAGTTCGATGGCACGCTTGCGCGCTTGCTTGCCGGACATCTTCAAATGCAGGCGCAAGACTTCTTCAATCTGGAAACCCACGGTGTAGCTGGGGTTCAGCGCGGTCATCGGGTCCTGGAACACCATCGACAGGTCTTTGCCGACGATCTGGCGACGCTGGCGGTTGCTCAGCTTGAGCATGTCCTTGCCGTCAAAGTTCAGCGCGTCGGCGGTGACGATGCCGGGATGCTCGATCAGGCCCATCAGCGCCATCATGGTCACGGATTTACCCGAACCCGACTCGCCAACGATCGCCAGTACTTCGCCTTTGTCGACCGAAACGTCGAGGCCATCGACCACCGGCACGGCGGTCTTGTCGCCGAAGCGGACGTTGAGATTCTTGATTTCTAACAGTGACATGGGAATCTCCTCAGGCGGCGTTCTTGAGTTTCGGGTCCAGCGCATCGCGCAGGCCGTCACCCATCAAGTTGATTGCCAGCACGCTGAGCAAAATGGTCAGACCCGGCAGGCTCACCACCCACCAGGCGCGTTCGATGTAGTCACGGGCCGAAGCCAGCATGGTGCCCCACTCCGGGGTTGGCGGTTGAACGCCAAGGCCGAGGAAGCCCAGGGCCGCGGCATCGAGGATCGCCGAGGAGAAACTCAAGGTGGCCTGTACGATCAGCGGCGCCATGCAGTTGGGCAGCACGGTGATGAACATCAAGCGTGGCAGGCCGGCGCCGGCGAGGCGGGCGGCGGTCACGTAGTCGCGGTTCAGTTCGCCCATTACCGCAGCGCGGGTCAGACGCACGTAGGACGGCAACGAGACGATAGCGATGGCGATCACAGTGTTGATCAGGCCAGGGCCGAGGATCGCGACAATGGCAACGGCCAGCAGCAGCGAGGGCAAGGCCAGCATGATGTCCATCAAACGCATGATGGTCGGGCCGAGCAAGCGCGGGAAGAACCCGGCGAACAGACCCAGCAGGATCCCCGGGATCAGCGACATCACCACCGACGACAAACCGATCAGCAACGACAGACGCGAGCCCTGAATCAGGCGCGAGAGCAAATCACGGCCCAATTCGTCGGTGCCCAACAGAAATTGCATCTGCCCGCCTTCCAGCCAGATCGGCGGGGTCAGCAGGAAGTCGCGGTATTGCTCGCTTGGGTTATGCGGCGCAACCCAGGGCGCGAAGATCGCGCAGAACACGATCAGCAACATGAACAACAGGCCGGCAACCGCGCCCTTGTTCTTGGAGAAGGCTTGCCAGAATTCTTTGTACGGAGACGGGTACAGCAGGCTTTGATCGACTGCTGACACTGGAGTAGGTGTGGTCATGGTCATGATCTCAGCGCTGGTGACGGATGCGTGGGTTGGCGAAGCCGTAGAGGATATCCACCACGAAGTTCACCAGGATCACCAGGCAGGCGATCAGCAGAATGCCGTTTTGCACCACCGGGTAGTCTCGTGCGCCAATGGCTTCGATCAGCCATTTGCCGATGCCGGGCCACGAGAAGATGGTTTCGGTCAAGACCGCACCGGCCAGCAGCGTGCCGACTTGCAGGCCGACCACGGTCAATACCGGGATCAGCGCGTTACGCAGGCCGTGCACGAACACCACGCGCGCCGGCGACAGGCCCTTGGCCTTGGCGGTGCGGATGTAGTCTTCGCGCAGTACTTCGAGCATCGACGACCGGGTCATCCGCGCGATCACTGCCAGCGGGATGGTGCCAAGCACGATGGCCGGCAGGATCAGGTGGTGCAGTGCATCCCAGAATGCGTCCGGCTCGTCAGCCAGCAGGGTGTCGATCAGCATGAAGCCGGTGCGCGGCTCGATGTCGTAGAGCAGGTCGATACGCCCGGAAACCGGAGTCCAGCCCAGGCTCACCGAGAAGAACATGATCAGGATCAGGCCCCACCAGAAGATCGGCATCGAATATCCCGCCAGGGAGATGCCCATCACCCCGTGGTCGAACAGGGATCCTCGTTTAAGTGCCGCGATCACCCCGGCCAGCAGGCCCAGGATACCGGCGAACAACAGGGCGGCCATGGACAGTTCCAGGGTCGCCGGGAAGAGGGCGGTGAATTCGGTCCACACGCTGGTACGGGTGCGCAGCGATTCGCCAAGGTCGCCTTGGGCGAGCTTGCCGACATAGTCCAGATATTGGGCATACAGCGGCTTGTTAAGGCCAAGGCGTTCCATTGCCTGTGCGTGCATCTCGGGGTCGACTCGTCGTTCGCCCATCATGACTTCGACGGGGTCGCCAGGGATCATGCGAATCAACGCAAACGTCAGCAACGTGATGCCGAAGAACGTGGGGATCAGTAACCCCAGTCGGCGGGCAATAAAACTAAACATCTTGTTGTGTACCTCAATCAGCCGGTTAGGCAGGTCCGGCGCCGTCAATAGCGACGGCGCCGAGCGTTTTTCTTATTTACTTCACCTGGGTGGTGGCGAAGTTATTGTTCGTCAGAGGGCTTTGGGTATAACCCTCGACGTTCTTGCGCATGGCGGTGAACATTTTCGGGTAAGCCATGGGAATCCATGGTTGGTCCTTGTCGAAAACGTCCATTGCTTGTTCATAGAGTGCAGCGCGTTGTGCGGGTTCAGCGACAGCGCGCGCCTTGTCGATCAAGCCTTGAAACTCTTTGTTACACCAGCGCGCGTAGTTTTCGCCGTTTTTCGCTGCATCGCAACTCAGGTTCGGCGTGAGGAAGTTATCCGGGTCCCCGTTATCCCCCGCCCAACCGGCAGAAACCATGTCGTGCTCGCCGCCTTTGGCGCGCTTGAGCATCTCGCCCCATTCCATGACTTTGATATTCACCTTCAGACCAATCTGCGCCAGATCTGCCTGCATGCGCTGTGCGCCGAGCATCGGGTTAGGGTTGGTCGGGCCGCCACCATTCCGAGTGAACAGGGTGAACTCGGTGCCTTCCGGCACCCCGGCTTCCTTGAGCAGGGCGCGGGCCTTGTCCAGGTCGCGCGGTGGGTTTTTCAGCTTGTCGTTGAAACCCAGCAGCGTAGGTGGAAACGGGCCAGTGGCATCGACAGCGTTACCTTTGCCGTACAGCGATTCGTTGTAGCCCTTTTTGTCGAACGCGATGTTGATCGCGTGACGCACCCGCGCGTCGCTCATGTATTTGTGGGTGGTGTTCAGGGCGGTGTAGGCGGTGGTCATCGCCGCCAGTTCATCGACCTTCAGGTTCGGGTCTTTCTTGATGCTGGGCAGGTCATCGGGCTTGGGATACAGCGCGACCTGGCACTCGTTGGCCTTGAGCTTCTGCAGGCGCACGTTGTTGTCGACCGCAATGGCCAGGATCAACGGATCGGCCGGCGGCTTGCCACGGAAGTACTCCGGGTTGGCCTTGAAGCGTACCTGGGCATCTTTCTGGTAGCGGATGAAGATGAACGGGCCTGTGCCGATCGGCTTGCTGTTGAGCTCATCGGTCTTGCCTGCGGCGAGCAGCTTGTCAGCGTATTCAGCGGAGTGGATGGCGGTAAACGGCATCGCGACATCGGCCAGGAACGGTGCTTCAGGGCGAGTCAGGGTGAAGACCACTGTGTGGTCATCAGTCTTCTCGACACTTTTGAGCAGTTCCTTAAAGCCCATGCTTTCGAAATAGGGGAAACCCGTAGCGGATTTGTTATGCCAAGGGTGTTTCGGGTCCAACTGGCGCTGGAAGCTCCAGAGCACGTCATCGGCATTCAAGTTGCGCGTGGGTTTGAAGTAGTCGGTAGTGTGGAACTTGACGTCATCGCGCAAGTGGAACGTATAGGTCAGGCCGTCGTCGCTGATTTCCCAGGACGTGGCGAGCGCGGGAACGATTTCAGTGGTACCAGGCTTGAAGTCCACCAAACGGTTGAACATGGTTTCAGCGGCAGCGTCAGCGGTCACAGCTGTGGTGTACAGGACCGGGTCGAAACCTTCCGGGCTGGCTTCGGTGCAGACCACCAGTGGTTTGGCCGAAACGCCGATCGCCACGCTCAACAGCGCGGCAGCCATGGCGGCTTGTAGTGGGAGCAATTTCATTCGGAGCCCTCTGCAATCGATGGGACCAGACAAACGTAGACGGCGGGCTCGTCCTGAGCCCGCCGTCTACCTGGCGCTAATTAAAGGATGTTGAATGGAACGGTGGTGACCAGACGGAACTCTTTGATGTTGCCATCAGCTTGTTGCGCGCTGGCGCGGTGAGTCACGTAGGTTGCGCGCAACGTCGTGGCCTTGAGTGGGCCGCTCTGGATCGCGTAGGACGAGCCAACACCGTATTCCTGGTGTTTCTCGCCGTCCATCAGGCGTAAGTCGCTGCGCGAATCACCGGCGGTGCCGTAGGCGGTGCCGTTGTAGTGAGTGCCGTCGATGCCCCAACCGCGAGCCGAGTAGACGTTGAACTTCAGGCCTGGCACGCCGTATTCGGCCATGTTGATGGCGTAGGCGACCTGGAAGGACTTCTCGTTCGGGCTGTTGAAGTCCGAGGTCAAGGAGTTGGCCAGGTAGATGCCGTTGGTTTCGTGCAGGTAGTCGAAGTACTCGTCACCGTTAACTTCCTGGTACGAGAAGGTCAGGCTGTGAGCCTGGTGGGTCAGCCCCAGGGACAACGAGTAAGTGTCGTTGTCGATGTTGCCCATCTTCTTGCTGCCGGTATCGGTGGTTTTGTAGTAGTTCAGGCCGGTGGTGAGTGCCAGGGTTTGTGCATCACCCAATTCATGGGTTGCACCGAAGTAGTACTGGTTCCAGAAGTCTTCGACGTTAGCCGCGAAAACGCTGGTTTTCAGGCTCTTGAACGGCTGGTAGTTGAAGCCCAAGGTTTTGACTTTGTCGGTTTCCTGGCCATTGCCGTATTCGGAACGGAATTTCGACAGGCTCTGTTCGGTACGCGGCGAAACGCGATCGAAGATACCGCCCTGGAAGGACAGGTTGCTCAGCTCTTCGCTGTTGAAGCTCACACCTTCGAAGCTCGAAGGCAGGGCACGGTTGCCGATGGTGTCGACGATGCCGCTGCTGAAGTTCTGACGACCGGCGGTCAAGGTGGTGTTGGACACACGGAACTTGACGTTGGCCAGGCCCAGTTTGCTCCACTGATCTACTGCGTCACCGTAGGCGTGAGCCAGGGTACGGTTGGAGCCACCGGCGATGTCTTTTTGGTCGCGGTCCAACGCGATGTAGTTGTAGGCAGCCACTTCGGTGCTGACGCCAACGGTGCCTTGGGTGAAGCCCGAGGTGTAGTTGAGGATAGTACCTTGGGCCCAGTTGTAGCGGCGGGAGACACGGGTCGATCTCTCTGCGGCTTCATCTGCAGCATTTTTGTAGTAGCTGAACTTCTGGCCACGAAATTTCATTTCGTTGGAGTACCAGTTACGGGTAGTACCGCCCAGGCTTTGACCGTCGATAAAGCCTTTGGCCTCGCTTTGCGCGCTGGTGCCGGCCAGGGTAGTCGGAACGAAGTCCTGGCTCACGGGTTCAGCGTAGGCGGTGGCCGTGATGCTGCTGATGGCCAGGGCCAGAAGCGCTTTGCTGCTCAGTTTCATGAATGAAGCTCCTTTGGTTCTCTTTTTAATGCCGGTCTTTTTTGGTGATCCGGCTATTGGGTGTGTAACTCGTTCAAGCCTATGCAAACGTTTGCCGTAGGAAAAATCCTAATAGAAGGCCGCACGTTTGCAGCAAGGCGATGTTCGCCCTGCGCAATCCGGTTATTTTCTTATGGGGTGATACTGACGCCCGAGAACACGTTGCGGCCGAAGGGGCTCACTTTGAAACCTTCGACTTTGGTGCTTAACGGCTGGTTGACCGTCGAGTGGGCGACTGGCGTGATGGGCACCTGCTGCTTGAGCAGTTGCTGCGCCTGTTTGTACAGAACAGTTCTTTGTTCGCGGTCGGTCACGACCTTGGCTTGCTTGATCAACTTGTCGTACGCCGGGTCACACCACATGGAGTAGTTGTTCCCGCCGATGGCGTCGCAGCTATAAAGAGTGCCCAGCCAGTTGTCCGGGTCACCATTGTCGCCGGTCCAGCCGATCAGGCTGATGTCGTGCTCACCGTTCTTGGTGCGCTTGATGTATTCGCCCCACTCGTAGCTGACGATCTTGACCTTGAGGCCGATTTTGGCCCAGTCGCTTTGCAGCATCTCGGCCATCAGCTTGGCGTTGGGGTTGTACGGCCGTTGTACCGGCATTGCCCACAAGGTGATCTCGGTACCTTCCTTCACGCCGGCGGCCTTGAGCAGTTCCTTGGCTTTTTCCGGGTTGTAGGCGGCGTCCTTGATGCTGTCGTCGTAGGACCATTGCGTCGGCGGCATGGCGTTGACCGCCAGTTGCCCCGCGCCCTGGTACACGGCATTCAGAATGCTCTGCTTGTTTACCGCCATGTCCAGCGCCTGGCGCACTTCGAGCTGGTCGAATGGCTTGTGGCGCACGTTGTAGGCGATGTAGCCGAGGTTGAAGCCTGGCTTGGTCAGCAGTTGCAGGTTCGGGTCCGCCTTGAGGGCGTCCACGTCAGCCGGGCGCGGATGCAGGGTTACCTGGCATTCGCCGGCCTTGAGTTTTTGCACCCGCACCGAAGCGTCGGTGTTGATGGCGAAGATCAACTGGTCGAGCTTGACCCGGCTCGGGTCCCAGTACTGTTTGTTGGCCAAATAACGGATCTGCGAATCTTTCTGATAGCGCTGGAAAACGAAGGGGCCAGTGCCGATCGGCTTCTGGTTGATATCGCTCGGCTTACCGCTCTTGAGCAACTGCTCGGCGTATTCGGCCGACAGGATCGCAGCGAAACTCATGGCAATGTTCTGCACGAACGCAGCGTCGACCGTGTTCAAGGTCATCACCACGGTGTGCGGGTCGGTTTTCTCGACCTTGGCAATGTTCTTGTTCAGGCTCATCCCGTTGAAGTACGGAAACTCGGTGGGGTAGGCCTTGCGAAACGGATGCTCAGGGTCAAGCATGCGGTTGAACGTGAACAGCACGTCGTCAGCATTGAAGTCCCGCGTTGGCTTGAACTCCTTGTTGCTGTGGAACTTCACCCCTTCGCGCAGGTGGAAGGTGTACGTCAGGCCGTCTTCGGAAATATCCCACTTGGTAGCCAGCCCGGGCACCACATTGGTCGCGCCTTTTTCAAACTCAACCAAGCGGTTGTACAGCGGCTCGGCCGCATCGTTATCGGTGGCGGTGGTGTATTGCGCGGTGTCAAAACCTGCTGGGCTGCCTTCCGAGCAGAACACCAGGCTCTTCTTGTCGGCGGCTTGGCCCATCGTGGCCACAGCCAGCAGGCTGGTGCCAAAAATTGCGGATAGAGCGGTGGTATGGCGCATGACGATCCCGATCCTTGTTTGTAGTTGTCATCAGCGAGCAATCACCTTGGCGTTCGGCCAGGGGGACATCACTGATCCCACACGCAGCAAGTACCCTTCCGAGGTTGGTGCCTCTGCTGTCCTACGACGTTATGGGTCGCGGACCTGGCAGTAAATGCACCAAATCGGATTGACCTTGTAGGTAACGGAGTCGCGCATCGCAGTTCGCTGCTGTAGGACGCAACGATTGCAAGCGTGGTCCGTTTCCTACGGGTCAGGCGGATGCAATAACGGCGACGTTATGCAACGTCGCCGTTATTGGTCCTTACTTGCCGCTGACGCTCACGCCGTAGAAGGAGTTCAAGCCAAACGGGCTGATCTTGAAGTCCTGCACGGTGTTGCGCATGGGTTGATACACCGTCGAGTGCGCGATAGGTGTCATCGGGACAGCATCTTTGAGGATATGTTGCGCCTGCTTGTACAGCTCGGTGCGTTTGGCGACATCCGACGTAGCCTTGGCTTCTTTCACGATGCCGTCGAATTTCTTGTCGCACCATTTGGAAAAGTTGTTACCCGACAGCGAGTCGCAGCCGAACAGCACGTTCAGCCAGTTGTCCGGATCACCATTGTCACCGCTCCAGCCAATGATCATGGCCTGGTTCTCGCCACCTTTGGAGCGCTTGATGTACTCGCCCCACTCGTAGCTGGTAATTTTTACGTTGAGACCGATCTTCTTCCAGTCGTTTTGCAGCATTTCAGCCATCAGCTTGGCGTTCGGGTTGTACGGACGCTGAACTGGCATGGCCCACAGAACGATTTCGGTACCTTCCTTGACGCCGGCTTCCTTGAGCAGCGCCTTGGCTTTCTCAGGGTCGAACTTGGCGTCCTTGATGGTGGTGTCATACGACCATTGGGTCGGTGGCATGGCGTTCACGGCCAGTTGGCCAGCGCCCTGATACACGGAGTCGATGATCTGCTGCTTGTTCACCGACATGTCCAGCGCCTGGCGCACGCGCAGGTCGGCCAGCGGGTTTGGCTGGTCGCTGCCCTTGACCTTGTCCATAACGTTGTAGGCGATGTAACCCAGGTTGAAACCGGCCTGGTGCGGCAGTTTCAAGTCCTTGTCTTCACCCAGCGCCTTGAGGTCGGCCGGGCGTGGGAACAAGGTGATCTGGCATTCGTTTTTCTTGAGTTTCTGGATACGCACCGACGGGTCGGTGGTGATGGCGAAGATCAGGTTGTCGATCTTCACGTCTTCAGGTTTCCAGTAGTCCTTGTTGCCGGTGTAACGAATGTTCGAGTCTTTCTGGTAGCTCTTGAACACGAACGGGCCAGTGCCGATTGGCTTCTGGTTGATGTCCGCAGGCTTGCCTTCCTTGAGCAGTTGAGCGGCGTATTCAGCCGACTGGATCGAGGCGAAGCTCATTGCCAGGTTCTGGATGAACGCGGCGTCCACAGTGCCAAGGGTGAACTTGACGGTGTGCTCATCGACTTTCTCGATGTTCTTGATGTTGGTGTCCATCCCCATGTCCGTGAAGTACGGGAACTCAGTGGGGTAGGCTTTGCGGAACGGATCGTCCTTGTTGATCATGCGGTTGAACGTGAACAGCACGTCATCGGCGTTGAAGGTACGGGTCGGCTTGAAGTACGAGGTGGTGTGGAACTTGACGCCATCACGCAGGTGAAAGGTGTAGGTCAAGCCATCCGAGGACACGTCCCAGCTGGTGGCCAGCCCAGGAATCACAGCGGTGCCGCCGCGTTCGAACTGGGTCAGGCGGTTGAACATGGTTTCGGCCGAGGCATCGAAGTCTGTTCCGGTGGTGTACTGGCCTGGATCAAAACCGGCCGGGCTCCCTTCGGAGCAGAACACCAGGTTAGTCGCCGCTTGGGCGAAAGGTGCCGCGGCCATTAGGCCTGCGCTAACAATTAACGGAATGACTGCGTTTCTAAGCATGTTGGCCTCATGATTTGTTGTCATTTTTGATGGTGAGGGCGACCTCGTGAGTCGGCCTGCGGATACTTATGCAGGCGCCATACCCATTGCAAGATGCTGAACCGTTCCGAGGGTGAAAGAGTGGTACGAACGTACAGGAATGTCGCAATTATGAAAGTTTGTACATATTTGCGCATATTTCGAGGGTTTTTTCGGTGCAAGCAGCGCACTAAAAAAGACCAACCGAGGCGTCTGGCGCACTCGGTTGGGGCGTTGCTGTTACTTATCTAGACTCACGCCATAGAACGGCGTCAACCCGAAGGGGCTGATCTTGAAGTCTTTGACTTCCTTGCGCATGGGTTGGAAAACCGTCGAATTCGCGATAGGTGTTATAGGTACTTGTTCCTTAAGGATTTTCTGTGCCTGTTGATACCACTTGATGCGCTGCTCGCGGTCATTGCTGATCTTGGCTTGTTGAACGAGTTTGTCGTACGCCGGGTTACACCATTTAGCGTAGTTGCTGCCCTTGACCGCGGCACAACTGTAGAGCACGCCAAGCCAGTTATCCGGGTCGCCATTGTCGCCCGTCCAGCCATAAATCATCGCGTCGTGCTCGCCGTTTTTGGCGCGCTTGATGTATTCGCCCCATTCATAGCTGACGATGTTGGCCTTGATGCCAATTTTTGCCCAATCCTGTTGAATCATTTGGGCCGACATGCGCGCATTCGGATTGGACGCGCGCTGGACGGTCATTGCCCACAGGTTGATGGTGGTACCTGGTGCAACCCCTGCTTCTTTTAGTAGCGCTTTGGCCTGGGTCGGGTCGTAGGGCGCGTCCTTGATCGCGGGGTCATAAGACCACTGCGCAGGTGGGAGTGCATTCTGCGCCAATTGCCCGGCGCTCTGGTACACGGCTTTGATAATCGCGGGCTTGTCGATCGCCATGTCCAGGGCCTGGCGCACCTTGAGCTGGTCAAGCGGCGGATGGGTCACGTTGTAGGCCAAAAAGCCCAAGTTGAAACCGGCTTGCTGCAGCACGCGCAAGTTCGGGTCCTGCTTCATCACTTCGATGTCGGCGGGGCGTGGATAGCCGCTGACCTGACATTCGCCGGCCTTGAGCTTTTGCAGGCGTGACGCGGCATCCGGGGTAATGGCGAACACGAGGTTGTCGAGTTTCACATCTTCGGGCTTCCAGTACTGTTTGTTGGCCACGTAGCGGATCTGCGAATCCTTCTGGTAGCGCTTGAACACAAACGGCCCAGTGCCCACCGGCCTCTGGTTGATGTCGGAGGCTGTGCCTTGTTTGAGCAGTTGCGCGGCGTACTCGGCGGATTGCACTGAAGCGAAGCTCATGGCCAGGTTCTGCACGAACGACGCATCGACGTTGTTCAGGTTGAAGCGCACGGTGTGTTCGTCGAGTTTGTCGACGCTCTTGATCGTGGTGTTCAAGCCCATGTCGGTGAAGTAAGGCGACTCGGAAGGGTAGGCCTTGCGGAACGGGCTTTCGGCATCCAGCAGGCGATTGAAGGTGAACAGCACGTCATCCGCGTTGAAGTCGCGGGTAGGCGTGAAGAAATCCGTGGTGTGGAACTTGACGCCATCGCGCAGGTGGAAGGTATACGTCAGGCCGTCCTTGGAAACATCCCAACTTGTCGCCAGGCCAGGTTCGACTTCGGTGCCACCGCGCTTGAACTGGGTCAGGCGGTTGAACACGGTTTCGGCAGATGCATCAAAATCGGTGCCGCTGGTGTACTGGCTGGGATCAAAACCGGCGGGGCTGGCTTCGGAGCAGTAGACCAGGGTGCTGGCCGCCTCGGCCAACGGCATAAAGGCCAGCAGGCCTGCGGCGAGGAGGAGCGGTGTTAAGGCGATTCTTTCCATGGAGACCCCTGAAGTGACAGGCATACATAAGCTGCCCAAACGAAAACGGCGTCACCGAGGGTAACGCCGTTCAGGTTTGTCAGGTAGGGGTCACTGCATCTGCACTTCGATCACGCCATCGGCACTCATGGTCACTTGGCTGGTGCCGGCTTCGACCTCCGGTGTCGGTGCCGAATCGGCCATCGCTGCCTTCATCATCATGCCGCCACGGGCATAAGGCGTTGGGTAGCCGTTGGTGTTGAAGTTCAAGTTGACGATCTTGTAGCCCTTGCCGCCCAATGCATCGGTGGCCAGTTGCGCGCGAGCCTTGAAGGCGGCAACCGCATCCTTGAGCAGTGCATCTTCACTGGACTTGCGCGTGGCGTCGGCGATGGCGAAGTCCATGCTGTCCATTTTCAGGGTGGTCAGCAGTTCGCCGGTGAGCTTGGACAGCGCCGGGAAGTCCGCGCTTTCCAGGCGCAGTTCGGCACGCTCACGCCAGCCGGTGATCTTCTGGTTCTTGTTGTCGTAGATCGGGTAGCTGTTACGGCTGCCTTGGCGCAGGGTCACGGCTTTGACTTCGCGGGCCTGGCCGAGGGCCTTGTTCATCGTTTCAGTGATTTCGGCGGCGAGTTTGGCCGGGTCGCTGTTCTGGGATTCTGTGTACAGCGTGACGATCATCTTGTCGCGGGCCACTTCCTGGCTGGCCTCGGCGCGCAGGGAGATCTGGTTGTAATGCAGCTCATCGGCGGCCAGGGCCGGAAGGCTGGCCAGGGCGCTGACGCTGAGCGTGATAACGGCTGCACTGCGAGTGAAACGAGACATGAAAGCTCCTTGGGATGTTCGTGTTCGGTAAGACTGTAGACGATGGCGTTGGGTTCTTCGGGTTTAGGAATTAGAAAAAAAACAGCTGCAAGCTTCAAGCGGCGGCGCCCACTGCGTCAAAGAGCCACACACCCAATGCCCAAGGCGCTGCTTCGTTTATACTCCTGCCGATCCGCCTGCAGCGCTCACCGGGAGAGCTCATGCTCGCCGCCGTAAAACTGACTTCCGCCACCCGCCAGAACCTCTGGCGCCTGACGTTCATACGTACCCTGGTACTGGCCGCACAAGCCGGCTCCGTGGGGCTTGCCTATTGGTTTGACCTGCTGCCACTGCCCTGGCTGCAACTGGGCGTAACCCTCGGGTTTTCCATCGTCCTTTGTGTGTTTACCGCGATCCGCTTGCGTACCACCTGGCCGGTCACCGAGCTGGAATACGCGCTGCAACTGGCCTGCGATCTGTTTATCCACAGTGTGTTGCTGTATTTCTCCGGTGGTTCCACCAACCCGTTTGTGTCTTATTACCTGGTGCCGCTGACCATTGCCGCCGTGACCTTGCCGTGGCGCTACTCGGTGGTGCTGTCGGGCATCGCGCTGACCCTGTATACGTTGCTGCTGGCGCAGTTCTACCCGCTGCAAACTTTTCCTATCGCCCGCGAAAACCTGCAGATCTACGGGATGTGGCTGAGTTTTGCCCTGTCTGCTGCGGTCATCACCTTCTTCGCCGCACGCATGGCCGAAGAACTGCGGCGCCAGGAAGAACTGCGCGCCATTCGCCGTGAAGAGGGCCTGCGCGACCAACAACTGCTGGCCGTCGCCACCCAAGCCGCCGGCGCCGCCCATGAATTGGGTACGCCGTTGGCCACCATGAGCGTGCTGCTCAAGGAAATGACCCAAGACCATCACGACCCGGCCCTGCAAGATGACTTGAGCGTGTTGCAGGAGCAGGTCAAGCAGTGCAAGCAGACCTTGCAGCAACTGGTGCGGGCCGCCGAAGCCAATCGCCGCCTGGCGGTGGAGATGCAGGATGTGACCCAGTGGCTCGACGAAGCGCTGAACCGCTGGCACCTGATGCGCCCCGAAGCCAGTTACCGTTTTCATCTGCTGGGGCAGGGCAGCGTGCCGCGCATGGCGCCGCCGCCAGATTTGACCCAGGCCTTGCTCAACCTGCTGAACAACGCCGCCGACGCCTGCCCCGAAGGCCTGGGCGTACAGTTGGATTGGGATGCCGAAAACGTGACCATCAGTATTCGTGACCACGGTGCAGGTGTGCCGCTGGCGATTGCCGAGCAGATCGGTAAACCGTTCTTTACCACCAAGGGCAAAGGCTTCGGCCTCGGCCTGTTTTTGAGCAAGGCCAGCGTGACCCGCGCGGGCGGCTCAGTGAAACTCTATAGTCATGAGGAAGGCGGTACGCTCACCGAGCTGCGCCTGCCCCGTGTCGCACGAGGAGATATCGATGAGTGACGAGATCCAAGTCGAAGGCGAAGAACTGCCGCACCTGTTGCTGGTAGATGACGACGCCACCTTTACCCGCGTGATGGCGCGCGCCATGAGCCGTCGTGGTTTCCGCGTCAGCACCGCAGGTTCCGCCGAAGAGGGCCTGATCATCGCCCAGGCCGACTTGCCGGATTACGCTGCGCTTGACCTGAAAATGGACGGTGACTCCGGCCTGGTGCTGTTGCCCAAGCTGCTGGAGCTCGACCCGGAAATGCGTGTGGTGATCCTCACCGGCTACTCCAGCATTGCCACTGCCGTCGAAGCCATCAAGCGCGGCGCGTGCAACTACCTGTGCAAGCCGGCAGACGCTGACGACGTACTGGCCGCCTTGCTGTCCGAGCACGCTGACCTCGACACCCTGGTGCCGGAAAATCCGATGTCGGTGGACCGCTTGCAGTGGGAGCACATCCAGCGCGTGCTGACCGAGCACGAAGGCAATATATCCGCCACTGCCCGTGCCCTGGGCATGCATCGCCGCACCTTGCAGCGTAAGTTGCAGAAGCGCCCGGTACGTCGCTGAACCTAAGCTGAACAGTCTGCTTCAGGCCGCACAGAGCCCTGAACCGATCACTTATGATCGGTTCATACGCCTGTGACCTTATCCCTACCGAGCCTGAACGATGAATCAGAACGCTGAGTACTCCGCGGTCAACGACGCGGTGCGTGGGCAATTTTTACGGCGGGTGTGGGGGCTGATCACGCCTTATTGGCGCAGTGAAGAGAAGGGCAAAGCCTGGCTGCTGCTGTTGGTGGTGCTGGGGCTTTCGCTGTTCAGCGTCGCCGTGTCGGTATGGTTCAACAGCTGGAACCGCGATTTCTATAACGCCCTGGAGCACAAGGACTACGACGCCTTCACCCATCTGCTGATGTACTTCAGCGTGATTGCGGTGGTAGCAATCGTGACCGGTGTGTTCACTTCCTATTTGCAACAGATGCTCACCATCCGCTGGCGCCGCTGGCTGACGGAAACCTACTTTGCCCAATGGCTGAGCCACAAGAATTACTACCATCTGGAATACGGCGGCTACACCGATAACCCCGACCAGCGTATCTCCGAAGACCTCAACGCCTTTACCAGCAGCACCCTCAACCTGGGGCTGGGTTTTATCAGCAACCTGGTGAGCCTGGTGTCGTTCTCGGTGATTCTGTGGGGCGTGTCCGGCAGTATCGAAGTGTGGGGCATCACTATTCCCGGCTACATGTTCTGGGCGGCGCTGGTTTACGCGGTGGTCGGCAGTTGGTTGACCCACTTGATTGGTCGAAAACTGATCGGCCTGAGCAACCGTCAACAACGGTTTGAGGCCGACTTGCGTTTCAGCCTGGTGCGGGTGCGCGAAAACGCGGAAAGCATCGCGCTGATCAATGGCGAGCGCAACGAACACCAGCAATTGAGTGCGCGTTTCGGGCGGGTGTGGAGCAATTTCTGGAGCATCATGCAGCTCAAGAAGCGCCTGAATTTCTTTACCAGTGGTTACTCCCAGATCGCGATCATCTTTCCCTTTGTGGTCGCGGCGCCGCGTTATTTTTCCGGCAAAATCGAACTGGGCGTACTGATGCAGGTGGCCCAGGCGTTTGGCAGTGTTCAGGGCAGCCTCAGTTGGTTTGTCGACGCCTATACGATGCTGGCCAGTTGGCGCGCCACCTGTGATCGTCTGCTGAGTTTCGGCCAGGCCATGCAAGACAACGAAAACCGCACCATGGGCATTGGCTTGCAATATCAAGGCGGTGATTTGCAGGTCGAGGACCTGAGCCTGGACCTCGCCGACGGCCGTCATTTGCTGCAGGGCGCCGACCTGACCGTCGCCGAGGGTGAGCGCTTGATGCTCAGCGGTCGTTCCGGCAGCGGCAAGTCGACCTTGCTGCGGGCCATGGGCAACCTGTGGCCCAACGGCCACGGTAATATTCGCCTGCCGGCCGAGCGCTATCTGTTCCTACCGCAAAAACCGTACTTGCCGATTGGCACGCTGAAGGCGGTGTTGAGTTATCCACAGGACGACAGCGTCTACCCGGCAGAACGTTATGCACAGGCCCTCGAGACGTGCCGTCTACCCCATCTGGTTGCTCGTCTGGACGACGCCAACCACTGGCAGCGCATGCTCTCACCGGGCGAGCAGCAGCGCCTGGCCTTCGCCCGTGCGTTGTTGTATGCGCCGCAATGGCTGTACATGGATGAGGCGACGTCGGCTATGGATGAAGAGGATGAGGCAACGCTGTATCAAGCGTTGATTGATGAGCTGCCGGGGCTGAGCATTGTCAGTGTGGGGCATCGCAGCAGCCTCAAGCGTTTCCATGTGCGGCATGTGCGGATTGAGGGTGGGCGGTTGCAAGAACAACCATTGGCGTAAGGTCAAACTCGGTCAATGTGGGAGTCGGCTTGCTCGCGAATACGGTCTATCCGTTACCGATGTGCTGACTGACCCACCGCTGTCGCGAGCAAGCCCGCACATTTGATTGATGTTGTTTGTGAGGCTCACAAAAAAGCCCGGCTGATCATCGATCAGCCGGGCTTTTTGTTGCTTGAAGACGAGTTACTTCTTCAAGCCGTAATGCTCATCCAGCATGCCAGGGGCGTTCGGCGTTTTTGGCGCGTAGTCCCGTGGAGGCTCCTGGTTTTCCCGCGGCGGGGTCAGGCGCTCCCGCGGCGCTTGAGGTGCATCGGAATGCAGCGCGGCCAGCAGACGCTGACGGGTAATGTCGTCGAGGGCCAGGCGGTTGGCACCATCGGCGAGGTGGTCCTGTACATCCTGGTAGCTCTGGGTGAGCTTCTTGACCAGGGTCGCGGTGCTGTTGAAGTGGGTAACCACCTCATTCTGATAACTGTCAAAACGTTCCTGAATGTCATCCAGCTGACGCTGCGTGCGGTTAGGCGCGGCATTCGGCAGCAGGCGAGCAACCAGGAATCCAATGGCGACACCGGCAACCAGGGCAAGAGTCGGCAACAACCAAACTAAGAGCGAGTGTTCCACGAGTCCTTCCTCTATAAACGGCTTTGCTTTACGTTAACGGCTCAAACCTGCGCTGTATACCGCGATTAAGCTCGCAATGATGCCAAGCACAGACTTTTAGCTAGACGAGTCGACCCATTGAGAGGTCACGGAGTTCATCTCTTGCTCATGCGTGAAACCCCCGTTTTGATCGATGGCCCGGTAGGCCAATTGGAAGCCCTGTACCTGGATCACCCCGAGCCGCGTGGCCTGGCGTTGATCTGCCACCCTAACCCGGTGCAGGGTGGGACCATGCTTAATAAAGTTGTGTCGACCCTGCAGCGCACTGCCCGCGATGCTGGATTGATTACTTTGCGTTTCAATTACCGTGGTGTCGGCGCAAGTGCCGGCATCCACGACATGAGCACCGGTGAAGTGGACGATGCCGAAGCGGCCGCCGCTTGGCTGCGGGAAAAACACCCCGAGCTGCCGATCACCTTGCTCGGTTTTTCCTTCGGTGGCTACGTCGCTGCCAGCCTCGGCGGCCGCCTTGAAGCCAAGGGCGAAAAACTGTCACATCTGTTCATGGTGGCCGCTGCGGTGATGCGCTTGAGCGATAACGACCTGCTGCCCCAGGGGTGCCCATTGACCCTGATCCAGCCTGAAACCGATGAAGTGGTCGACCCACAACTCGTCTACGACTGGTCCGCCGCCTTGAAACGCCCCCATGAGCTGCTGAAAGTGGCAGAATGCGGACACTTTTTTCATGGCAAGCTCACCGATCTAAAGGATCTGGTCCTGCCGCGCCTCTCGAATTGATAGCAGTCTGATAAGCGATTACCCATGACGACTCGTACCCGTATCCTCACCGGCATCACCACCACCGGCACGCCGCACCTGGGCAACTACGCCGGTGCGATCCGCCCGGCGATCCTTGCCAGCCAGGACGCCAATGCCGACTCCTTCTACTTCCTGGCCGACTACCACGCCCTGATCAAATGCGATGACCCACAGCGCATCCAGCGTTCGCGTATGGAAATCGCCGCGACCTGGCTGGCGGGTGGCCTGGATGTAAACCGGGTGACGTTCTATCGCCAGTCGGACATCCCGCAAATCCCCGAGCTGACGTGGCTGCTGACCTGCGTGGCCGCCAAGGGCCTGCTCAACCGCGCCCACGCCTACAAGGCCTCGGTGGACAAAAACGTAGAAACCGGTGAAGACCCGGACGCGGGCATCACCATGGGCCTGTACAGCTACCCGGTGCTGATGGCGGCGGACATCCTGATGTTCAATGCGCACAAAGTGCCGGTCGGCCGTGACCAGATCCAGCACGTGGAAATGGCCCGCGACATCGGCCAGCGCTTCAACCACCTGTTTGGCAACGGCAAAGAATTCTTCACCATGCCTGAGGCGTTGATCGAAGAAAGCGTCGCCACCTTGCCGGGCCTGGACGGCCGCAAGATGTCGAAAAGCTACGACAACACCATTCCGTTGTTCACCAGCGCCAAGGACATGAAGGACGCCATCTCGCGGATCGTCACCGACTCCCGCGCGCCAGGCGAAGCCAAGGACCCGGACAACTCGCACCTGTTCACCTTGTACCAGGCCTTTGCCAGTAAGGCCCAGGAAGAAGAATTCCGCGCCGAGCTGCAACAAGGCCTGGGCTGGGGTGAGGCGAAAAGCCGTCTGTTCCAGCTGCTGGATGGGCAGTTGGGCGAAGCGCGCGAGCGCTACCACGCGCTGATGTCGCGCCCATCGGATATGGAAGACCTGCTGCTGGTTGGCGCCAAAAAGGCCCGTGCCGTGGCGGCGCCGTTCCTCGCCGAGCTGCGTGAAGCAGTTGGCCTGCGTTCGTTTGTCGAGCAAGCTGCGGCGCCGGTCGCTGCGAAGAAGAAAGCCGCAAAAGCCGCGCGCTTTGTGAGCTTTCGCGAAGACGACGGCAGCTTCCGCTTCCGCCTGTTGGCCGCCGATGGCGAGCAATTATTGCTGTCGCGTCATTTCGCCGACGGTAAGGCCGCCGGTGCCGTGACCAAGCAACTGCAAAACGGTGACGCGCTGGATGTGCGCCCTGAGGCCCTGAGCTTCAGCGTATGGCTGGACGGTAGCGCGGTAGCGGACAGCGCCGAGTTCGCCGACGAAGCGTCCCGCGATGCCGCCATCGCCGCGCTGCGCGTCGCGTTGACCCCCCTCGAGGATTAACCCGACCAAGGGTTGATTGCCATTATCCAGGGCCGTCGTTACAGTGACCGCCCGTTTTTGTTGCCTTGCTAACGAAATTATGACGCCCCTAGAACGATATCAAGCTGATTTGAAACGCCCTGAGTTCTTCCATGACGCGGCCCAGGAAACGGCAGTGCGTCATTTGCAGCGCCTGTACGACGACCTGGTCGCGGCCTCGCAAAGCAAGCCAGGTATGTTCAGCAAGCTGTTTGGCAAAAAAGACCACACGCCGGTCAAGGGCCTGTATTTCTGGGGCGGCGTGGGCCGTGGCAAGACCTACCTGGTAGATACGTTCTTCGAAGCACTGCCGTTCAAGGAAAAGGTGCGGACGCACTTCCACCGCTTCATGAAGCGTGTGCACGAAGAGATGAAGACCCTGCCGGGCGAGAAAAACCCGCTGACCATCATCGCCAAGCGCTTTTCTGATGAGGCGCGGGTGATTTGCTTCGATGAATTTTTCGTCTCCGACATCACCGACGCCATGATCCTTGGCACGCTGATGGAAGAACTGTTCAAGAACGGCGTGACGCTGGTCGCCACCTCGAACATCGTGCCTGACGGTTTGTACAAGGACGGTCTGCAGCGCGCACGCTTCCTGCCGGCCATCGCGCTGATCAAGCAGAACACCGAGATCGTCAACGTCGACAGTGGCGTCGACTACCGCCTGCGCCACCTGGAGCAAGCGGAGCTGTTTCACTTCCCGCTGAACGAAGCGGCCCATGAAAGCTTGAAAAAAAGCTTCCGTGCGCTGACGCCGGAATGCACCCAGGCGGTGGAAAACGACAAGCTGATGATCGAGAACCGCGAAATCATCGCATTGCGTACCTGCGATGATGTGGCCTGGTTCGAGTTCCGCCAACTGTGCGACGGCCCGCGTAGCCAGAACGACTACATCGAACTGGGTAAGATCTTCCACGCGGTGATTTTGAGCGGCGTGGAGCAGATGAGCGTGACCACCGACGACATCGCGCGACGCTTTATCAACATGGTCGACGAGTTCTACGACCGTAACGTCAAGCTGATCATTTCGGCGGAAGTCGAGCTGAAGGACCTGTATACCGGCGGTCGTTTGAACTTTGAGTTCCAGCGCACGCTGAGCCGCTTGTTGGAAATGCAGTCCCACGAGTTCCTGTCGCGCGGTCACAAACCTTAAGAGCGATGTAAATCAAATGTGGCCGCGAGCAAGCCCGCGCCCACATTTTTACCGCGTTCAACCTAACTTAGGCCGCCTGCTGGAACTGCTGGCGATACTGGTTCGGCGACAGTTCGGTGTGCTGCCTGAACAGCCGCGCAAAGAAACTCGCATCGTCATAACCCACCTCATAACTGATGGTCTTGATGCTCTTGCGGCTGCCCGAGAGCAGTCCCTTCGCCGTCTCAATCCGCAGCCGCTGCAGGTAATGCAGCGGCTTGTCACCCGTGGCGGTCTGGAAGCGGCGCATGAAATTGCGGATGCTCATGCCGTGTTCCCGTGCCACATCTTCGAAGCGAAATTTGTCTGCGAAATGCTCTTCGAGCCAATGCTGGATCTGCAGGATGATCACGTCCTGGTGCAGCTTCTGCCCGCCAAACCCAATGCGTCCAGGTGCATAGCTGCGCTGCACTTCGTAGAGGATGTCGCGGGCCACGGCCTGGGCGATGTTGGCGCCGCAGAAACGCTCGATCAAGTAGATGTAGAGGTCGCACGCCGAGGTGGTGCCGCCAGCGCAATACAGGTTGTCGGCGTCGGTGAGGTGCTTGTCCTGGTTGAGCTGGACCTTGGGGAAGCGCTCGCTGAAGGCGTTGAAGAAACGCCAGTAGGTGGTCGCCTCCTTGCCGTCGAGCAGGCCGGCTTCCGCCAGCCAGAACACCCCGGTGGCTTCGCCGCACAACACCGCACCGCGGGCATGTTGCTCGCGCAGCCACGGCAGCACTTGAGGGTAGCGCGCACATAAGGCGTCGAAGTCATCCCAGAAGGCCGGTAATACGATGATGTCGGCGTCTTCCAGGCCGCCGTCCACCGGCATGATCACATCACTGAAGCTGCGCACCGATTGCCCGTCGGGGCTGACCAGCCTTGTCTCGAACGCAGGGGTCAGGCCCTGGCCCAGTTGCTTGCCGTAACGCAGGCTGGCGAGGTGGAAGAAATCCTTGGCTTGCATGAGGGTTGAAGCGAATACCCGATCAATGGCCAAAATGCTGATGCGCCGCAACGGCGTGGAGATTTGGTTAGACATAATTTCATTTATTCTTATAGGGGAAAGTGGTCACCAGACGGCTGGATCGTCTTATTTTTTGTCGCATGTGTCCAGTGTCCCGTGATGCCTTCGGGGCATAGTCTCTGTGGGTTCGTCTTTGTCCGACAATCCACGCAGGTGACCCATGATTCCCAGAACCTTGTTCAGCCCGGAACACGAACTCTTCCGCGAAAGCGTGCGTACCTTCCTTGAAAAAGACGCCGCGCCGTTCCATGGGCAATGGGAGAAACAGGGCTACATCGACCGAAATTTGTGGAGCAAAGCGGGGGAGGCGGGGATGCTGTGTTCTCATCTGCCGGAGGAATACGGCGGGCTGGGCGCGGACTTTTTGTACAGCGCGGTGGTGATCGAGGAGATCAGCCGGCTGGGCCTCACTGGCATCGGTTTTTCCCTGCACTCGGATATTGTGGCGCCTTACATCCTGCATTACGGCAGTGAGGCGCTGAAGCACAAGTACCTGCCCAAGTTGATCTCCGGCGAGAGGGTCACGGCTATTGCCATGACTGAACCGGGGGCGGGTTCCGACCTGCAAGGGGTCAAGACCACGGCCGTGCTGGAGGGCGATGAGTATGTGATCAATGGTTCCAAGACCTTCATCACCAACGGCTATCTGGCCGAGTTGGTAATAGTCGTCGCCAAGACCGACCCCAAGGCCGGCGCCAAAGGCATCAGTTTGTTTCTGGTGGAAGCCGACACGCCGGGGTTCGCCAAGGGCAAGCGCCTGGAGAAGGTTGGCATGAAGGCCCAGGACACATCGGAGCTGTTCTTCCAGGACGTGCGTGTGCCCAAGGAAAACCTGTTGGGCCAGGCGGGCATGGGCTTCGCGTACTTGATGCAGGAGTTGCCTCAGGAGCGATTGACGGTGGCGATCGGCGCGCTGTCGTCGGCCGAGGCGGCGTTGGGGTGGACCCTGGAATACACCCGCGAGCGCAAGGCGTTCGGCAAGGCGATTGCGGACTTCCAGAACACCCGCTTCAAGCTGGCGGAGATGGCCACCGAGATTCAGATCGGCCGCGTGTTTGTGGACAAGTGCATGGCGTTGCACCTGGAAGGCAAGCTGGATGTGCCTACGGCAGCGATGGCCAAGTACTGGGCCACGGACTTGCAGTGCAAGGTGCTCGACGAGTGCGTGCAGCTGCACGGCGGCTACGGCTTCATGTGGGAATACCCGATCGCCCGGGCCTGGGCGGATGCGCGGGTGCAGCGGATTTATGCGGGGACCAATGAGATCATGAAGGAAATTATTGCGCGGGCGCTTTGATGATTTTGTAGCGATGCTTAGGGCCTCTTCGCGAGCAAGCCCGCTCCCACATTCAACCGCATTCCAAATGGATGTACTCGGTCAAATGTGGGGGCTGGCTTGCCTGCGATAGCGGTCTACCGGTCTACCGGTCAATCAGGGAGCAGGATTTGGGTGATCCTTTTGAATCGCCTCAATCCCTTCCAGCACCTCCTTCGTGAGCTTCAGATCAGCACTGGCAATGTTGCTGTCCAGCTGCTCCAGGCTTGTCGCCCCGATGATGTTGCTGGTCACAAACGGCTGCTGCGTGACAAACGCCAAGGCCATCTGTGCCGGGTCCAGACCATGCTCCCGAGCCAGCGCCACATAACGACTGCACGCCGCTTCCGACTGCGGGTTGAAGTAGCGGCTGAAGCGGCTGTATTCCGTCAGCCGTGCTTTTGCAGGGCGCGCGCCGTTCTCGTACTTGCCGCTGAGCATACCGAACGCCAGTGGCGAATACGCCAGCAAACCGCACTGCTCACGAATCGCGACTTCCGCCAAACCCACCTCAAAACTGCGGTTGAGCAGGTTGTACGGGTTCTGGATCGACACCGCGCGGCTCCAGCCACGGGCTTCGGCCAGGGCGAGGAATTTCATGGTGCCCCACGGCGTTTCATTGGACAGGCCGATGTGGCGGATCTTGCCGGCTTTCACTTGCTCGTCCAGCGCTTCGAGGGTTTCCTCCAGCGGGGTGAGGTCGTCTTCGTCCTTGTGCTTGTAGCTCAGTTGGCCGAAGAAGTTGGTGCTGCGCTCCGGCCAGTGCAGTTGGTAAAGGTCGATCCAGTCGGTTTGCAGGCGCTTGAGGCTGGCATCCAGGGCTTCAACGATGTGCTTGCGGTTGTGCCGCAGGTGGCCGTCGCGGATGTAATCAATGGTGTTGCCGGGGCCGGCGATCTTGCTGGCAAGGATCCAGTCGGCGCGGTCGCCACGGCTTTTGAAGTAATTACCGATATAACGCTCGGTGGTGGCATAGGTGTCGGCCTTGGGCGGCACCGGGTACATTTCGGCCGTGTCGAGGAAGTTTATCCCCGCGGCCTTGGCTCGCTCGATCTGTGCGAAGGCCTCTGCTTCGCTGTTCTGCTCGCCCCAGGTCATGGTGCCCAAGGCTATCGCGCTCACGTTCAGATCCGTACGGCCCAGCTGTCGATAATCCATCGGGTACTCCTTCAGGGAAAACAATCATAAAAGCAGGTTGAATTTTTTTTCGCAATCTGCATAATTGCCCACCTCTTTCTGCAGTGGAAGTGATGCGCCGTCTGCCGAAGAATCTTGCCGTTGAACGGACGCGCCGACCCGAGCCCCCGATAGCGTCTGTATCCGGCTGCCTTTGACTTGTCAAAGTACGCACTATTCAGTAAGATCCGCCGTCTAATTTACAGGGCGGCCCCTGAGGCTATTAAAGAATGACAACTTTTACTGCAAAACCGGAAACAGTTCAGCGCGACTGGTTTGTCGTCGACGCCGCTGGTCAGACCCTGGGTCGTCTGGCCACTGAAGTCGCCAGCCGTCTGCGTGGCAAGCACAAGCCTGAGTACACCCCTCACGTTGACACCGGTGACTACATCGTGATCATCAACGCTGAGCAGGTACGTGTTACCGGCAACAAAGCGCAAGACAAAATGTACTACCGTCACTCCGGTTTCCCAGGCGGTATCAAGTCTTCGAACTTCGAAGGTCTGATCTCCAAGAAGCCTGAAGCCCCGATCGAAATCGCGGTCAAAGGCATGCTGCCGAAGGGCCCACTGGGTCGCGATATGTTTCGCAAGCTGAAAGTCTATGCGGGCGCTGTACACCCTCATGCTGCTCAGCAGCCCCAAGAACTGAAGTTTTAACGGAATAGTTCATTATGTCGGCGACTCAAAATTACGGCACTGGCCGTCGCAAAACCGCAACCGCACGCGTTTTCCTGCGTCCGGGCACTGGTAACATCTCGATCAACAACCGCACTCTGGAAAACTTCTTCGGTCGCGAAACTGCCCGCATGGTAGTTCGTCAGCCGCTGGAACTGACCGAGACCGTTGAAAAGTTCGACATCTACGTCACCGTTATCGGTGGCGGTGTAAGTGGTCAAGCTGGCGCAATCCGCCACGGTATCACTCGCGCTCTGATGCAGTACGACGAAACCCTGCGTGGCGCTCTGCGCAAAGCAGGCTTCGTGACTCGCGATGCCCGTGAAGTTGAACGTAAGAAAGTCGGTCTGCGTAAAGCGCGTAAGCGTCCGCAGTACTCGAAGCGTTAATTCGCTTTACGTTCCACAAAGCGCCCAGCCTCCTCACGGAGCTGGGCGTTTTTTATTGCCTGCGATTTATGCATAAAAATCGCCGTGACAACTTGCCACATCCGTAGACCCCCTATACTACAAGGCCTGGAGGCGGAGCCCCGGGCAATTCCCTTGTCATACGTGGGGCTTTTCATTACCATTCGGCAAAATTTTTATAAGTTCAGATTTAATACTTAGTAGACGCCTGATTTAACAGGCCAAAAAGCTGATGGGAGAGGACTGAATGAGCAATGACGGCGTGAATGCAGGCCGGCGTCGCTTCTTGGTAGCAGCCACATCCGTGGTGGGTGCTGCAGGAGCGGTGGGGGCTGCGGTCCCGTTCGTGGGGTCATGGTTTCCCAGTGCCAAGGCGAAAGCCGCAGGTGCACCGGTGAAGGTGAATATCAGCAAGATCGAGCCAGGCCAGCAGATGATTGCTGAATGGCGCGGCCAGCCGGTTTTCATTGTTCGTCGTACAGAGGAAATCCTGGGGAATCTCAAGAAGATCGAGGGCCAGTTGTCTGACCCGAAGTCCGAGAAGTCCGACCAACCCGCCTACGCCAAGAACGAAGCACGTTCGATCAAGCCAGAGATCCTGCTGGTGGTTGGTCTGTGCACCCACCTGGGGTGCTCGCCGACCTTCCGCCCGGAAGTCGCTCCTGTGGACCTGGGCAAGGATTGGGTCGGAGGTTATTTCTGCCCCTGCCACGGTTCCCACTACGACCTCGCCGGCCGCGTCTATAAGTCCCAGCCTGCGCCTTTGAACTTGCCGGTTCCTCCGCACGAGTACGAATCTGACGACATCATTGTCATTGGCCTCGATAAGGAGAACGCGTCATGAGTAAGTTCATGGATTGGGTGGATGCGCGCTTCCCCGCCACTAAAATGTGGGAAGACCATCTCAGCAAATATTACGCGCCGAAAAACTTCAACTTCTTCTACTTCTTCGGCTCCCTGGCCCTGCTGGTGCTGGTCAACCAGATCGTCACCGGCGTATGGCTGACCATGAGCTATACGCCGTCGGCGGAGGAAGCGTTTGCTTCCGTCGAATACATCATGCGTGACGTCGAGTACGGCTCGATCCTGCGCCTGCTGCACTCCACGGGCGCGTCGGCGTTCTTTATCGTCGTGTATATGCACATGTTCCGTGGCCTGCTCTACGGCTCGTACCAGAAACCTCGCGAGCTGGTGTGGGTCTTCGGCATGCTGATCTACCTGGCGCTGATGGCCGAAGCCTTCATGGGCTACCTGCTGCCCTGGGGCCAGATGTCGTACTGGGGCGCCCAGGTGATCATCTCGTTGTTCGGCGCGATCCCGGTAATCGGCAACGACCTGACCCAGTGGATTCGCGGTGACTACCTGATCTCTGGTATTACCTTGAACCGCTTCTTTGCGCTGCACGTTGTTGCCCTGCCGATCGTGATTCTCGGCCTGGTAGTGCTGCACATCCTGGCGCTGCACGAAGTGGGTTCCAACAACCCTGATGGCGTGGACATCAAGAAGCACAAGGACGAAAACGGCATCCCGCTGGACGGCATTCCGTTCCACCCTTACTACACCGTCAAAGACATTGTCGGTGTAGTGGTGTTCCTGTTCGTGTTCTGCTCGATCGTGTTCTTTTTCCCGGAGATGGGCGGTTATTTCCTGGAGAAACCTAACTTCGAACAGGCTAACGCCTTCAAGACACCTGAGCACATTGCCCCGGTCTGGTACTTCACGCCGTTCTACGCGATCTTGCGCGCAATCCCCGACAAACTCATGGGCGTGATCGCCATGGGCGCGGCCATTGCGGTGCTGTTCGTGTTGCCTTGGCTCGACCGCAGCCCGGTCAAGTCCATGCGCTACAAGGGCTGGCTGAGCAGGATCTGGCTGTGGGTGTTCTGCATTTCGTTCGTGATCCTGGGTGTGCTGGGCGTATTGGCGCCGACGCCTGAGCGTACGTTGCTGTCGCAGGTCTGCACCTTCCTGTACTTCGCCTACTTCATTCTGATGCCGTTCTATACCCGGCTCGAGAAGACCAAACCGGTTCCGGAAAGGGTGACTGGCTGATGAAAAAGTTATTTGTTGCATTGATGCTTGCGGCCTTGCCGCTACTGTCCTTCGCTGCCGAACACGGCGGCCCGGAGCTGGAAAAAGTCGATATCGACGTCTCGGATAAAGCCGCCCTGCAAGACGGCGCGCGGACGTTCGCCAACTACTGCATGGGCTGTCACAGCGCCAAGTTCCAGCGTTATGAGCGTGTCGCCGATGACCTCGGCATTCCTCATGAAACGATGCTGGAGAAGCTGGTGTTCACCGGTGCCAAGATCGGCGACCACATGAACATCGGCATGAAGCCTGCGGATGCCAAGGCCTGGTTCGGTGCTGCACCGCCTGACCTGACCCTGGTGGCGCGCGTGCGCGGTACCGATTGGCTGTATGGCTACCTGAAATCCTTTTATGAAGACCCGTCGCGCCCTTACCAGGTCAACAACCGCGTGTTCCCGAACGTCGGCATGCCTAACGTTCTGGTCGGCCTGCAAGGCAAGCAAGTGGTAGGATGCAAGCAGATTCAGGTCGTTGAAGACGGCAAGAAGCAATACGATCCGTTGACCGGCACGCCGTTGACTCATGAAGCGTGCGATCAACTGACGATAGAGACTCCAGGTTCCCAGACTGAGGAGCAGTTCGACGGGACGGTCAAGAACCTCGTGACCTTCCTGGCCTACTCTGCCAACCCGGTCAAATTGCAGCATCAGCGCATCGGTACGTATGTGTTGCTGTACCTGGCTTTCTTCTTCGTATTCGCCTATCTGCTCAAACGCGAATACTGGAAGGATGTGCATTGATCCAACCGTAAGCAATTGCTGTTAATCTTGCGCGCCCAGCGGCATCTCTGAACACGTAGCGATCTGGTTGTGCCAGGCGTTATAGAGATGCTCTCTGGGCGCGCTCGTTTTTGAGCTTTCGATAATTTCAACAAGCGAGGAGGACCGCCATGGGCGTGACCAACCGGTTGGCCTGTTACTCCGACCCCGCCGACCACTATTCCCACCGAGTACGCATCGTGCTCGCAGAGAAGGGTGTCAGCGCCGAGATCATCACTGTGGAGGCAGGTCGCCACCCGCCGAAACTGATCGAAGTGAACCCTTACGGCAGCTTGCCCACCCTGGTCGATCGTGACCTGGCGTTGTGGGAGTCAACCGTGGTGATGGAATACCTGGATGAGCGTTACCCGCATCCACCTTTGCTGCCGGTGTACCCGGTGGCGCGTGCCAACAGCCGCCTGCTGATCCATCGGATCCAGCGTGACTGGTGTGGGCTGGTGGATCTGATTCTGGACACACGCAGTAAAGAGCCGGCACGAGTGCAGGCGCGTAAGGAATTGCGCGAGAGCCTGACCGGTGTTTCGCCGTTGTTCGCCGACAAACCTTTTTTCCTCAGCGAGGAACAAAGCTTGGTGGATTGCTGCCTATTACCGATACTCTGGCGCTTGCCGATTCTCGGTATTGAACTGCCGCGGCCGGCCAAGCCGCTGCTTGATTACATGGAGCGCCAGTTTGCGCGTGAGGCTTTCCAGGCGAGTCTGTCTGGTGTCGAACGCGATATGCGCTAAGGCTTAAGGAGCCGCTGATGAACTCCAGTCGACCCTACTTGGTCCGCGCGCTCTATGAGTGGATTGTGGACAACGATTGCACCCCGCACATGCTGGTCAATTCCGAATTTCCTGCGGTTCAGGTACCGGAGGGTTTTGCCAGTGATGGACAAATTGTGCTGAACGTATCGCCGAGTGCCGTGCGCCACCTGCACATGGACAACGAAGCCGTGAGCTTTGAAGGGCGTTTCGGCGGCGTACCGCATACGCTTTACGTGCCGACTGGCGCCATCCTCGGCATTTATGCCCGGGAGAACGGCCAAGGCATGGTGTTCGATCTGGAGTCGCCTTTCGAGGATGACGAAACGATCGAAGCAGAAGATGGCGACGATCTGCCGCCACCGGATTCCGAGCCACCGCGCCCTAGCGGCCGGCCGAGCCTGAAAGTCGTGAAGTAACCGGTTTTCACCCTCGGGTGAGCCTCAAAAATGCCTCGATCTGTGTCGGGGCATTTTTTTGCGCGCAGGATATCAATGAAAGTCGTGCCCGGGCAGTGATCGTACAACCGCCATGGGCTATGATGCGTGTTCAAGTTCGCCGAGAAAAATGGATCATCATGGATAACGCTGCCACCGCCCCTCGTCTTCCCCGCAAGCGTCGCAGCCTTGCCCAGGAATTGGTCACGGTGTTGTCCGAGCAGATCCGCGACGGTCAGCTCAAGCGTGGCGATAAGCTGCCCACCGAGTCGGCGATCATGGATGCCCATGGGGTCAGCCGCACCGTGGTGCGTGAGGCCATCTCACGCTTGCAAGCGGCGGGGCAGGTCGAGACCCGTCACGGTATCGGCACGTTTGTGCTGGATACGCCGAGCCCAAGCGGCTTCCGTATCGATCCGGCCACCGTGGTAACGCTGCGTGATGTGCTGGCGATTCTGGAATTGCGGATCAGCCTGGAAGTGGAGTCCGCAGGGTTGGCCGCATTGCGTCGCAGCGACGAGCAACTGGCCGCCATGCGTGCGGCGCTCGATGCCCTGAATGAAAGCGCGGCCCATGCCGGCGATGCTGTAGCCTCCGATTTTGCGTTTCACCTCGAAATTGCGCTGTCGACCGGTAACCGCTACTTCACCGATATCATGACCCACCTGGGCACCAGCATCATTCCGCGTACCCGTTTGAATTCTGCGCGCTTGGCGCATGATGACCAGCAGCATTACATGGGGCGTTTGAGCCGCGAGCACGAAGAAATTTATGAGGCGATTGCGCGCCGGGATTCAGATGCGGCGCGGGCGGCGATGCGGTTGCATTTGACGAATAGTCGTGAGCGGCTGCGCCATGCCCATGAAGAGGCGGAGGCGCAGCGGGGGTAAGGACCGAGGTTAAGGATATGGATTTGATGACGGATCTAAGAAGATTACAACTTCGCTTGCATCCTCATCAAAAACCTTGCGTACGACTTGTTGTAAGCCAGTCACAGTACTGAAAATCTCATCACCAATTTCTGGCTCGTAATCCAGTGGGCGTGGTGGTTTGCCTTTTTGCGCGATTTTAACTGTCAGATTCTTGGACATGGGTCACCTCTAAAATTATAAGAAGAAACGTGCCCCCCGAATTTTCTGTGCCCTAAACTTTTACTGTAACGATCTTTCGGGAAGTCGAATGTACGTTATGGATGTAATGAATAAGGCTCTACTGTCAGAACTGACAGTAGCGACGAACGGCTTTTAGAGATTGATCCGTTTGAGCAAGATTTAGGTTTGTCTCAAGGCTGCGGCTTATTCGGCTTGTAGTCCTTCAACAACAAATACGTACTCCACCCCCACCAATCATTCGTCCAGTGCTTGTCGTTCAAGTCATTCACATCCTTGCGCCTCAGCACCTTTTTACCCTCTACCTTAAACAGCGGTGAGAAGTTATTCGCCGCGTTCTGCGCGGCATTCAGGTCCGGCACATGCAGCGGTGCCTTGAAGTTGGCCGGGGAGGGCGGAACACCACTGATGAAGGTGTCGAAGACCTCATCCGCCGAGGCCTGCACCGCACGTTTTACCTGCGTCCGGTTGTCCGCGTCGATGGCGTCGAAGTAGCGTTTATCCCCATAAGCGTGCCACTGATCTCCTAGGGCATTGCGCACCTTGAGCCCGAACGTGCTGTCTTCATCGTGCATGAAACGGCTGATCAGCGAGCCCAATTCACCGGGCGTTACCACGGCCGCCAACTGCTTGCGCGGAACCCGCAAGTGGCCTGCGGAAAACAGATCGGTCAAAAAGTGATCAGCAAAGCTGTTCATGGCATACGCCAGTTCCAGGGCCTGGTCGGTGCCGGTTTGGTGAGCCACCACGGCTTGTTGCAGCGCCGCCGTATGCCCCGCCAAATAGGCCGACAGCGCCCATTCGCCGAAGTGGTCGGCATTGTCCGCCGCCAGTTTCAGGTAGCGGCCCAACGGGACAAGCGCCGAAACAGCGCTGCCACCGCCAGTGATGCGGTTCCATTCCTCAGACAGCGTATCGCCCAGGGCGTCATAGGCTTGATGAGCCTGCTTGCCGTCCTTTATTGCCTGTTTGACCGCAGTGATCTCCTTTTGCATCACCGCCAGGATCTTGTGTGCTTCTTCTCGCGAAGCGGGCAGCACGGCCAGCGAGTTGAAAGCGCCAGTGAAGCGCTGCACGCGCTCTGCGGGGGACGCACCATCGCTGATGGGCTGGCCGGGGATGCCATAGAAGTCGCCGCCCAGGGCGATCACTTGGCCATAGGTGAGCGCCAAGCCGTTGGGCAGGTGCAGTTCGACTTGGCGCGCGGGGATCGCCGGTGCGTCCTTGACGAAGCGCAACAGGGTGTCATCGCCAATGGCAGTGTGTTCACCGCCTTCGAAACGTAGGGTAGGCGTGTTTTTTTCGGGTGCCGCGAGTTCAAACCCTGACATGTTAGCTCCTTGCTATGTCGTAGGAATCTTCCTTTGATGCTGTATGCACATACAGTATTGGCGAGCTTAGAGGAAATTTTTCCTACGTCAAGAAGGCGGCTCTAAACACCTTGCGGATGAAGTTTGATGAATTGCAGTTGACGAATATTTTTATAGTTGTACGATGACGTACGACATCACCAAAACCAACAATAACCTTTCGACAGAAAGTCTTTACCCAGGGTGTTCGAATAATGAATCCACAAGAACTGAAGTCCATCCTCTCCCACGGTCTGCTCTCTTTCCCGGTGACCGATTTCAATGCCCAGGGTGACTTTCACCAGGCGGGCTACATCAAGCGTTTAGAGTGGCTGGCCCCGTATGGCGCGACCGCCTTGTTCGCGGCCGGCGGCACTGGTGAGTTTTTCTCCCTCGCTGCCAGCGAATATTCCCAGGTGGTGAAAACCGCCGTTGATACATGCGCGACCAGCGTGCCGATCCTCGCCGGCGTGGGCGGTTCGACCCGCCAAGCTATCGAGTACGCTCAAGAAGCCGAGCGTCTGGGGGCCAAAGGCCTGCTGTTGCTGCCGCACTACCTCACCGAAGCCAGCCAGGACGGCGTTGCCGCTCACGTTGAAGCCGTGTGCAAATCGGTCAAGATCGGCGTGGTGGTCTACAACCGCAATGTCTGCCGCCTGACCGCACCGCTGCTGGAACGTCTGGCCGAGCGCTGTCCGAACCTGATCGGCTACAAAGACGGCCTGGGTGACATTGAGTTGATGGTGTCGATCCGCCGTCGCCTGGGTGACCGTTTCAGCTACCTTGGCGGCCTGCCGACGGCAGAGGTTTACGCCGCTGCCTACAAGGCCTTGGGCGTGCCGGTGTACTCCTCGGCGGTGTTCAACTTCATCCCGAAAACCGCGATGGATTTCTATCACGCGATTGCCCGCGAAGATCACGCTACCGTTGGCAAAATCATCGACGACTTCTTCCTGCCATACCTGGACATCCGTAATCGCAAAGCCGGTTATGCCGTGAGTATCGTCAAGGCCGGTGCAAAAATCGCAGGCTATGACGCCGGCCCGGTGCGTACGCCGCTGACCGACCTGTTGCCGGAAGAGTACGAAGCCCTGGCCGCGCTGATCGACAAGCAAGGCCCGCAATAACCTATCTATAAGGCCGCTGAGCAATCAGCGGCCTTTTGCGTCAGGAGAAGATTCGTGTCCCAAGCCCAACGTTTTGACAACTACATCAACGGCCAATGGGTGGCCGGCGCTGACTATTGCGTCAACCTCAACCCGTCGGAGTTGTCCGATGTCATTGGTGAATACGCCAAGGCTGATGTCGCCCAAGTCAACGCCGCCATCGATGCTGCTCGCGCGGCGTTCCCGGCCTGGTCCACTTCCGGCATTCAAGCGCGCCACGATGCCTTGGATAAAGTCGGCAGCGAAATCCTCGCGCGCCGCGAAGAGCTCGGCACCTTGCTGGCTCGGGAAGAAGGCAAGACACTCCCCGAGGCCATCGGCGAAGTGACCCGTGCCGGTAACATTTTCAAGTTCTTCGCCGGCGAATGCCTGCGCTTGTCCGGTGACTACGTGCCGTCGGTACGTCCAGGCGTCAACGTTGAGGTCACTCGCGAAGCCTTGGGTGTGGTCGGCCTGATCACTCCGTGGAACTTCCCGATTGCCATCCCCGCGTGGAAGATCGCCCCAGCCCTGGCCTACGGCAACTGCGTAGTGATCAAACCTGCTGAACTGGTACCGGGTTGCGCCTGGGCCCTGGCCGAAATCATCTCGCGCGCCGGTTTCCCTGCCGGTGTATTCAACCTGGTGATGGGCAGCGGTCGTGTGGTGGGCGATGTGCTGGTCAACAGCCCGAAAGTCGATGGCATCAGCTTCACCGGTTCTGTCGGTGTAGGTCGCCAGATCGCTGTCAGCTGTGTCTCGCGCCAGGCCAAAGTGCAACTGGAAATGGGCGGCAAGAACCCGCAGATCATCCTCGACGACGCCGACCTCAAGCAGGCCGTCGAGCTCTCGGTACAGAGCGCGTTCTACTCCACCGGCCAGCGTTGCACCGCCTCCAGCCGCTTGATCGTCACCGCCGGTATTCACGACCAGTTCGTCGCGGCCATGGCTGAGCGCATGAAGTCGATCAAAGTCGGCCACGCCTTGAAAAGCGGCACCGATATCGGCCCGGTCGTTTCCCAGGCCCAGTTGGACCAGGACCTCAAGTACATCGACATCGGCCAAAGCGAAGGTGCGCGGCTGGTCAGCGGTGGCGGCCTGGTGACCTGTGATACCGAAGGCTACTACCTGGCGCCGACGCTGTTTGCCGACAGCGAAGCCGCCATGCGCATCAGCCGTGAAGAAATCTTTGGCCCAGTCGCCAACGTTGTGCGCGTGGCGGACTACGAAGCGGCGCTGGCCATGGCCAACGACACCGAGTTCGGTTTGTCGGCGGGCA
Organism: Pseudomonas sp. RA_15y_Pfl1_P11; assembly: GCF_963970975.1. Taxonomy (NCBI): domain Bacteria; kingdom Pseudomonadati; phylum Pseudomonadota; class Gammaproteobacteria; order Pseudomonadales; family Pseudomonadaceae; genus Pseudomonas; species Pseudomonas sp. RA_15y_Pfl1_P11. Next base: position 76,309 of record NZ_CAXAOY010000003.1, read on the forward strand.
TTGCCACTACTTCGCTGAAGTACGCCAACCACTTCAAACGCCACTCCCAGGCCGGGATGGTGATGGTCAACCTGCCAACTGCGGGTGTGGATTATCACGTTCCATTCGGTGGCCGTAAGGGCTCATCCTATGGTTCGCGTGAGCAAGGTCGCTATGCACAAGAGTTCTACACCGTGGTGAAGACCAGCTACATCGGTTCGTAACAGCGACACCAGGTGGGGGCCAGATGCCTGCTGGCTCCCCCAACAAAAAAACAGAAAACCATTACCCGCAAAAAAAATAATTAGTGGGAGTACTTCTACATGCAAGCGACCAAGCCGACCCACGTCCGCTATTTGATCCTGCTCATGCTGTTTCTGGTGACAACGATCAACTACGCCGACCGGGCCACCATCGCCATCGCAGGCTCCAGCCTGCAAAAAGACCTCGGTATCGACGCGGTCACCCTCGGTTACATCTTCTCCGCATTCGGTTGGGCCTACGTGGCCGGGCAAATCCCCGGCGGCTGGCTGCTGGACCGTTTCGGCTCGAAAAAAGTCTATGCCCTGAGCATCTTCACCTGGTCACTGTTCACCGTGCTGCAAGGCTATGTCGGTGAGTTCGGCGTCTCCACCGCCGTTGTTGCGCTGTTTATGCTGCGCTTCATGGTGGGCCTGGCCGAAGCGCCATCCTTCCCCGGTAACGCACGTATCGTGGCAGCGTGGTTCCCTACCGCTGAGCGCGGTACCGCCTCGGCGATCTTCAACTCGGCGCAGTACTTTGCCACTGTGTTGTTCGCGCCACTGATGGGCTGGATCGTCTACCGCTTTGGCTGGCAGCACGTGTTTATCGTGATGGGCGTGATCGGCATTACCTTCTCGCTGATCTGGCTGAAAGTTATCCACAGCCCGCGCCAGCACCCGCTGATCAACGAAGCAGAGCTCAATCACATCGCCGCCAACGGCGCGATGGTCGATATGGATCAGGACAAAGGCAAGGGCAAGAAAACTGACGGTCCGAAGTGGGATTACATCCGCCAGCTGCTGACCAACCGCATGATGCTCGGCGTCTACTTGGGCCAGTACTGCATCAACGGCATCACTTATTTCTTCCTGACGTGGTTCCCGGTGTACCTGGTGCAGGACCGTGGCATGACCATCCTCAAGGCGGGTTTCATCGCCTCGTTGCCAGCGATCTGCGGGTTTATCGGTGGCGTGCTCGGTGGGGTGATTTCCGACTACCTGCTGCGCAAGGGCCATTCCCTGACGTTCGCGCGCAAAGCGCCGATCATTGCCGGCCTGTTGGTCTCCAGCAGTATCATCGCGTGTAACTACGTTGACGTTGAGTGGATGGTCGTGGGCTTCATGGCGTTGGCCTTCTTCGGCAAAGGCGTTGGCGCACTGGGTTGGGCGGTAGTGTCCGACACTTCGCCGAAACAAATCGCCGGCCTCAGTGGCGGCTTGTTCAACACCTTCGGTAACCTGGCGTCGATCACCACCCCGATTGTCATCGGTTACATCATCGCCACCACCGGTTCGTTCAAGTGGGCCCTGGTGTTCGTCGGCGCCAACGCGCTGGTGGCGGTATTCAGCTACCTGGTCATCGTCGGTCCGATCAAGCGTGTGGTACTCAAAGAGCCACCAGCCAAAGGCCCAGAGCTGACCAACCTTACCGAAGCGCATTCCTGAGGGGCGATGTAATGCAGTTGATTGAACATGCCGACTCGCCGCGCTCGATTCGTTTGCACGAGCGCGACAACGTGGTGATCGTGGTCAATGACCAGGGTGTACCGGCCGGGACGGAGTTTCCGGATGGCCTGGTGACCGTGGATTTCATCCCCCAGAGCCACAAGGTGACCTTGGAAGATATCCCTGAAGGCGGTCAGATAATTCGCTACGGCCAGACCATCGGTTACGCCTTGGCGCCGATTCCGCGCGGCAGTTGGGTGCAGGAAGATCAACTGCGCATGCCGACCGCGCCGCCGCTGGACAGCTTGCCGCTGTCCACCGAGGTGCCTGAGACCCAGGCGCCGCTGGAAGGGTTTACGTTCGAGGGATACCGCAATGCCGACGGCACCGTGGGCACGCGCAATATCCTCGGCATCACCACTACGGTGCAGTGTGTCACCGGGGTGCTGGACCATGCGGTCAAGCGCATCAAGGATGAGTTGCTGCCCAGGTACCCACATGTCGACGACGTAGTGGCGCTGACCCACAGCTACGGCTGCGGGGTGGCGATCACGGCGACGGATGCCTACATCCCGATCCGTACCGTGCGCAACCTGGCGCGCAACCCGAACCTGGGGGGCGAAGCACTCGTGATCAGTCTGGGCTGTGAGAAATTGCAGGCCGGGCAGGTGATGCACGATAACGACAGCTCCGTTGACCTCAGCGAGCCGTGGCTGTATCGGCTGCAGGACTCCAGCCACGGTTTCACCGAGATGATCGAGCAGATCATGGCGCTGGCCGAGACGCGCTTGAAGAAACTCGACCAGCGTCGCCGGGAAACCGTGCCGGCGTCCGAGCTGATCCTGGGCATGCAGTGTGGTGGCAGCGATGCATTTTCCGGCATCACCGCCAACCCGGCACTGGGCTACGCCTCGGATTTGCTGTTGCGGGCGGGGGCGACGGTGATGTTTTCCGAAGTCACTGAAGTCCGTGATGCCATCTACCTGCTGACTTCGCGTGCAGAGAGCAAGGAAGTTGCCCAGGAACTGGTCAGGGAAATGGACTGGTACGACCGTTACCTGGCCAAGGGCGAAGCGGATCGCAGTGCCAACACCACGCCGGGCAACAAGAAGGGCGGCTTGTCGAACATCGTCGAGAAGTCCTTGGGCTCTATCGTCAAATCCGGCAGCAGCGCAATTAATGGTGTGCTGGGCCCGGGCGAGCGTTTCAAGGGCAAGGGCCTGATCTTTTGCGCCACGCCGGCCAGTGACTTTGTGTGCGGTACCTTGCAACTGGCGGCGGGGATGAACCTGCATGTGTTCACCACCGGGCGTGGCACGCCTTATGGGCTGGCGATGGCGCCAGTGGTGAAGGTGTCGACCCGTACGGAGCTGGCGCAGCGCTGGCCCGACCTCATCGATATCGACGCCGGGCGTATTGCTACTGGGCGCGCGAGCATCGAGGAGTTGGGTTGGGAGTTGTTTCACTTCTACCTGGATGTGGCCAGCGGCAAAAAGCAGACGTGGGCCGAGCATCACAAGCTGCATAACGACATCACCTTGTTTAACCCTGCGCCTATTACTTGAGACCGAGTCGCCAGCTTCGCGAGCAAGCCCGCTCCCACATTCGACCGCGCTCATGCTGGAGGAATGCGGTCAAAATGTGGGAGCGGGCTTGCTCGCGAAAGCGGTAGACCAGACGAAGCGGCCCACACTGGCTTATCATTAGCCACCTAACGACGCTCACCAAGGTTCTCCCCGGCATGCTGGCAATTTTCCTCACCACCCTCACCATCACCGCGCCGGTGTTTACCATGCTATTCCTCGGTGTGCTGCTCAAGCGCATCAACTGGATCAACGACAACTTTATCCACACGGCTTCATCCCTGGTGTTCAACGTCACCATGCCGGCGTTGCTGTTCCTCGGCATCCTGCATGCCGACCTGCATTCGGCGCTCAAGCCGGGCTTGCTGATTTACTTTTCCGTCGCCACCTTGCTCAGCTTTGCCCTGGCTTGGGGCTGGGCGATCTTTAGATGCAAGCGTGAAGACCGAGGCATCTACACCCAAGGCGCGTTTCGCGGCAACAACGGGGTGATCGGCCTGGCGCTGGCGGCCAGTATGTACGGCGACTACGGCATCTCCCTCGGTGCGATCCTCGCGGCGCTGGTGATCCTGTTCTACAACACGCTGTCGACCATTGTGCTGGCGGTGTACAGCCCGGTGATCAAGTCCGACCCATGGAGCATCTTCAAAAGTGTGGCGGCCAACCCGCTGATCATCAGTGTGATCGTGGCTGCGCCGTTCGCCTATTTTCAGATCGGCCTGCCGGGCTGGCTGGAAAAATCCCTGCAGTACCTGGCAGACACTACGTTGCCACTGGCGTTGATCTGCATTGGCGGCACGTTGTCCCTGGCGGCGCTGCGCAAGAGCGGCAACATGGCGTTGAGCGCGAGCTTGATGAAAATGGTCTGGCTCCCGGTCGTCGCCACGCTGGGGGCATGGTGGCTTGGCTTCCGAGGGCCAGAGTTGGGGATTCTGTTCCTGTACTTCGGCGCACCGACTGCCGCTGCAAGCTTCGTGATGGCGAGGGCAGCTGACGGTAACCATGAATTGGCGGCGGCGATTATCGTAATCACCACGCTGATAGCGGCGGTGACTACGAATATCGGGATCTTTGTGTTGCAGGCCGGTGGTTGGATCTGAGATCGGTGGTGTGGTTCAGGGCCAATCGCAGGCAAGCCCGCTATCTGACAGTCACTGCTTATCGGCCTGATACGCCTCAATCACTTCCTGCGCCGCCCGAAACGCATCAATCGCCGCCGGCACACCGGCATACACCGCGCAATGCAGCAGCGCCTCGCGGATCTCTTCCACCGTGCAACCATTATTCAGTGCGCCCCGCACGTGGCCCTTGAGTTCCTGCGGGCACTTCAGCGCGGTCAGGGCGGCGAGGGTGATCAGGCTGCGGGTTTTCAGCGATAACCCTTCGCGGTTCCACACACTGCCCCAGGCATGTTCGTTGACGAAGTCCTGCAGCGGCTGGGTGAACTCAGTGGCATTGCCCAGGGCGCGGTCGACGAACACATCGCCCATGACCTGGCGACGCATTTCAACCCCGGGCTTTTTCTGATCGGTCATTGCGATTCCCTCTTGTGTTGGCGGCGCCAGGCTCGCAGCGTGCTGAACAACAGAAAAGCCACCAGCACTGGCAGGACATAAAACACCATCAGGTGTTCAAGCTTGTTGGCCAGGGGCATACCGGTGGTGAACGCCATCACGTGCAGCCCGTAGGCCAGGTATAGGCCCAGCAGCACCAGGCCTTCGGCGCGAGTCAGGCGGTAGCCGGTATAGAACATCGGCAGGCACAGGACCACGACAGCCAGCATCACCGGCAGGTCGAAGTTCAGAGCGTTGGGCGATACTGACAGCGGCGAAGGGGCGAGCACGGCGGTCAAGCCCAAGACGCCAAGCAGGTTGAACAGGTTGCTGCCGATCACGTTGCCCACGGCAATTTCCCGCTGCCCGCGCAGGGCGGCAATCAGCGACGTCGCCAGGCACGGCAGCGAGGTGCCGACGCCGATCAGCGTCAGGCCAATCACGCGCTCCGACAGGCCCAGATCGCCCGCCACATCCACCGCTGCGCCCAGCAGCAAATGCCCGGCCAGCACCAGGATCAACAACCCGCTGAGCATCTGCAGCACGCTGCTCAGCCAGGGGGCGCGGGCCACTGTATCCAGCGTGCGTGGGCGGCGAGAGTGACGGGTCTGGTAGTGCAAAACGCCGAGGTAAGCGGCCAGGGCCACGAGCAGCAACAGGCCGTCGGTTGGGGTAAGTTCTTCATTGCCCGCCAGGGTAAACACCAGCAGCCCGGCCAGGATCATCACCGGGATGTCCAGGCGCACCAGCTGCCGCGAGACTCGCAGCGGAATGATCAGCGCCGACAGGCCCAGGGTCACTAGGATGTTGAAGATGCTGCTGCCGATTACGCTGCCCACGGCGATGTCCGTATTGCCCGCCAGGGTGGCCTGCAGGCTGACGGTCATCTGTGGCGCGCTGCTGCCGAAGGCGACAATCGTCAGGCCGATGATCAGCGGCCGTACCTTGAGGCTTGCGGCCAGGCGCACGGCGGCGCGCACCAGGATTTCGGCGCCGATGATCAGCAGCAAGAGGCCGCTGACCAATTCCAGCAGGCTCCAAGGCGAGAGGGCGATTAGTCTGAAAATGGCCAGGCCTCCATCGTCAGTTGCTCAAGGCTTGTACGCGCACTCGCGCTGTACCGCTGCTGATCATGCCCAACTGCTCGGCAGCCTTGCGTGAAAGATCGATCAAGCGCCCACGGATGTGCGGGCCGCGATCATTGATGCGGACAACCACGGATTTGTCGTTGTCGAGATTGGTGACCTTGACCTGGGTGCCGAACGGTAATCGCCGGTGGGCGGCGGTCAGGCCGTATTGGTTGAAGGGTTCACCGCTGGCAGTCTTATTGCCGTGGTGTTTGGCGCCGTAATAGGAGGCGGTGCCGGTTTCGTCATAGCCGTTGGGGTTGATGACGCCGCTGGCGCAACCGGCCAGTAGAGAGAACAAGGCCAGTAGGCCAAGTAGACGCTTCATTTTCAAGATGCCCCATAACAAATGTGGGAGCTGGCTTGCCTGCGATGCAAACGACTCGGTGTCTCAAGAACACCGAGGTGATGCAATCGCAGGCAAGCCAGCTCCCACAGGGTATCCGGGCTGGAAGTGAAATCTGCGCCCGGACCATTCATCGCTATCAGCCTTCAAGCTTGCTTTTCAGCAACTCGTTCACCTGTTGCGGGTTGGCCTTGCCTTTGGAGGCTTTCATCGCCTGGCCCACAAAGAAGCCGAACATCTTGCCGCGCTTGGCTTCGTCTGCCGCACGGTATTGCTCGACCTGCTCGGCATTGGCCGCAAGCATTTCATCGAGTACGGCCGAGATCGCGCCGCTGTCGGTGACTTGCTTGAGGCCACGCTTCTCGATGATCTCGTCCGCGCTGCCTTCACCGCTGGCCATGGCTTCAAACACGGTCTTGGCGATTTTGCCGGAGATGGTGTTGTCCTTGATGCGCAGCAGCATGCCGCCCAGCTGCTCGGCGGAGACCGGCGCTTCGTCGATTTCCAGGCCCTGCTTGTTCAGCAGGCTGCCCAGCTCAACCATCACCCAGTTGGCCGCCAGCTTGGCGTCACCGGCAATGCTCACGACTTTTTCAAAGTAGTTGGCTTGTTCGCGGCTGGAGGCCAAAACGCTGGCATCGTAGACCGACAGGCCGAACTGCTCCTGGAAGCGCTCGCGCTTTTGCTGCGGCAGCTCCGGCAGGGTGGCGCGCACGTCATTGAGGAACGAATCCTCGATGACCACCGGCAACAGGTCCGGGTCGGGGAAGTAACGGTAGTCGTTGGCTTCCTCTTTGCTGCGCATGGCGCGGGTTTCGTCTTTGTTCGGGTCGTACAGGCGGGTTTGCTGGATGACCTTGCCGCCGTCTTCGATCAGTTCGATCTGGCGACGCACTTCGCTGTTGATCGCCTTCTCGATGAAGCGGAACGAGTTGACGTTCTTGATCTCGCAGCGGGTGCCGTACTCGGATTGGCCCTTAGGACGGATCGACACGTTGCAGTCGCAGCGCAGCGAGCCTTCGGCCATGTTGCCGTCGCAGATGCCCAGGTAGCGCACCAGCGCGTGGATCGTCTTGACGTAGGCCACGGCTTCCTTGGCGCTGCGCATGTCCGGTTCGGAGACGATTTCCAGCAATGGCGTACCGGCACGGTTCAGGTCGATACCGGTCGCGCCCGGGAATTCTTCGTGCAGGCTCTTGCCGGCATCTTCTTCCAGGTGGGCGCGGGTGACGCCGACGCGCTTGATGGTGCCGTCTTCCAGAGGTATGTCCAGGTGGCCCTTGCCGACGATCGGCAACTCCATCTGGCTGATCTGGTAGCCCTTGGGCAGGTCGGGGTAAAAGTAGTTCTTGCGCGCGAACACGTTGTGCTGGCCGATCTCGGCGTCAATCGCCAGGCCGAACATCACCGCCATGCGCACCGCTTCCTGGTTCAGCACCGGCAGTACGCCGGGCATGCCCAGGTCTACCAGGCTGGCCTGGGTGTTGGGCTCGGAGCCGAACGTGGTGGCGCTACCGGAGAAAATCTTCGATTGGGTGGCGAGCTGGGTATGAATCTCCAGCCCGATCACAACTTCCCATTGCATAGTGTTCTCCTCAGAAGCCGGTAGGGGTGCGGGTGTGCCAGTCGGTGTTCAACTGGTACTGGTGCGCCACATTGAGCAGGCGGCCTTCCTGGAAATACGGGGCGAGCAATTGTACGCCCACCGGCAGGCCATCGACGAAACCGGCAGGCATGGACAAGCCCGGCAAGCCCGCGAGGTTGGCGGTGATGGTGTACAGGTCTTCCAGGTACTCGGCGATCGGGTCGCCGGTCTTGGCGCCGATCTTCCAGGCCGGGTTCGGCGTGGTTGGGCCGAGGATCACGTCGACGTCTTCAAAGGCTGCCATGAAGTCGTTCTTGACCAGGCGACGGATTTTCTGCGCCTTGAGGTAGTACGCGTCGTAGTAGCCAGCCGACAGGGCGTAGGCGCCGACCATGATGCGGCGTTGCACTTCGGCACCGAAGCCTTCGCCACGCGAGCGCTTATAAAGGTCGGTGAGGTCTTTCGGGTTTTCGCAGCGGTAGCCGAAGCGCACGCCATCGAAGCGCGACAGGTTGGATGACGCTTCTGCCGGGGCGATCACGTAGTACGCTGGAATCGCGTGCTGGTTGTTCGGCAGGCTGATTTCCTTGATGACGGCACCGAGGCCTTCCAGCGTCTTGACGCTGTTGTGCACCAGCTCCGCGATACGCGGGTCGAGGCCGGCGCTGAAGTATTCCTTTGGCACGCCGATGCGCAGGCCTTTGAGCGAGGTGTTCAGGCTGGCGCTGTAGTCCGGCACGGGCTCATCGATGCTGGTGGAGTCCTGCTTATCGAACCCCGCCATGCCTTGTAACAAAATCGCGCAGTCTTCAGCCGTGCGTGCCAGCGGGCCACCCTGATCGAGGCTGGACGCGTAGGCGATCATGCCCCAGCGGGAAACGCGACCGTACGTCGGCTTCAAACCGGTGAGGTTGGTGAACGCGGCCGGCTGGCGAATCGAGCCGCCAGTATCGGTGGCGGTGGCGGCGGGCAGGAAGCGCGCAGCCACTGCGGCAGCCGAACCACCGGAGGAACCGCCGGGCACGTGGTCCAGGTTCCAGGGGTTTTTCACTGCGCCGTAGTAGCTCGACTCGTTGGCCGACCCCATGGCGAATTCGTCCATGTTGGTCTTGCCCAGGGTCACGGCGCCGGCGGCGGCCAGCTTGGACACCACGGTGGCGTCGTAGGGCGCCTTGAAGTTGTCGAGCATCTTCGAGCCGCAGCTGGTGCGAATGCCCTGGGTGCAGAACAAGTCCTTGTGGGCAATAGGTGCGCCCAGCAGCGCACCATTTTCACCGTTGGCGCGACGTGCGTCGGCAGCCTTGGCCTGGCTCAGGGCCAGCTCTTCGGTGAGGCTGATGAAGCTGTTAACCTTTGGATCGAGCTCGGCGATACGCGCAAGCAGGGTCTTGGTCAGCTCTTCGGAAGAAAACTTTTTGTCGGCGAGACCGCGGGCGATCTCGGCCAGAGTCATGTGATGCATTGCAGGCTCTTTCCCTTTAGTCGATGACTTTCGGAACCAGGTACAGGCCGTTTTCGACCGCTGGCGCGATGGACTGGTAAGCCTCGCGATTATTATGCTCGGTCACGACGTCTGCGCGCAGGCGCTGGCTGGCTTCCAGTGGATGAGCCAGGGGCTCGATGCCGTCGGTATTCACGGCCTGCATTTGGTCGACCAGCCCGAGAATACTGTTCAGGGCTGCGGTGGTCTGTGGAAGATCGGCATCATTAAGGCCAAGCGAGGCCAGATGCGCGATTTTTTCCACGTCGGAGCGTTCAAGTGTCATGGGAATCTCCAGTGGAAAACAGAACGGAGGCTGTCCGTGTGTTAGATTGTCGGAACACTACCGCATTTCTACGGTCTTACGGCCGCGATTGTGGGGGTTGGTGCACAGAAAGTCGGCCAATTTAGCACATTGGCGCCTTGCCCAAAATCCCTGTCGTTGTTAGAGTTTGCCGCACTTTTTTACCCACGCGTTGCCTAGGGTCCCTTTCCCATGTTCAAGAAACTGCGTGGCATGTTTTCCAGCGATCTTTCCATTGACCTGGGCACTGCCAACACCCTTATTTACGTGCGCGAGCGCGGTATCGTCCTGAATGAGCCATCAGTTGTGGCCATTCGGACCCATGGTAATCAGAAAAGTGTCGTTGCCGTCGGCACCGAGGCCAAGCGCATGCTCGGCCGCACACCCGGCAATATTGCCGCCATTCGTCCGATGAAAGACGGCGTGATCGCTGACTTCAGTGTCTGCGAGAAGATGCTGCAGTACTTCATCAACAAGGTTCATGAAAACAGTTTCCTGCAGCCCAGCCCTCGTGTGCTGATCTGCGTTCCGTGCAAGTCCACCCAGGTTGAGCGTCGTGCCATCCGTGAATCGGCCCTCGGCGCCGGTGCCCGCGAAGTGTTCCTGATCGAAGAGCCAATGGCTGCTGCGATCGGTGCCGGCCTGCCGGTTGAAGAAGCCCGCGGTTCGATGGTGGTGGATATCGGTGGTGGTACCACTGAAATCGCCCTGATTTCCCTGAACGGTGTGGTGTATGCCGAATCCGTACGTGTAGGCGGCGACCGTTTCGACGAAGCGATCATCACCTATGTGCGTCGTAACTACGGCAGCCTGATTGGTGAGTCCACTGCTGAGCGCATCAAGCAGGAAATCGGTACCGCTTACCCGGGCGGCGAAGTGCGCGAAGTTGATGTTCGCGGTCGCAACCTGGCCGAAGGCGTTCCACGTGCTTTCACTCTGAACTCCAATGAAGTGCTGGAAGCTCTGCAAGAGTCCCTGGCCACCATTGTTCAGGCTGTGAAGAGCGCCCTGGAGCAATCGCCGCCGGAATTGGCTTCCGACATCGCCGAGCGTGGCTTGGTGTTGACCGGTGGTGGCGCGTTGCTGCGCGATCTCGACAAACTGCTGGCCCAGGAAACCGGCCTGCCGGTGATCGTCGCCGAAGACCCGCTGACCTGCGTCGCCCGTGGCGGTGGCCGTGCACTGGAAATGATGGATAAACACACCATGGACCTGCTCTCCAGCGAATGAGTCATTGCTGGTAAGCCCATGTTTCGCCCGCAGGCAGCACTTTGCAGTGCTGCCTGTTGGCGTTTATCTTCTTCAATCTGCATCCAGGCCGGTTAGATGCCGTATGAATAAAGAGAACATTTGTCTGGGAGGAGCGGCCTATTAAACCGCTTTTCGCCAAAGGCCCCTCATTGGGCGTGCGCCTGTTGGTGCTGGTCGTGCTTTCGGTCGCGCTGATGGTGGTCGATGCCCGCTTCGCATTGCTTAAGCCCGTGCGCAGCCAGATGTCGCTGGTGTTGATGCAGGCTTACTGGATCACCGACCTGCCGCAACGTCTGTACCAGGGCGTGGCCAGCCAATTTGGCAGCCGCACTGAGCTGGTTGCCGAGAACGAAAAACTCAAGACCGAAAACCTGCTGTTGCAGGGGCGCATGCAAAAGCTCGCGGCCCTCACCGAACAGAACGTTCGGCTGCGCGAGTTGCTCAATTCCTCCGCGCTGGTCAACGAAAAGGTCGAAGTGGCCGAGTTGATCGGCATGGACCCCAACCCCTTTACCCACCGCATCATCATCAACAAAGGTGAGCGCGACGGTGTGGTCCTCGGCCAGCCGGTGCTTGATGCACGTGGCCTGATGGGCCAGGTGGTTGAGCTGATGCCCTACACTTCGCGGGTATTGCTGCTGACGGACACCACCCACAGCATTCCAGTGCAGGTCAACCGCAACGGCCTGCGTGCGATTGCTAGCGGCACCGGCAACCCCGAGCGCCTGGAACTGCGCCATGTGGCCGATACCGCCGACATCAAGGAAGGCGACCTGTTGGTCAGCTCCGGCCTGGGTCAGCGTTTCCCGGCGGGTTATCCGGTGGCGACGGTGAAGGAAGTGATCCACGATTCCGGTCAGCCGTTCGCCATTGTGCGTGCCGTGCCAACTGCCGCCTTGAACCGCAGTCGCTACCTGCTGCTGGTGTTCAGCGACAATCGCACCCCGGAAGAGCGTGCCAACGACGCCGCCCAGGCTCAGGAAGCGGAAGACCAGAAGAACGGCACGGCGCCAATCATTCCGGCCACCGCGCCTAAGCCTGCCGCTGTCGCACCGGCTACGCCGGCGGTGACTCCGGCCGTGGCCACGCCCGTCAAGCCAGTGGCGCACCCGGTTAAACCGGCCGCGACCAAACCATCTGCTGCTCCGGCTACGCGCCCAGCGGCTACCGCCCCGGCAACCACGCGGCAGAGGGAGGAATAATGGCCGGTACTCATTCGCAAAATGGCTGGATTGTCTGGCTGACTTTCGCCATCGGTTTGCTGCTCAGCGTTTCGCCGCTGCCACAGTTCATGGAAATCCTGCGCCCGCTCTGGTTGGCGCTGCTGCTGGCTTTCTGGTCGCTGAACCTGCCGTATAAAGTCGGTATGGTCACCGCCATGTTCCTGGGCCTGGCGGAAGATGTGCTCTATGGCACCTTGCTGGGCCAGAACGCGTTGATCCTGACCCTGATCACTTTCCTGGTGCTGTCGTTGCAGCAGCGTCTGCGCATGTTCCCGATGTGGCAGCAGTGCCTGGTGATCCTGGTTATCTTCGGCCTGGCGCAGCTTATTCAACTGTGGCTCAGCGCCTTGACCGGTAACCGGCAGCCGACCCTGGCGCTGGTATTGCCGGCTCTGGTCAGCGCCTTGCTGTGGCCATGGATCAGTTTCGGCCTGCGTGGGTTGCGTCGTCGCTATAAGATCAATTGAATGGATTGCGAGGCTCTGCCTGGTTATCGAACCCTAAAGGGAGAGTCTGCAATGAATTCGCTTTACCTGGCCTCGGGCTCACCGAGGCGGCGTGAACTGCTGACCCAGATCGGTGTGCCCTTCACCGTGGTCAGCGCCGCGATTGATGAAACCCCTCTTACAAACGAGTCTGCTGTTTCCTACGTCGAGCGTTTAGCGCGGGGCAAGGCAGCGGCGGGTTTTGCTACGCTTGAACGCCCTGCTGGCGGCTGTGTGTTGGGGGCCGATACTGCCGTGATCGTCGATGGCCTAATCCTCGGCAAACCCACGGACCAGGCCGATGCCTTGGCGATGTTGATGGCCCTGTCGGGGCGTGAACACGAAGTGCTCACCGCCATATCCCTTACCGACGGCCAGCGCTGCGAAACCCGATGTGTCAGCAGTCGTGTACTTTTTCGTGGGATTTCTGTCGAGGAGGCTACAACCTACTGGCACAGTGGTGAACCTCAGGACAAAGCAGGCAGCTATGCTATCCAAGGATTGGGTTCGGTGTTTGTCGCCGGCCTCAATGGCAGTTATTCCGCCGTGGTAGGGCTGCCGGTGTGCGAAACCGCGCAACTGCTCGACCAATTCGGCATACCCTGTTGGCAAAACCTTACCGCGCGCTGAACGCCCTTATTTGCGCACCCAGCCTTAAGTGACCGGTCACTATTGTGAAAACGCCTGAACGAGACCCAGCCATGAGTGAAGAGATTCTGATCAATATCACGCCGATGGAATCGCGCGTGGCGGTGGTAGAGAACGGTGTTCTGCAAGAAGTGCACGTGGAGCGCACCCAGAAGCGCGGGATCGTCGGCAATATCTACAAAGGCAAGGTAGTGCGGGTATTGCCGGGTATGCAGGCGGCATTTGTCGATATCGGCCTGGACCGAGCTGCGTTTATCCATGCCTCCGAGATTTCCCTGCGCGAAGGCCCGGCGGTCGAAAGTATCAGCGCCCTGGTGCATGAAGGGCAGAGCCTGGTGGTGCAAGTCACCAAGGACCCCATCGGCTCGAAGGGCGCACGCCTGACCACTCAGCTGTCGATTCCGTCGCGTTACCTTGTGTACATGCCGCGTACCGCGCATGTCGGCATTTCCCTGAAGATCGAGGACGAAGCCGAGCGCGAGCGCCTGAAAAAGGTGGTCAGCGACTGCGTGGCAGCCGAGGGCATCAAGGAAGCCGGTGGGTTTATCCTGCGCACCGCCGCTGAAGGCGCTGGTGCCGATGAGATCCTCATGGACATCCGCTACCTGCGACGCCTGTGGGACCAGATCGATGCCCAGATCAAGACCATCAGTGCGCCCAGCGTTATTTATGAAGACTTGGGCCTGGCCCTGCGCACGTTGCGCGACTTGGTCAGCCCCAAGATTGAGAAAATTCGCATCGACTCGCGGGAAACTTTCCAGCGCACCACGCAATTCGTTGCCGAATTGATGCCGGAAATTGCCGACCGCCTGGAACACTACCCCGGCGAGCGGCCGATCTTCGACCTGTATGGCGTCGAAGACGAAATCCAGAAAGCCCTGGAACGCAAGGTACCGCTCAAATCCGGCGGCTACCTGGTGGTGGACCCGGCAGAAGCCATGACCACCATCGACGTCAACACCGGCGCATTTGTTGGTCATCGCAACCTTGAAGAAACCATTTTCAAGACCAACCTCGAAGCGGCCACCGCGATTGCCCGCCAGATGCGCCTGCGCAACCTGGGCGGGATCATCATCATCGATTTCATCGACATGGAAGATGAAGAGCACCGGCGCCAGGTGCTGCGTACCCTCGAGAAGCAGTTGGAGCGCGATCACGCCAAGACCAACATCATCGGCATTACCGAGTTGGGCCTGGTGCAAATGACCCGCAAGCGCACCCGCGAAAGCCTTGAACAGGTGCTGTGCGAGCCGTGCAGCAGCTGCCAGGGACGCGGTAAATTGAAGACCCCGGAAACGGTTTGCTACGAGATTTTCCGCGAAATCCTACGAGAGGCACGTGCCTACCAGGCCGAAGGTTATAGAGTGCTAGCCAACCAAAAAGTGGTGGACCGGCTGCTGGACGAAGAGTCCGGCAACGTTGCCGAACTGGAAGGGTTTATCGGGCGCACGATACGCTTCCAGGTTGAAACCATGTATTCCCAGGAACAATACGACGTGGTGCTGCTCTGATCCCCAATCGTTTTCTTTTTATGAGACTGGCAGACCTTGATCTGCTGTCCGACTACCGCCTCGAGGGTCGCCTGACATGGAGCGTCTGATACGCTTTTTTGCCGCTTTGACCCGTTGGGGCCTTGGGCTTTGTGCCTTACTGCTGGTATTGGCAGCGGTGTATGTGAGTCTGGGGCGTGAATTGACGCCGCTGGTGGCCGAGTACCGTGCGGATGTCGAGGCCAAGGCCCAGGCCGCGGTGGGCATGCCTGTGCACATCGGCAGCTTGGAAGGCCGCTGGAGCGGCTTCGCGCCGGTATTGCTGGCCCATGATGTGATGGTGGGCGAGGGCAACAGTGGCTTGCGCCTGGACCAGGTTGAAGTGGTACCGGACATCTGGGCCAGCGTTGTGGCCCGCGAAGTGCGCATTGCTCACTTGCAAGTCAGTGGCCTGCAACTCAGTGCCAAGGAAGACAAGGACGGGAAATGGGTCCTGCAAGGCCTGCCGTTGCAGGACGACCAGCCGCTTGACCCGGAGCAGTTGCTCAAGCGCATGCAGTTGGTCAAGCGTGTGTCGCTGCTCGACAGCCAGGTGACGTTGCAACCGTATGACCATGCGCCAGTGACCCTGACGTATGTCGGCCTCAGCTTGCATACCGGCATCACCCGCCAACGCTTGGACGCGCGCTTGACCTTGCCGGACGGCCAGCCCCTTGCCATGAGTCTGCGCACGCGTATTCGTGCCAGCCAGTGGAAAGACGCTGAAGTCCAGGCCTATCTGAGCCTGCCGCAAAGCGAGTGGGCCAAATGGATTCCTGCCAAGCTGACCCAGCAGTGGAAACTCACCCAGTTCAAGGCCGGTGGCGAATTCTGGTTGAACTGGGCCAACGGTACCGTACAGAGTGCGGTGGCGCGTCTGAACTCTGCGCAGGTCAAGGGCAGCTACGCCGATCGCAAGCCCGTGCATATCGAAAACCTTGCGCTCACCGCCTACCTGCAACGCAGTGACACGGGTCTCAAGGTGCTGTTCGACTCACTGGCGATGAACCTGGGGGAAACACGCTGGGAGTCGCGCGTGCAACTGCAGCAAACCCAGGCCACCGACAAGGCTCAGGAGGTCTGGAAGCTGCAGGCCGACCGCCTTGACCTGACGCCAATCACGCCACTGCTCAACGCCCTGGCACCGCTGCCGGAAGGGTTCGCCAAGACTGTAGAGCACCTCAAGGCCACTGGCATGCTGCGTAATGTGCTGGTGGATTTTCGCCCTCAAGACACTACCGATCAAAAACTCAGCTTCGCTGCCAACCTCGAGCGCATTGGTTTTGATGCCTACTCTGGCGCGCCGGCCGCGCGTAACGTCTCCGGCAGCATCAGCGGCGACTTGGGCCAGGGCGAGTTGCGCATGGACAGCAAGGACTTTTCCCTGCACCTCGATCCGATCTTTGCCAAGCCGTGGCACTACATCCAGGCCAATGCGCGCCTGACGTGGAAGCTGGACAAAGAAGGCTTCACCCTGATCGCCCCTTATATCAAGGTGCTGGGCGAAGAGGGCAAGGTGGCTGCTGACTTCCTGATTCGCCTGCATTTTGACCACAGCCAGGAAGACTACATGGACCTGCGCGTCGGCATGGTCGAGGGTGATGGGCGCTTCACCTCCAAATACTTGCCGGCGGTATTGAGCCCCGCGCTGGATGAATGGTTGCGCACGGCGATTCTCAAGGGCGCGGTGGATCAAGGGTTCTTCCAGTACCAGGGTTCGCTGAACCACGACGCGCTGCCGGCTTCGCGCAATATCAGCCTGTTTTTCAAGGTGCATGACGCCGAACTGGCCTTTCAGCCGGGCTGGCCGCATGTGAGCAAGGTCAATGGTGAAGTGTTTGTCGAGGAAAGCGGTGTGCGCATCCTGGCCAGCAAAGGCCAGTTGCTCGACACGAAGGTCAAGGACATCTACGTCAATATCCCTCACGCACCTGCGGGCAAGGACAGTCACCTGTTGCTCACCGGTAATTTTGCCGGTGGCTTGGGCGATGGTCTGAAAATCCTCCAGGAAGCGCCGATTGGCACCGCATCGACGTTCTCCGGATGGAAGGGTGAGGGCGACTTGCAAGGCAGCCTTGACCTGGATATTCCGTTGACCAAGGGTGCCGATCCAAAAATCGTGGTGGACTTCAAAACCGATAAGTCGCGCTTGCAACTGGCTGAGCCGACCCTGGACCTGACCCAACTCAAGGGTGATTTCCGTTTTGACAGCACTAAAGGCCTCAGTGGCCAGAACATCACGGCCCAAGCGTTCGACCGGCCGATCACCGCGCAGATTTTCGCCGATGGCAAGCCGGGCAGCATCAGCACCCGCGTGGCTGCAAAGGGCCAGGTGACGGTCAAGCGGCTGACGGACTGGTTGAAAGTCAGCCAACCGCTGCCGGTGTCCGGCGATATTCCCTACCAACTGCAATTGACCCTGGACGGCGCGGACAGCCAACTGATGGTCAGTTCCAACCTCAAAGGTGTGGTGGTGGATTTGCCCGCTCCGTTCGGGATGCCAGCCAACCAGGGGCGTGACAGTGTGTTTCGCATGACCTTGCAGGGCGCCGAGCGCCGTTATTGGTTCGATTACGGCGAACTGGCGAGCTTCACCTTTGCTGCGCCACCGGACAGATTCAATGATGGCCGCGGTGAACTGTTCCTCGGGGATGGGGGCGCCGTGCTGCCGGGTGCCCAGGGTTTGCGCATTCGTGGTGTGCTCTCGGAACTGGACATCGATCCGTGGAAAAAGCTGGTGAACCAGTACGCCGGCAATGACCCGGGGGGGAGTGCCAAGCAACTGCTGAGCAGTGCCGACTTCAAAGTCGGCAAACTCAGCGGTCTGGGCACCCAGTTCGATCAGGTCAACCTGCAACTCAACCGCAAACAGGCCGCCTGGGGCTTGCAGCTCGACAGCCAGCAGGCCAAGGGCACAGTCAACCTGCCTGACGCCAAGGGCGCGCCGATTGCGATCAACCTGCACTATGTGAAACTGCCGGCGGTGGATCCGACGGTGCAGGCGGACGAAAACGCGCCGGATCCTTTGGCAAGTATCGATCCCAAGGATATTCCGGCGCTGGATATTTCCATTGATCAGCTGTTCCAGGGCCCGGAACTGGTGGGCGCCTGGTCGCTGAACATCCGCCCGACCGCCAAAGGCCTGGTCTTCAATGACCTGGACCTGGGCCTCAAGGGTATGCAGCTCAAGGGGGCCGGTGGTTGGGAGGGGGCGGCGGGCGACAGCAGCAGTTGGTACAAGGGCCGTTTGGACGGTAAGAATATCGCCGATGTGCTCAAAGGTTGGGGCTATGCTCCCACCGTCACCAGCCATGATTTTCACTTGGATGTGGATGGTCGCTGGCCTGGTTCGCCGGCCTATGTCGGGCCTAAGCGCTTCTCCGGCAGCTTGGATGCGGCTTTGCGCAACGGTCAGTTCGTGGAAGTGGAGGGTGGCGCCCAGGCCCTGCGGGTGTTCGGCCTGCTGAACTTCAACTCCATCGGGCGCCGGTTGCGTCTGGACTTCTCGGACTTGCTCGGCAAGGGCTTGAGCTATGACCGAGTCAAAGGTTTGTTGGCGGCGAGTAACGGTGTATTCGTAACCCGTGAACCGATCACCATGACCGGGCCTTCTACCAACCTGGAGCTCAACGGCACCCTGGACATGGTAGCAGACCGTGTCGACGCCAAGCTGCTGGTCACCCTGCCGGTTACCAATAACCTGCCGATCGCAGCGCTGATCGTGGGGGCGCCCGCCATTGGTGGCGCGCTGTTCCTGATCGACAAGCTGATTGGTGATCGTGTTGCACGCTTCGCGAGCGTGCAATACAAGGTCGAAGGGCCGTGGAAGGACCCGAAAATCACCTTCGACAAACCATTTGAAAAACCAAACTGAGAGCCTGTGGAGTAGCATGGTCGCATGCCTTTTCTGGAGTGTCGGCCCATGTCCTTTGCGGTAATTCAAATGGTCAGCCAGAGCGATGTGCTGGCCAACCTGGCCCAGGCCCGGCGCTTGCTGGAGCAGGCGGCGGCGGGTGGGGCGAAGCTGGCGGTGCTGCCGGAAAACTTCGCCGCCATGGGGCGTCGCGATGTAGCTGATATCGGCCGCGCCGAGGCGCTGAGCGAAGGTCCGATCCTCCCGTGGTTGAAACAGACCGCCCGCGACCTCACCTTATGGATAGTGGCAGGCACTTTGCCGTTGCCGCCAGAGGACCAACCGCACGCCAAGTCCAACGCCTGCTCACTGCTGGTTGATGATCGCGGCGAAATCGTTGCCCGTTACGACAAGCTGCACCTTTTCGATGTGGATGTCGCTGATGCTCGCGGTCGTTACCGTGAATCCGACGACTATGCTTTCGGGGGGAATGTGGTGGTGGCAGATACGCCCGTCGGCCGTTTGGGCTTGACGGTGTGTTACGACTTGCGCTTCCCAGAGCTCTACAGCGAGTTGCGCGCGGCGGGGGCTGAATTGATTACGGCGCCTTCGGCGTTTACGGCAGTGACCGGTGCGGCCCATTGGGACGTGCTGGTTCGCGCACGGGCCATCGAGACCCAGTGCTACCTGCTGGCGGCGGCTCAGGGTGGCGTACACCCGGGACCACGGGAAACCCATGGCCACGCGGCCATTGTCGACCCTTGGGGGCGCGTGCTGACGCAACAGGATAGAGGCGAAGCGGTGTTGCTTGCCGAGCGCGATAGCAGTGAACAGGCGTCGATAAGGGCGCGTATGCCGGTGGTCAGCCATCGGCGCTTTTTCTCGCAGGGCGCACAGCGGCCTGCTTCGGAACGATGAATTTAAGGCCATACCTATGAGCGAGTTGTTGTCCTCAGTCAGTGAACACCTCCTGGCACCCGGTGGCGTGACCATCGAAAGCTTGCAAACCGTGCTCGGCGATCTGGCCGGACCGGGCATTGATGCGGCTGACCTGTATTTCCAGGGCCAGATCTCCGAGTCCTGGTCCCTGGAAGACGGGATCGTCAAGGAAGGCAGCTTCAATCTCGACCAGGGTGTCGGCGTGCGTGCGCAATCCGGTGAAAAAACCGGCTTTGCCTACAGCAACGCGATCACCCTGGAAGCCTTGGGCCTGGCGGCGCGTGCTGCGCGCTCAATCTCCCGCGCTGGCCAAAATGGCACGGTTCAGGCGTTCAGCACTCAAGATGTGGCGCAGTTGTACGCGCCGGATAACCCGTTGGAGGTCATCAGTCGCGCGGAAAAGGTCGAGCTGCTCAAGCGTATCGACGTGGCCACCCGCGCCCTCGATCCGCGTATCCAACAGGTTACCGTGAGCATGGCCGGTGTGTGGGAACGCATTCTGGTGGCATCCACCGACGGCGGCCTGGCGGCGGATGTACGGCCGCTGGTGCGCTTCAATGTGAGTGTGATCGTAGAGCAGAACGGTCGCCGCGAGCGCGGTGGCCATGGCGGCGGCGGGCGTACCGACTACCGCTACTTCCTCAACGACGACCGTGCCATGGGCTATGCCCGTGAGGCCCTGCGCCAGGCGCTGGTCAACCTGGAAGCCATTCCGGCGCCGGCGGGTACCTTGCCGGTGGTGCTGGGGTCGGGCTGGTCCGGCGTACTGCTGCACGAAGCGGTCGGCCATGGGCTGGAAGGTGACTTCAACCGCAAGGGCAGTTCGGCCTACAGC
Source organism: Pseudomonas sp. RA_15y_Pfl1_P11 (assembly GCF_963970975.1). Lineage (NCBI taxonomy): Bacteria > Pseudomonadati > Pseudomonadota > Gammaproteobacteria > Pseudomonadales > Pseudomonadaceae > Pseudomonas > Pseudomonas sp. RA_15y_Pfl1_P11. Next base: position 96,717 of record NZ_CAXAOY010000003.1, read on the forward strand.
GGTCGCATGGGCGAGAGGGTTGCCTCCAAGCTGTGCACCATCGTCGATGACGGCACCCTCGCCGGGCGTCGTGGCTCGCTGAGCGTTGATGACGAAGGTACGCCGACCGAGTGCACCACCCTGATCGAAAACGGCGTGCTCAAGGGCTACATGCAAGACAAGCTCAACGCCCGCTTGATGGGCGTGGCGCGCACCGGTAACGGCCGTCGCGAATCCTACGCGCACCTGCCGATGCCACGCATGACCAACACCTACATGCTCGGTGGCGAAAGCGACCCGGCGGAAATCATCGCTTCGGTGAAGCGCGGCATCTACTGCGCCAACCTCGGTGGCGGCCAGGTGGACATCACCAGCGGCAAGTTCGTGTTCTCCACCAGCGAGGCGTACCTGATCGAAGACGGCAAGATTACTGCGCCGGTCAAAGGGGCAACGTTGATTGGTAACGGTCCGGAAGCCATGAGCAAGGTGTCGATGGTCGGTAACGACCTGTCGCTCGACAGCGGCGTGGGCACGTGCGGGAAGGACGGGCAGTCGGTGCCGGTGGGGGTCGGGCAGCCAACGCTGAAAATTGATGCGATCACCGTGGGTGGCACGGGCTCGTAAGAAAGGTGGAGCTTCGGGTGGCGAAAACCACCACCCGGGGAAGAGGATCAGCGCAGGCCGCGTTGAGTCTCGTCCAGCTCTCGGATGTACTTGAAGATTTTACGGCTGGTGGCCGGCGCTTTGTTATGCGCCTGCTCGTGCTGGGCCTGACGGATCAGGGAGCGCAGTTGCTGGCGGTCCGCGTCCGGGTAGTCCAGCACAAATTTCTCCAGCACGGCGTCATCGCCCGCGATCAAGCGGTCACGCCAACGCTCCAGGTTATGGAAGCGTTCGTTGTACTGGCGAGTGGAGGCATCGGTTTGATCAAGCAAAGCCAGAATGGCGTCAGTGTCCTGATCGCGCATGAGTTTGCCGATAAACATGATGTGCCGTTTACGCGCGATATTCGCGGTGTGCTTGGGCGCATCAGCCAAGGCCCGGCGCATTTCGTCGGTCAAAGGCAGTTTTGCAATCAAATCTTTCTTGAGCGTTGTAAGGCGCTCGCCAAGGTCAACCAGAGCATGCAGCTCGCGTTTGACCTGGGTTTTGCTTTTCTCCCCATCGAGGGAGTCGTCGTAAGAATCAACCATGGTGGCAGTCCGCAAAGAAACGCCGCCATGATAACCAGTCGGGGGCCGCTTGTCCGGCCCGGTCGCTCGATGGCCTTAACCGAAAGCAGAATTTGAGTGGAGAAAACCATGAGTGCAGCCCAAAGCGTCGGTCCGCAAGCGTTACCGGCACTGCAGGAACAAGTCGAGCAGATCCTTGCCGAGGCCAAGCGCCAGGGGGCCAGTGCCTGTGAGGTGGCGGTGTCGCTGGAGCAGGGGCTGTCGACGTCGGTACGCCAGCGTGAAGTGGAAACCGTTGAGTTCAATCGCGATCAAGGGTTTGGCATCACCTTGTATGTCGGGCAGCGCAAAGGTTCGGCCAGTACGTCGGCAAGTGGCTCGGAAGCGATTCGCGAAACGGTGGCGGCTGCGTTGGCGATTGCCAAGCACACCTCGGAGGATGAAAGCTCGGGTTTGGCCGATAAGGCCCTGATGGCCAAGGACCTTCAGGATTTCGATCTGTTCCACGCCTGGGACATCACGCCCGAGCAAGCCATCGAACAGGCATTGATCTGTGAAGCGGCGGCGTTCGACGCCGATATCCGCATCAAGAATGCTGATGGCACCACGTTGAGTACGCATCAGGGTTGCCGCGTGTATGGCAACAGTCATGGTTTTATCGGCGGTTATGCGTCCACCCGTCATAGCCTGAGCTGCGTGATGATTGCCGAAGCCAACGGGCAGATGCAGCGCGATTACTGGTACGACGTGAATCGCCAGGGCGATTTGCTGGCGGACCCGGTGAGCATTGGGCAGCGTGCTGCGCAGCGTGCCGCGAGTCGCCTGGGCGCGCGCCCGGTGCCGACCTGCGAAGTGCCTGTGTTGTTTTCAGCAGAACTTGCCGGTGGGTTGTTCGGCAGCTTCCTGGGGGCGATTTCCGGTGGCAACTTGTACCGCAAATCCTCGTTCCTGGAAGGTGCAATTGGCCAGAAGCTGTTTCCCGAATGGCTGACCATCGATGAACGCCCGCACCTGATGCGTGCCATGGGCAGCACGTCGTTCGATGGTGATGGCCTGGCGACTTATGCCAAGCCGTTCGTCGAGAACGGCGAGTTGGTCTCCTACGTATTGGGTACATACTCCGGCCGTAAACTCGGCCTGCCAAGCACGGCGAACTCCGGTGGCGTGCACAACCTGTTTGTCACCCATGGCGATGAAGACCAGGCGGCGTTGCTGCGGCGCATGGGCCGTGGCTTGCTAGTCACTGAATTGATGGGCCATGGCCTGAACATGGTCACCGGTGATTACTCCCGTGGCGCGGCGGGGTTCTGGGTAGAGAACGGCGAGATTCAGTTTGCCGTTCAGGAAGTGACTATCGCTGGCAACATGCGCGATATGTTCAAGCAGATCGTTGCCGTGGGTAATGATTTGGAACTGCGCAGCAACATTCGCACAGGTTCTGTGCTGATCGAGCGGATGACCGTCGCCGGCAGCTAACCCCTCAACGGTCCCTGAAAAAGGCGCGCCATCCCACGGATGGCGCGCCTTTTTTGTAACTCCATCGTGAGACGAATCCTTTGGTGCGCTTGTTTTGATTCTTAATATCATTTAATAATGAATATCATTATCGAGCGAGTATGGATCATGAGTTCTGTCCTGCATGAGGATCCTTATCTGGAAAGCTGGCGCTGGATGAGTCGTCAAATCCGCTGCGCACTCGATCCAAATGAGCCTCGCCTGATCGAGCATTACCTCAACGAAGGTCGATACCTGGCGTGCTGCACCGCGACCCATCCCTGGACGATCGCTGAGACCTCATTGCGCTTATTGCTCGACACCGCCAGCGATATAGCGCTGCCGTGGCACTGGCGTTGCGTTTGCCTGGACCAGGCTTGGCGTCCACTGCGCGACCTGGAACAGCTTTCTCAATGTGCCTGCCGTCTCAAGCGCTGGCAAACCTTTGCCTGGCAATTGGCGACCTGCGAATTGCTGCCGTCTATTTCTCACTCCGACCTCGTGCAAGGATCTAACGATGAGTAACACCCGTATCGAACGCGACAGCATGGGCGAGCTGCAAGTGCCTGCCGAAGCCTTGTATGGCGCTCAAACCCAGCGTGCGGTAAACAACTTCCCGATCAGCCATCAACGCATGCCGGCGCAATTCATTCGCGCCCTGATCTTGGCCAAGGTTGCGGCAGCCAAGGTTAACGTCGACCTCGAACAAATCAGCGCAGGGCAGGGCAAGGCTATTGTCGATGCCGCCCAAGGCCTGCTGGAAGGCGATTTCATGCCGCATTTCCCGGTGGATATTTTCCAGACCGGTTCCGGCACCAGTTCCAACATGAATGCCAACGAGGTGATTGCCACCCTCGCCAGTCGTTTGCTCGGCGAGCCGGTCAACCCCAATGACCACGTGAACTGCGGTCAAAGCAGCAATGACATCATTCCAACCACCCTCCACGTCAGCGCCGCATTGGTGCTGCATGAGCAAACACTGCCGGCCCTGTTGCACCTCGTTCAAGTCATCGAGCAAAAGGCCGAAGAGGTTCACCCGTTCATCAAGACTGGCCGCACTCACTTAATGGATGCCATGCCGGTGCGCATGAGCCAGGTGCTCAATGGCTGGGCGCAGCAACTCAAGGCTAATATCGCGCATTTGCAGGACCTTCTACCAAGTCTGCAAGCGCTGGCCCAAGGCGGCACAGCGGTTGGCACCGGGATCAACGCACACCCGCAATTCGCTGCGCGATTCAGCCAGCAGTTGAGCAGCCTGACTGGTGTGAAATTCACCCCAGGCAAAAACCTGTTCGCGCTGATCGGCTCCCAGGACACCGCCGTCGCCGTTTCCGGCCAGTTGAAAACCACTGCCGTGTCGTTGATGAAAATCGCCAACGACCTGCGCTGGATGAACTCCGGCCCGCTCGCAGGCCTTGGTGAAATCGAACTGGAAGGCCTGCAGCCTGGCTCTTCGATCATGCCTGGCAAGGTCAACCCAGTGATCCCGGAAGCGACGGCCATGGTCGCCGCGCAGGTCATCGGTAATGACACAGTGATCACCATCGCTGGTCAATCGGGCAACTTCGAGCTGAATGTGATGCTGCCTATCATCGCCCAGAACCTGCTCAGCAGCCTCGAATTGCTGGCCAATTCCAGCCGTCTACTGGCGGACAAGGCCATCGCCAGCTTCAAGGTCAATGAAGCCAAGCTCAAGGAAGCGCTGTCGCGCAACCCGATTTTGGTCACCGCACTCAACCCGATCATCGGTTACCAAAAGGCCGCTGAAATTGCCAAGAAGGCGTATCAGCAAGGCCGTCCGGTGATTGATGTCGCCCTCGAGCACACCGACCTGCCGCGCAGCCAACTGGAAGTCCTGCTGGATCCGGAAAAGCTGACGGCCGGCGGCGTGTAATCACCGACCCTGCTTTGGAGGCTCACCATGGAGCACTGGAAACGCACGATCGAACGGGCCAATCGCTGCTTTATGGCGGGCGAGTTGGTTGACGCTCGCGAGGCCTATTTGCAAGCCCTGGCCTTGGCTCAAGTGCTGTTCGAGCGCTGGGCGGATGCCGACGAAGCAGTGGCGGCGAGCGTCATTTCTCATCACAACCTGGCGGACTTGCACCTGCGCCTGAACCAGCCGGAAGAAAGCGCGGAATACCTTTGCGCTATTCACCAGCGTCTTTTGCAGACCATGCAGGACTCGCGTCTGAGCCCGCAATTGCGGGAAGCGGCCCTGCGCCAGAGCAGCAAGACCTACGTCGAGCTACTGAACTTCATCAGCGATCACGGTGAGTACCCGCGTACCCATCGCTTGCTGGGCGGTACTGCGGCGCAGCCGACCACTCCTCATTACGGAGCACATTGATATGACCTACACCTTGCCTGCATTGCCTTACGCCTACGACGCCTTGGAACCGCATATCGATGCGCAAACCATGGAGATCCATTACACCAAGCACCACCAGACCTATATCAACAACCTTAATGCCGCAGTTGAGGGCACTGAGTTTGCGGGCTGGCCGGTTGAAAAACTGGTATCCAGCGTGCAGCAGTTGCCGGAAAAACTTCGTGCAGCCGTGATTAACCAAGGCGGCGGCCACGCCAACCACTCGCTGTTCTGGGCCGTGATGTCGCCCAAAGGTGGTGGTAAGCCCGAGGGCGCACTGGGCAAAGCGATCGAGGAACAACTGGGCGGTTTCGACAGCTTCAAGGATGCTTTCACCAAAGCCGCGTTGACGCGCTTCGGTAGCGGCTGGGCCTGGCTGAGCGTCACCCCGCAAAAGAACCTGGTGGTGGAAAGCAGCGGCAATCAGGACAGCCCCCTGATGAGCGGTAATACGCCGATCCTCGGCCTTGACGTCTGGGAGCACGCCTACTACCTGCTTTATCAGAACCGTCGCCCGGAATACATCAATGCGTTCTACAGTGTCATTAACTGGCCTGAAGTCGCCGCACGCTATCAGGCCGCTGTGGCCTGACATCCACCCCTATAACAAGATCTAAGGCCGACTATGCGCACTGACACACTGGCGATCAGCAGCGGGCGGATGTTTCGTTATGCACTTGGCTCGCTGCTGCTATTGGCAGGTACTGCATTGCTGGTGGCCCACGGGCTGGCCTGGCTTGACTTGGAGCCGCGCATTCTGCGCGCCCTGCAGGGCGGGTCCATCTGCGCACTCGGCACGGCGCTCGGCGCGGTGCCTGTGCTGGTCATTCGGCGGATGCCGGTGGCGTTGAGCGATACACTGCTGGGCTTTGGGGCAGGGGTGATGCTCGCTGCGACGGCGTTTTCGCTGATCGTGCCAGGCATTGCCGCGGCTGAAAGCTTGGGATTGTCGCCCTGGGAGGCCAGTGGCTTGATCAGCTTGGGCATTATGCTTGGGGCGTTCGGGCTATACCTGGTTGACCGCAAGGTTTCCGGCGCGAGCCCGGAAATGCTCGTCGGCACGCCGGACAAACCGGTAATCCCGCCGCGCATCTGGCTGTTTGTGTTTGCTATCATCGCCCACAACATCCCCGAAGGCATGGCGGTCGGCGTCTCCGCCGGTGGCGGCATGCCGGAGGCCAATAGCCTGGCCATGGGCATCGCCTTGCAGGATGTGCCTGAAGGCCTCGTGATCGCGCTGGTGTTGGCCGGGGCAGGGATGTCGCGGGTCAAGGCTTTTATGATCGGTGCTGCGTCAGGCTTGGTGGAGCCGGTGTTTGCTGTGCTCTGCGCCTGGTTGGTGAGCCTGGCCGAGGTACTGTTGCCTTTGGGCCTGGCCTTGGCTGCTGGCGCGATGCTATTGGTGGTGACTCACGAAGTCATCCCTGAATCGCGACGCAATGGTCACGAAAAACTCGCCAGTCTGGGGTTGTGCACCGGTTTTTGCCTGATGATGGTGATGGATACGGCTTTAGGCTAATGCCCGCTCCCTTTGTCGGAGCCCAGCAAACTGGGCGCTTACAAAGGGTTATTCGCCTTCATCAAAGTAGTTATTGATCATCGCAACCAGCGCGTCCATCGCTTCCTGCTCTTGCTCGCCTTCTGTCTTCAAGTGAATCTTGGTGCCCTTGCCGGCCGCCAACATCATCATTGCCATGATGCTTTTGCCATCGACCATGGATTCCGGCGTGCGCCCGGCCCGTATCTGGCAGGGAAACTGCCCAGCCACACCCACGAATTTGGCCGAAGCTCGGGCGTGAAGGCCGAGCTTGTTGATGATTTCAATTTCCAGAGCGGGCATCGCGCAGGTGTTCCTTTCAGCTAAGGTCGCGGTGGCGGACCTGAACGTTCTTGAGGGTTTTTTGCAGCACCTGGCCCAAGCGTTCGGTCAGGTAGACGGAGCGGTGGTGGCCGCCGGTGCAGCCAATGGCAATGGTGACATAGGCACGATTGCTTGCTGCAAAGCGTGGCAACCATTTGAGCAGGTAGCTGGAAATGTCCTGGAACATCTCCTCAACATCCGGTTGCGCAGCCAGGTAGTCGGCAACAGGTTGATCCAGCCCGGATTGTTCGCGCAGTTCCGGCTTCCAGTAGGGGTTCGGCAGGCAGCGCACATCAAACACCAAGTCTGCATCTACCGGCATTCCGCGCTTGAAACCAAACGACTCCACGAGAAACGCCGTGCCTGGCTCCGGCTGGTTCAACAGACGCAGCTTGATGGCATCGCGCAACTGGTACAGGTTAAGGCTGGTGGTGTTGATCTTGAGGTCGGCGAGGTCAATGATCGGTCCCAGCAGCTTGGTTTCGTCCTCGATGGCCTCGGCCAAGGAGCGGTGGGGGCTGCTGAGGGGGTGGCGTCGGCGTGTTTCGGAGAAACGCTTGAGCAGTGTCTCTTCGTCGGCATCCAGGTACAGCACATCGCAATGAATGTGCTTGGCGCGCACTTCCTCGAGCAATTGCGGAAATCGCTCAAGATGGCTGGGCAGGTTGCGGGCATCTATCGAAACGGCGACCAGGGGTTGCGCCAGTTCGGTATGGATCAACGCGCGTTCCGCCAATTCCGGCAGCAAGCCGGCAGGCAAATTGTCGATGCAGTAGAAACCGCTGTCCTCAAGGACGTTGAGGGCGGTGCTTTTACCTGAGCCGGAACGGCCGCTGACGATGATCAAGCGCATGATTACTGCCCGTTCTGTTCGTCCAGTACAACCTGATACAGCGCCTCATTACTGCTGGCACTGCGCAGTTTGTCGCGCACTTCCTTGCGGTCGAGCATGCTGGCGATCTGCCGAAGCAGTTCCAGGTGTGCATCGGTGGCAGCTTCCGGGACCAGCAAAACAAACAGCAGGTCGACCGGGGCGCCATCGATGGCGTCGAAATCGATGGGATGGTCCAAGTGCAGCAGGGCGCTGACAGGCGTCTCGCAGCCTTTGAGGCGGCAGTGGGGAATAGCGATGCCATTACCAAAACCGGTCGAGCCAAGTTTTTCACGAGCAATCAGTGCCTCGTACACAGTTTGCGTTTCCAGTTCAGGCACTTCACGGCCGATCAGGTTGGCAATTTGTTCGAGGGCGCGTTTTTTACTGCCGCCCGGCACGTTCACAAGGGAACGGCCGGGGGTCAGGATGGTTTCAAGTCGGATCATGGGGGGAGAGTTAACGACCTGTACCTTGCATCAGGTGCAGATTCTTTTCCTTATGCTTTATGAGTTGGCGGTCCAGCTTGTCGTAGAGCGAGTCGATCGCCGCGTACATGTCCTCATGTTCAGCATTGGCGACGAGCTTGGCATTCGGTACGTGCAGGGTGGCCTCGATTTTCTGCTTGAGCTTATCGACCTCCATGATGACCTGCACGTTGGTGATCTTGTCAAAATGCCCCGCAAGCTTGTTAAGCTTGCTTTCGGTGTATTCACGCAGGGGTTTGGTGACTTCCAGCTGGTGTCCACTGATGTTGACTTGCATACAGCTTCTCCTTCGTTGCCAGTGCATAAAGCGACAGGCGAAAGCGCCTGCCACTGGAACGCTGTGGCCCGCCCGTCACATCAAACGCTTACGCTCGCTGGAAGGCGCGATCCCGAGGGACTCGCGGTACTTGGCGACGGTTCGACGGGCGACCTGAATGCCTTGTGCCTCCAGTAAACCAGCGATCTTACTGTCACTCAATGGCTTTTTCTGATTTTCCGCGGCAACCAGTTTTTTGATGATCGCGCGAATCGCCGTGGACGAGCATTCACCGCCTTCGGAGGTGCTGACGTGGCTGGAGAAAAAGTATTTCAGTTCATAAATACCCCGTGGGGTATGCATGAATTTTTGCGTGGTTACCCGAGAAATCGTCGATTCATGCATGCCAACCGCCTCGGCGATGTCATGCAGTACCAACGGTTTCATCGCCTCATCGCCGTATTCCAGGAAGCCGCGCTGGTGCTCGACGATCTGGGTGGCCACCTTCATCAGGGTTTCGTTGCGGCTTTGCAGGCTCTTGATAAACCAGCGAGCTTCCTGCAACTGGTTGCGCATGAAGGTGTTATCGGCGCTGGTGTCAGCGCGACGCACAAAACCGGCGTATTGCGGGTTGACCCGCAGGCGTGGCACCGACTCCTGGTTCAGTTCAACCAGCCAGCGCTCGTTATCCTTGCGCACGATCACGTCAGGAATCACGTATTCGGCTTCGCTGGACTCGATTTGCGAGCCAGGACGCGGGTTGAGGCTTTGTACCAGCTCAATGATCTGGCGCAGGTCGTCTTCCTTGAGCTTCATGCGGCGCATCAGTTGGCTGTAGTCGCGACTGCCCAGCATGTCGATGTAATCGGTTACCAGGCGCTGGGCCTCGGCGAGCCAGGGGGTCTTGGTGGGCAGTTGGCGCAATTGCAGCAGCAGGCATTCACTGAGGGAGCGCGCGCCGATGCCAGCGGGTTCGAACTGCTGGATGCGGTGCAGGACGGCTTCGATCTCGTCCAGCTCGATATCCAGTTCAGGGTCGAATGCTTCGAGAATTTCCTCAAGCGTCTCGTCCAGGTAGCCCTGGTTATTGATGCAGTCGATCAGGGTCACGGCGATCAGGCGATCGGTGTCCGACATCGGCGCCAGGTTCAGTTGCCACAGCAGGTGGCTCTGCAGGCTTTCGCCGGCGGAGGTGCGGGTGGTGAAATCCCACTCGTCATCGTCATTGCTGGGCAGGCTGCTGGCGCTGGTCTGGTAGACGTCTTCCCAGGCGGTGTCGACGGGAAGCTCGTTGGGAATGCGTTCGTTCCAGTCGCCTTCCTCGAGGTTATCCACCGTTGGGGCGGTTTCCTGGTAGGAGGGTTCCTGCACATCGGGGTTGGGTTTTTGCTCGATGTTATCGGCCAGCGGGTCTGCATTATCGAAGTCGTCGCCTTCTTCCTGGCGTTCGAGCATCGGATTGGACTCCAGGGCCTCCTGGATTTCCTGTTGCAGGTCCAGGGTCGACAATTGGAGCAGGCGGATGGCCTGTTGCAGCTGCGGTGTCATCGTCAGCTGCTGGCCCATTCTCAGGACTAGCGATGGTTTCATGGCAGGGGCTTAACACCTTATTCGCCGGCGCAATGCGCCATCCACGACAGGGCGCGTGAGCGCCAAACATAAGCAAATTATATGCCTGATAGCGGGGGCTTTGCCTAGAGCGCGGTAACAATAAAAATCCAGAGGTTTTCATTGGCTCCCGCGCACCTTGGCAATGGGCCGTGACACCACGGTGTTTACAGGCGGAACTCGTGACCCAGGTACACTTCCTTGACCAGTTCATTGGCCAGGATGGTGGCGGAGTCGCCTTCAGCGATCAGTTGGCCATCGTTGACGATATACGCGGTTTCGCAGATATCGAGCGTCTCACGGACGTTGTGGTCAGTGATCAGCACGCCAATGCCCTTAGCCTTGAGGTGGTGGATGATCTGCTTGATGTCGCCGACCGATATCGGGTCGACGCCGGCAAACGGTTCGTCCAACAGGATGAATTTCGGTGCAGTGGCCAGTGCGCGAGCGATTTCTACGCGGCGGCGCTCACCACCGGACAGGCTCATGCCGAGGTTGTCGCGGATATGGTTGATGTGGAATTCCTGTAGCAGGCTTTCCAGCTCCTTGCGACGACCGTCACGGTCGAGTTCCTTGCGGGTCTCGAGGATGGCCATGATGTTATCGGCGACCGACAGTTTGCGGAAGATCGACGCTTCTTGCGGAAGATAGCCGATACCGGCGCGGGCGCGGCCGTGCATTGGTTGGTGGCTCACGTCCAGGTCGTCGATCAGTACGCGACCCTGGTCCGCCTGGACCAGGCCGACGATCATATAGAAGCACGTGGTCTTGCCGGCGCCGTTGGGGCCGAGCAAGCCGACGATCTGGCCGCTGTCGATCGACAGGCTGACGTCGCGCACGACCTGACGGCTTTTATAGGCCTTGGCCAGGTGCTGGGCTTTGAGGGTTGCCATTACTCGGCCTTCTTCTTCGGCTGGATAACCATGTCGATGCGTGGACGAGGCGCGGTGACCTTGTTGCCATTGGCACGACCGGCGTTAGCGATCTGTTTCACGGTGTCATAGGTGATTTTCTCACCTTCCGTGGAGTTGCCATCGGGGCTGAGCACCTTGGCCTGGTCGATCAGTACAATGCGGTTCTGCTGGGCATGGTACTGGATGGTCTTGCCGTAGCCCTTCATCGGGCCGGTGTCGGTGGCCGACTGCTTCTGTTCGAAGTAAGCCAGGTTGCCCACCGAAGTGACCACGTCGATATCGCCCGCTTGGGTACGAGTCAGCGTCACCGTGTTACCGGTGATCTTCATCGAGCCTTGGGTGATGACCACGCCGCCGGTATAGGTTGCAACGCCTTGCTTGTCATCCAGCTGCGCATCGTCAGCCGAAATGTGGATCGGTTGCTGGCTATCGTTCGGCAGAGCCCAGGCGCTCACGCTTCCCAGTGCTGCGCCCAGACCGAGCAAAATAGGGAGAGTTTTAACGAGCCTCATACTGTCCTCTTACGTTCGATAGCAGGTGTATCCTGCTTTCTTTCAAATACGCTTTCATTCCCTTGCCAGTCGTTACACCGCCAGCGCCGTCGATTCTAACGTCTTGCTCGGTCTGCGCATATTGCTTCTGCGGGAATACGGTCATGCGACTGGTGGTAATCACGGTCTCACGTTTTTTATCGTCAGTGCGCGCAACGCGCACCGAGTCGATCAGTTCCACCTCGGTACCGTCCGGGTTGACCTCGCCACGCTTGCTGGTGACGTGCCATGGGAACTCGGTACCGCGGTAAATGTTCATGTCCGGGTTGGTCAGCAAGGTAACTTCGCTGGCTTTCACGTGCTCGACCTTGTCCGAGGTCATCTCGTACTGCACCTTGCCGTCGGGCAGGAACTGCACGCTTTTGGCATTGGTGGCGTAATAGTCGATAACCCCCTCGTCAACCTGCGCAGCAGGCTGGTCGAGAAAGCGCTCCGGGCTGATATTCCAGTAGCCCACCGCCAGGAACAGTGCGGCGATGACTGCGAATAGCAGGAAGTTGCGAATCTTTTTACTCAGCATAAAACGCTCTATAAGTAGGCGGCATGGGCCGCTTCAAGGCTGCCTTGGGCACGCAGGATCAGCTCGCAGAACTCGCGGGCGGCACCTTCACCACCACGTGCAGTGGTGATGCCATGGGCGTTCTCGCGAACAAAGCCTGCCGCATTGGCAACGGCCATGCCCAGGCCCACCCGGCGAATCACCGGCAGGTCTGGCAGGTCATCGCCCAAGTAGGCCACCTGCTCATAGCTTAGGTTGAGTTGGCCAAGAAGCTCGTCCAGAACCACCAGTTTATCCTCGCGGCCCTGATACAGGTGAGGAATCCCCAGGTTTTGTGCACGGCGTTCCACAACTGGAGTTTTCCTGCCGCTGATAATCGCCGTTTGCACACCCGACGCCATCAGCATCTTGATGCCCTGGCCGTCTAGGGTGTTGAACGTCTTGAATTCGCTGCCGTCTTCAAGGAAGTACAGGCGGCCATCGGTCAGCACGCCGTCAACGTCGAAAATTGCCAGCTTGATGTGTTTGCCGCGTTGCAACAGGTCGTCGGTCATTTACATCACTCCCGCACGCAGCAAGTCGTGCATGTTCAGGGCGCCAATCGGGCGGTCGTCGCTATTGACCACCACCAGCGCGCCGATCTTATGGTCTTCCATGATCTTCAAGGCTTCGGCTGCCAGCATTTCAGGGCGGGCGGTCTTGCCGTGGGGTGTCATCACCGCATCGATGGTGGCGGTGTGGATGTCGATGGTGCGGTCCAGGGTGCGGCGCAAGTCGCCGTCGGTAAAGACCCCGGCCAGGCGCCCGTCGGCTTCGAGGATAACGGTCATACCTAGGCCCTTGCGGGTCATTTCCATCAGCGCGTCCTTCAGCAAAGTGCCGCGCTGGACGTGGGGCAGTTCGTCGCCCGAATGCATGACGTTTTCCACTTTCAATAGCAGGCGGCGGCCCAAGGCACCACCTGGGTGAGAAAATGCGAAGTCTTCGGCGGTAAACCCGCGGGCTTCCAGCAGTGCCACGGCCAGGGCATCGCCCATGACCAGCGCGGCGGTGGTGGAAGAGGTTGGTGCCAGGTTCAGCGGGCAGGCCTCGTGGGCCACGTGAACGTTAAGGTTCACTTCGGCGGCCTTGGCCAGCGTTGATTCCGGGTTGCCGGTAACACTGATCATCTGGATGCCCAGGCGCTTGATCAGTGGCAAAAGAGTCACTATTTCATTGGTGGTGCCGGAGTTGGACAGCGCCAGGATGATGTCATCCTTGGTGATCATGCCCATGTCGCCATGACTGGCTTCGGCCGGGTGTACGAAAAACGCAGTGGTCCCGGTGCTGGCCAGGGTGGCGGCGATCTTGTTGCCGACGTGGCCTGACTTGCCCATGCCGACCACGACGACGCGGCCCTTGCTGGCCAGAATCATCTCGCAAGCGCGTACGAAATCTGCGTCGATATGGGCCAGTAAGCCTTCTACGGCTTCAAGCTCGAGGCGGATGGTGCGTTGTGCGGATTGGATAAGGTCGCTGGATTGGCTCATGTCTGGAATCGTATAGCCTGACGAAAAGTCGGCGATTATAACGGTAATGATCAATTCCCTCACGCAAGTTCGTCAGGGTTTGTTCGCGACGCGCTTGAGATTCATCTGAAGCAACGTTTTTTCCCTGTCCTTAATCTGAACAAGCGCTGTTCCGGCCTTGGGCGCCTCGTACCAGCAGTGATATAGTTCGCCGCCAGTTCGGTCCGCCCAGCCCATATGGTCAACTATTGCACAATCATTGCAAACGTTTGTCGCAAGCATGGTGTCTGAGTGAGAGGCTGCATCCCAAGGAGTTTAGATGAGTGCCGATAACGCCTACGCGGTCGAGCTGAAGGGACTGACCTTCAAGCGCGGGACGCGCAGCATCTTCAATAACATCGATATCCGCATTCCGCGCGGCAAGGTCACGGGCATCATGGGGCCTTCCGGTTGTGGCAAGACCACCCTGTTGCGCCTGATGGGCATGCAATTGCGGCCCAGTGCCGGTGAAGTGTGGGTCAACGGCCAGAACCTGCCGACATTGTCGCGCAGCGATCTGTTCGACGCACGCAAGCACATGGGTGTGCTGTTCCAGAGCGGTGCATTGTTCACCGATCTCGATGTTTTCGAGAATGTGGCCTTTCCGCTGCGGGTGCACACGCAGCTGTCCGACGAAATGATTCGTGACATCGTGTTGCTGAAACTGCAGGCCGTAGGCCTTCGCGGCGCCACCGACCTGATGCCCGACGAACTGTCCGGTGGCATGAAGCGTCGGGTCGCCCTGGCGCGCGCCATTGCCCTCGACCCGCAGATCCTCATGTACGACGAACCTTTCGTCGGCCAGGACCCTATCGCCATGGGCGTGCTGGTGCGTCTGATCCGCCTGCTCAACGATGCGCTGGGTATCACCAGCATCGTGGTTTCCCACGATCTTGCAGAAACCGCGAGCATTGCCGATTACCTCTATGTAGTAGGCGATGGCCAGGTGCTGGGGCAGGGCACGCCTGAAGAACTGATGAATGCAGACAATCCGCGTATTCGCCAATTCATGACCGGCGACCCTGATGGCCCTGTGCCTTTTCACTTTCCGGCAACGGATTACCGCTCAGATCTTCTGGGGAAGCGTTGATGCGCAAGACATCTTTACTCGAGAAGGTGCGCCTTTTCGGTCGCTCCGGCATCGATATGGTCGAAGTGCTGGGGCGTTCGACAATCTTCCTGTTCCACGCCTTGCTCGGCCGTGGTGGCATTGGCGGCGGTTTTGGCCTGTTGATCAAGCAACTGCACTCAGTCGGCGTGATGTCCCTGGTAATTATTGTGGTTTCCGGGATTTTCATCGGCATGGTGTTGGCGTTGCAGGGGTTCAATATCCTTTCCGGCTACGGTTCGGAGCAGGCCGTTGGGCAGATGGTCGCGCTGACGCTCTTGCGCGAGCTGGGGCCGGTGGTCACTGCCTTGCTGTTTGCGGGCCGCGCGGGTTCTGCGTTGACCGCCGAAATCGGCAACATGAAGTCCACCGAGCAATTGTCCAGCCTCGAAATGATCGGCGTGGACCCGCTCAAGTACATCGTTGCGCCGCGCCTGTGGGCCGGCTTCATTTCACTGCCTCTGCTGGCGATGATTTTCAGCGTGGTGGGTATATGGGGCGGTTCGTGGGTCGCGGTTGACTGGTTGGGCGTCTATGACGGCTCCTACTGGGGCAACATGCAAAACAGCGTCACCTTCAGCGGTGACGTGCTCAACGGCATCATAAAGAGCATCGTCTTCGCTTTTGTAGTGACCTGGATCGCCGTATTCCAAGGCTACGACTGTGAGCCCACTTCAGAAGGGATCAGTCGCGCCACCACCAAGACCGTTGTGTACGCCTCGCTGGCTGTACTGGGCCTTGACTTCATTTTGACCGCCTTGATGTTTGGAGATTTCTGATGCAAAACCGCACTGTGGAAATCGGTGTAGGCCTTTTCTTGCTGGCTGGCATCCTGGCTTTATTGTTGTTGGCCCTGCGAGTCAGCGGCCTTTCGGCCAGCCCTACCGCCGATACTTATAAACTTTACGCGTACTTCGACAATATCGCCGGTTTGACGGTCAGAGCTAAAGTGACCATGGCCGGTGTGACCATCGGCAAGGTCACGGCAATCGATCTGGACCGCGACAGCTTCACCGGGCGAGTGACCATGCAGCTGGATAAGAAGGTGGATAACCTGCCAACTGACTCCACTGCATCTATCCTCACTGCGGGTTTGCTGGGCGAGAAATACATCGGTGTCAGCGTGGGCGGGGAATCAGCTCTGCTCAAGGATGGTTCGACAATCCACGACACACAGTCGTCGCTGGTGCTTGAAGACCTGATCGGTAAATTCCTGCTTAATACGGTCAATAAAGACGCTAAATGAGGAATCTGTACATGATCTCTACCTTGCGACGTGGCCTCCTGGTACTGCTTGCAGCGCTGCCGTTGATGGCCAACGCAGCAGGTTCTGCGCACGAATTGGTGCAGGACACAACCAACAAGATGTTGGCTGACCTGTCGGCCAACAAAGAAAAGTACAAACAAGATCCAAGTCAGTTCTACAGCGCGCTCAATACTATTGTCGGTCCTGTTGTGGATGCCGAAGGCATTTCCCGCAGCATCATGACGGTCAAGTACTCGCGCAAGGCTACCCCGGCGCAGATGCAGACCTTTCAGGAAAACTTCAAGAAAGGCCTGTTCCAGTTCTACGGTAACGCGCTGCTTGAGTACAACAACCAGGGTATTACCGTCGCTCCAGCCGGGGATGAATCAGGTGATCGCACCAGCGTGAACATGAGCGTCAAGGGCAACAATGGCGCTGTCTACCCTGTGCAGTACACGCTGGAGAAGGTCAACGGCGAGTGGAAGCTGCGGAACGTGATCATCAATGGCATCAACATCGGCAAGCTATTCCGTGATCAGTTCTCTGATGCCATGCAACGCAATGGCAATGACCTGGACAAAACCATCAATGGTTGGGCCGGTGAAGTGGCCAAGGCCAAGGAAGAAACCGATAAAACTGCCGGGACGCCCGCACAATGACCGAGTCGGCTGTTCGTCTCGGCGACGCCGGCGAGCTCTTCATCAGCGGCGTGCTGGATTACCGCACCGGGCCTGACCTGCGCAAGCAGGGCCAGGCACTGATCAACACCAGCGCTGCGCCTGCACTGGTGCTGGATTGTTCGGGTGTGACCAAGTCCAGCAGCGTTGGTTTGTCGCTGCTGTTGTGCTTTATGCGTGACGCCGAAGCGGTTAATAAGCCGTTTAGCATCCGTGCGATGCCCGAAGACATGCGCGAAATTGCCGAAGTTTCCGAGCTGACCGAGTTGTTGGCGCATCCTTAATACACATTATTAGAGAAGCCCCCCGTCAGAGTCCTGCTATGCGGGGTTCGCAGGCGCGGGGCTTTTTTGTATGATGTGCGACCCGCGCGCACTGGGCGCCGATAGAGGTTGATCATGCAGGCCCTAGAAGTTAAAAGCTTCCTTGAAGGAAAGCTGCCCGAAACGAGTGTTGAAGTCGAAGGCGAAGGCTGCAACTTCCAGCTGAATGTGATTAGCGATGAACTGGCGGCACTTAGCCCGGTCAAGCGTCAGCAGCAGATCTATGCCCATTTGAACCCGTGGATCACCGATGGCAGCATCCATGCGGTCACTATGAAAT
Source organism: Pseudomonas sp. RA_15y_Pfl1_P11 (assembly GCF_963970975.1). Taxonomy (NCBI): domain Bacteria; kingdom Pseudomonadati; phylum Pseudomonadota; class Gammaproteobacteria; order Pseudomonadales; family Pseudomonadaceae; genus Pseudomonas; species Pseudomonas sp. RA_15y_Pfl1_P11. The sequence goes on from NZ_CAXAOY010000003.1 coordinate 113,962, forward strand.
TTTTCAGCCGCGCGGCCTGGGCCGAGCGCACCTGAGCCCCCAAGGCGTCGAGATTCTTATGGATAAATTGATTATTACCGGCGGTGCCCGTCTTGATGGCGAGATCCGCATCTCCGGTGCAAAAAACTCCGCCTTGCCGATCCTGGCAGCGACCCTGCTGTGCGATGGCCCGGTCACCGTGGCCAACCTGCCACACCTGCACGACATCACCACGATGATCGAACTGTTCGGTCGCATGGGCATCGAGCCGGTGATCGACGAGAAGCTGTCCGTCGAAATCGACCCACGCACCATCAAGACCCTGATCGCCCCGTACGAGTTGGTGAAAACCATGCGTGCGTCGATCCTGGTGCTCGGCCCGATGGTTGCCCGTTTCGGCGAAGCTGAAGTGGCATTGCCTGGTGGTTGCGCCATTGGTTCGCGTCCGGTCGACCTGCACATCCGTGGCCTCGAAGCCATGGGCGCGACCATCGACGTCGAAGGCGGCTACATCAAGGCCAAGGCGCCTGAAGGAGGCCTGCGTGGCGCCAGCTTCTTCTTTGATACCGTCAGTGTGACCGGTACCGAGAACATCATGATGGCCGCAGCCCTTGCCAAAGGCCGTAGCGTGCTGCAAAACGCCGCCCGTGAGCCTGAAGTCGTCGACCTGGCGAACTTCCTGAACGCTATGGGTGCCAAGGTCTCCGGCGCCGGCACTGATACCATCACCATTGACGGTGTTGAGCGCCTGCACACGACCACCTACAAGGTCATGCCGGACCGCATCGAAACCGGTACCTACCTGGTTGCTGCTGCTGTTACCGGTGGCCGCGTCAAGGTCAAGGACACCGATCCGACCATCCTGGAAGCGGTCCTGGAAAAACTGCGCGAAGCTGGCGCAGAAATCACCACCGGTGAAGACTGGATCGAGCTGAACATGCACGGCAAGCGTCCTAAGGCCGTCAACGTACGTACCGCTCCGTACCCGGCGTTCCCGACCGACATGCAAGCGCAGTTCATCTCCTTGAACGCCATTGCTGAAGGCACCGGTGCCGTGATCGAGACCATCTTCGAAAACCGCTTCATGCACGTGTATGAACTGCACCGCATGGGCGCCAAGATCCAGGTTGAAGGCAACACCGCCATCGTTACCGGTACCGAGAAACTCAAGGGCGCGCCAGTCATGGCGACTGACCTGCGGGCTTCGGCGAGCCTGGTGATCTCGGCGCTGATTGCTGAAGGCGACACTCTGATCGACCGCATCTACCACATAGATCGTGGCTACGAGTGCATCGAAGAAAAACTGCAGATGCTCGGCGCTAAAATCCGCCGCGTACCGGGCTAGTTCCGGGCTTGTAGTGAGCGGGGCAAGCCCGCTCACTACAAGATGATTGCCGCTGAATAGGCGGTATGCTGAATTTGTTTCAAATCGAGGCTGTAATGGCCTCGATCTGTGTCTGGCGCCGTTTGTGCCCGGACAGCAATAGCCAGATGAAGGACTGACGCTTCCATGTTGACCATCGCACTGTCCAAGGGCCGTATCCTTGACGACACGTTGCCGCTTCTGGCTGAAGCGGGCATCGTGCCGACCGAAAATCCGGACAAGAGCCGCAAGCTGATCATTCCCACGACCCAGGACGATGTTCGCCTGTTGATCGTGCGGGCTACTGACGTGCCGACCTATGTTGAACATGGCGCGGCCGACTTGGGTGTCGCCGGTAAAGACGTGCTGATGGAATACGGTGGCCAGGGCCTGTACGAGCCGTTGGACCTGCGTATTGCGCTGTGCAAGCTGATGACCGCCGGGCGCGTCGGTGACGTCGAGCCCAAGGGCCGCCTGCGCGTGGCCACTAAGTTCGTCAACGTTGCCAAGCGCTACTACGCCGAACAAGGCCGTCAGGTCGACATCATCAAGCTCTACGGCTCGATGGAGTTGGCGCCGCTGATCGGCCTGGCCGACAAAATCATCGACGTGGTCGACACCGGCAACACCCTGCGTGCCAACGGCCTCGAGCCCCAGGAATTCATTGCCGATATCAGCTCTCGCCTGGTCGTAAACAAAGCGTCGATGAAGATGCAGCACGCCCGTATCCAGGCGTTGATCGACACCCTGCGCAAAGCAGTGGAGTCGCGACACCGCGGTTGACTTACCCGCGTAGCTGAAAGGCTGCGCCCGTCTATCCGCCTCATAGCCAGAGTTCTCAGGTGGATCGACTGCTGGGAAGGTGCGCTGACGTTCAATAACGAATCGCGCCTTACCCCAAAAGGCAACTTATGTTAGTAGAAGATTCTTTTTCAATAATTAGCGACGCGTAGCAGTCTGCCTTTTAGGTAAGGCCCTGCGGGTTGGCACTGTGGTTGCGCCATGCTGCGTTGCGGGACTTGGTAAGGAAACAACCCTTACCAGCGTCCCGCGCCTTGCCTGGCACAACCACAGTACCAACGCGCTTCGTTATTGAACGTCAGCGCACCTTCGGGCGCGTGAGTTTTTGCCAATCCAATGAGGCCCTCGCTATGACCACGTCCACTGCAATTGCCCGACTCAACGCTGCCGATCCGGATTTCGCCCATCATCTGGATCATCTGCTGAGCTGGGAAAGCGTGTCCGACGACTCGGTCAACGTGCGGGTGCTCGACATCATCAAGGCTGTTCGCGAGCGCGGCGATGCGGCGTTGGTGGACTTCACTCGCCAGTTTGACGGGCTGGACGTCAAGTCCATGTCCGACCTGATCCTGCCCCGCGAACGCCTGGAGTTGGCGCTGACGCGTATCACCGCGCCACAGCGAGAAGCCCTGGAAGTGGCGGCAACGCGGGTGCGCAGCTATCACGAAAAGCAGAAGCAAGACTCCTGGAGCTACACCGAGGCAGACGGCACTGTACTGGGCCAGAAGGTCACGCCACTGGACCGCGCCGGCCTTTACGTGCCGGGCGGTAAGGCGTCGTACCCATCGTCGGTATTGATGAACGCGATCCCGGCCAAAGTGGCGGGCGTGACCGAAGTGGTCATGGTCGTGCCAACACCGCGCGGTGAAATCAACGAGCTGGTATTGGCCGCCGCCTGCATTGCCGGCGTCGACCGCGTTTTCACCATCGGTGGCGCGCAAGCCGTTGCCGCCCTGGCCTATGGCACCGAAAGCGTGCCGAAGGTCGATAAGGTGGTTGGTCCCGGCAACATCTACGTCGCCACCGCCAAGCGTCACGTGTTTGGCCAGGTCGGTATCGACATGATCGCCGGCCCATCGGAAATCCTCGTGGTATGCGACGGCCAGACCGATCCGGACTGGATCGCCATGGACCTGTTCTCCCAGGCCGAGCACGACGAAGACGCTCAAGCGATCCTGGTCAGCCCGGACGCCGAGTTCCTCGACAACGTTGCCGCGAGTATCAATAAGCTGCTGCCGACCATGGAGCGTGCCGAGATCATCGAGAAATCGATCAATGGCCGTGGCGCGCTGATCCTGGTGCGCGACATGGAGCAAGCCATCGAAGTGGCCAACCGTATCGCGCCGGAGCACTTGGAGTTGTCCGTGGTCGACCCACAAGCCTGGTTGCCATCGATTCGCCACGCCGGTGCGATCTTCATGGGGCGCCACACCAGCGAAGCGCTGGGTGACTATTGCGCAGGCCCGAACCACGTGCTGCCGACCTCCGGCACCGCGCGTTTCTCATCGCCACTGGGCGTGTACGATTTCCAGAAGCGTTCGTCGATCATCTTCTGCTCACCGCAGGGTGCGTCCGAGCTCGGCAAGACCGCCTCGGTGCTGGCTCGTGGTGAATCCCTGAGTGCCCACGCCCGCAGTGCTGAATACCGCATCCTTGAAGAGGGGAACTGAGACATGAGCAAATTCTGGAGTCCCTTCGTCAAGGACCTCGTGCCCTACGTGCCTGGCGAACAACCGAAGCTGACCAAGCTGGTCAAGCTCAACACCAATGAAAACCCCTACGGCCCGTCGCCCAAGGCGTTGGCCGCGATGCAGGCCGAGCTGAACGACAACCTACGCCTGTACCCGGACCCCAACAGCGACCTGCTCAAGCAGGCCGTGGCCAAGCATTACGCGATCGACGCCAGTAAGGTCTTCCTCGGTAACGGTTCCGATGAAGTCCTCGCACACATTTTCAACGGCCTGTTCCAGCACGAACTACCGCTGTTGTTTCCGGATATCAGCTACAGCTTCTACCCGGTTTACTGCGGCCTCTACGGCATCAAGTCCGACCCGATGCCGCTGGACGAACAGTTCCAGATTCGCGTGGCGGATTACGCCAGGCCCAACGGCGGGATCATCTTCCCCAACCCGAACGCGCCGACTGGCTGCGTGCTGGCGCTGGACGCGGTGGAGCAGATCCTCAAGGCCAACCCGGACTCGGTGGTCGTAGTGGATGAAGCTTATATCGACTTCGGCGGCGAAACCGCGATCAGCCTGGTGGATCGCTACCCGAACCTGCTGGTTACCCAGACGCTGTCCAAATCGCGCTCACTGGCCGGTTTGCGCGTGGGCCTGGCCGTGGGCCACCCGGACCTGATCGAGGCGCTGGAGCGGGTCAAGAACAGCTTCAACTCTTATCCGCTGGATCGCTTGGCGATTGTCGGCGCGGCGGCAGCGTTCGAGGACCGTGAGTACTTCGAGAAGACGTGCCAGTTGGTCATCGACAGCCGCGACAAGGTGGTTGCGCAGCTGGAGGCAAAAGGTTTTGAAGTGTTGCCGTCGGCGGCCAACTTTATCTTTGCTCGCCACCCTCAACATGACGCCGCAGGCCTAGCGGCCAAGTTGCGTGAGCAGGGTGTGATCGTGCGGCACTTCAAACAGGCGCGGATTGCCCAGTTTCTGCGGATCAGCATCGGTACGCCGGAGCAGAACCAGGCGCTGATTGATGGGCTTGGTGAGCTGTAAGCCACACTGAGGGTCAAAAAAATGTGGGAGCGGGCTTGCTCCCACATTTGGTTTTGCGGTGTTAGCTAGAGCAACGGCTCATCCGGCTTCTTGTTCTTCCAGCCATCATTGCCCGGCAGCAGCAGGTTCAAACCAATCGCTACCACCGCACACAGGGCGATACCCTTCAGGCCGAAATCATCCGGGCCGGTGCCCGTGCCGACCAGCACACCGCCAATCCCGAACACCAACGTCACCGACACAATCACCAAGTTGCGCGCTTCGCCCAGGTCGATCTTGTGGCGGATCAGCGTGTTCATCCCCACTGCGGCAATCGAACCGAACAGCAGGCACAGAATCCCGCCCATCACTGGCACCGGAATGCTCTGCAGCAGTGCGCCGAACTTACCGATAAACGCCAGGCTGATGGCAAACACCGCCGCCCAGGTCATGATCTTCGGGTTGTAGTTCTTGGTCAGCATCACCGCGCCTGTCACTTCGGCGTACGTGGTGTTCGGCGGGCCGCCAAACAGGCCCGCGGCCGTGGTGGCAATGCCGTCACCCAGCAGGGTACGGTGCAGGCCCGGCTTTTTCAGGTAGTCACGACCGGTCACGCTGCCGACTGCAATCACACCGCCGATATGCTCGATCGCCGGGGCCAGGGCCACCGGGATGATAAACAGGATCGCCTGCCAGTTGAACTCAGGCGCGGTGAAGTGGGGCAGGGCGAACCAGGGGGCGGCGGCGATCTTTGCTGTGTCGACCACACCAAAATAGAACGCCATGGCAAAACCGACCAACACGCCGGAGATGATCGGCACCAAGCGGAAGATGCCCTTGCCGAACACCGCCACGATCAACGTGGTCAGCAGCGCCGGCATCGAGATCATCATTGCTGTCTGGTAATGAATCAGCTCGGCACCGTCGCCGGATTTCCCCATCGCCATGTTGGCAGCAATCGGCGCCATGGCCAGGCCGATGGAGATAATCACCGGCCCGATCACCACCGGCGGCAGCAGCCGGTCGATGAAACCGGTGCCCTTGATCTTCACCGCGAGCCCGAGGAAGGTATAGACGAAACCGGCCGCCATTACCCCGCCCATGGTCGCCGCGAGGCCGAACTGGCTTTTGGCGAGAATGATCGGAGTAATGAAGGCAAAGCTCGACGCCAGAAAGACCGGCACCTGCCGCCCTGTCACCACCTGGAACAACAACGTGCCCAGGCCTGCGGTGAACAGTGCAACGTTTGGATCAAGACCTGTGATCAGCGGCATCAACACCAGCGCGCCAAATGCCACGAAGAGCATTTGTGCGCCAGACAGGATCTGGCGCCAAAGCGGGTCGTTGAATTCATCCTGCATGCTCAACCGTCCTTCTGCTTGGTACCGAAGATCTTGTCACCTGCATCGCCCAGGCCTGGGATGATGTAGCCGTGTTCATTCAGGCGCTCATCGATGGACGCGGTGTAGATCTCCACGTCCGGGTGGGCCTTCTCAACGGCGGCGATGCCTTCGGGCGCGGCCACCAGCACCATGGCGCGGATGTCCTTGCAACCGGCTTTTTTCAGCAAGTCGATGGTGGCGACCATGGAACTGCCGGTGGCGAGCATCGGGTCGATGATCATCGCCAGGCGCTCGTTGATTTCCGGCACCAGTTTTTCCAGGTAGGTGTGGGCCTGCAAGGTTTCTTCATTGCGGGCCACGCCCACGGCGCTGACCTTGGCGCCCGGGATCAGGCTGAGTACGCCTTCGAGCATGCCGATACCGGCGCGCAGGATCGGCACGACGGTGATTTTCTTGCCGGCGATTTTCTCGACCTGCACGGTACCGGCCCAACCTTCGATGTCGTAGGTTTCCAGGGGTAAATCTTTAGTGGCTTCGTAAGTCAGCAACGCTCCGACTTCCTGAGCAAGCTCACGGAAGTTCTTCGTGCTAATGTCGGCGCGGCGCATAAGGCCGAGCTTGTGTCGGATCAGCGGATGGCGGATCTCGCGAGTAGGCATGGGAATGGCTCCGGCGGCGGGCAAAAAAACCGGCCTAGATTAATCTATCCGAGGGTGTTGTCCTATAGACATCTAGCACGTTAGTCCATTAAGGCTTGCCCGGAGCGCACGAGAAGCGTACCTTCGCCCGCTTTTCTTGCCACAGCACCCCTTGGAGAGCGCCATGTCCGCTGATCTCGAGCATATCCGTCAAATCATGCGCGAGGCTGACTGCCTGTACACCGAAGCGCAAGTCGAAGAGGCGATCGCCAAGGTCGGCGCGCACATCACCCGCGAAATGGCTGACACCAACCCGGTGGTTTTCTGCGTGATGAACGGTGGTCTGATCTTCGCTGGCAAATTGCTCACCCACCTGCAATTCCCGCTTGAAGCGTCCTATCTGCACGCCACCCGCTATCGCAACGAAACCACCGGCGGCGACCTGTTCTGGAAAGCCAAGCCGGAAGTCTCGTTCATCGACCGCGACGTGCTGATCATCGACGACATCCTCGACGAAGGTCACACCCTCGGCGCGATCATTGACTTCTGCAAGCACGCTGGCGCGCGAAAAGTGCACACTGCCGTGCTGATCGACAAAGACCACGATCGTAAGGCCCGCCCAGAGCTGAAAGCCGATTTCGTTGGCCTGCCGTGCATCGACCGCTACATCTTCGGTTATGGCATGGACTACAAAGGCTACTGGCGCAACGCCAATGGGATCTACGCCGTCAAAGGGATGTAAGCCATGACCCGCTTTCTTGATCAAACGCTGTTTGCCGAATTGGCTGAGAAAGCGGGCGCCAGCCCCCGTGGCCGGCACCATCACAACTTCCACCAGATGGAAGAGCCGTGCCATCGTCTGGCCGTGGGCCTGCAGCCCAGCACTTATGTGCCGCCGCATCGGCACCTGAGTGCGGACAAGGCGGAAACCTTGCTCGTGCTTCAGGGCCGCCTGGGTCTGCTGGTGTTCAGCGAAACCGGCGAGGTGCTGGCCAAGCGCGTCATGCAGGCGGGGGGCGAATGCGCGGGTGTCGATCTGCCACCCGGTGTGTTTCACGGTTTGGTGGTGCTGGAGCCCGACACGGTGATGTTCGAGTGCAAAGCCGGACCTTATCGCCCGGTAGGCGAGGGTGAGCTGGCCAATTGGGCGCCGCGTGAAGGCGAGGCTGGCGTGGCCGCGTATCAACGTTGGATGCTTGCGCAGTTCGATTGAGCTACAGTGCTGGGCTTTCTCGCACGGAGCGGCCCATGAACCTGTTGATACGTACTTGCGCCGCCCTGGCGTTGACCCTCAGTTTGCCGCTGGCCGCCGCGCCTGCGCCGTTGCACAGCCAATTTCTGCCCTCCGACGACCTGACCCTGCGCGCCGAAGCCCCTGACCAGCAGCAATTGCTGCAAGTCACCGAGTACGCGGTAGTGGTGGGCAATCAGCGCCAATCCAGCCAGCAACCGATCCCGGTGACCTCGCCGCTGATGATCCGCCTCAAGGGCAAGTCCCTGAACAAGGGTGCGACCATCAGCCAGGTGGTGCTCAACTTCGATGCCGAAAGCAAAAGCCTGAAAAAGCCGGTCTACGACGACAAGAGCAAGACCCTGACGTTGTCCTACCCGGTGGCCCAGTACCGAGTGATCGTCGACCTGCTGCGCAATGACACGGTCTACGTGCAGTTCCTGAGTTATGCCAATGGGCATATCTGGGCGGATTTGCATACCGGCGCCGTTCGCGCTCGATAGCGAGAACACTGATGTCCAAATGTGGGAAGCAGCGCAGACCCCATGTGGGAGCGAGCAAGCCCGCTCCCACATGGGGTCTGCGCTGCTTCCGAAGCCTGCGTCTCACAGGTAGACTTCAAACCCCGTGTAAATGTCTGCAGGCTGGAGTCGGTAATGCGTAAAGATAAGAAACAGGTGATTGGTGACGAGATTGGCGACGATCAGATCAAGTTGTTCCTCGACTTCGAGCCGGTTGACGCGATTTCCCCGTCCCTGCATAAACTCATCAAGGCCTACCGTGGCCTGCGTATCGACGACTTTGAGCGCTTCCTGGGTTTCTTCAAGGAAGCCGGTCTGGACCTGGACGGCAAGGATGAGCATGGCCTGACCTTCGTCGACCTGATCAAGGACCAGCGTCACGCAGACGAGTACATCGAGTTGATCAACAACGCTCGCGGTTGATTCTCCAGGCAATAAAAAACGCCCCGTTCTCATACCGAGAGCGGGGCGTTTTTATTGCCTTAAAGCCTCAAGCGTAGCTCTCGGTCTCGGCAGCAGGCTCAACCAGTTCCAGGCTGATGTTGTTCTGCTCATTGATCTTGCGATACAGCTCGGCATCTGTTTCCAGGACCTTTTCCCGCGCCGGGAAGATCTCGTGCAGCTTGGCCGCCCACTCTCCGGCAGCCTTGGCCGGGAAGCAGCGCTCGATCAGGTCGAGCATGATCGAAACGGTCACCGAAGCACCCGGGGACGCGCCCAGCAGTGCCGCGAGCGAGCCGTCTTTGGCCGCGACCAGTTCGGTGCCGAATTGCAGCACGCCGCCTTTTTTCGGGGCTTTCTTGATGATCTGCACCCGTTGGCCGGCCACTTCCAGGCGCCAGTCTTCGGCTTTGGCTTGCGGGTAGAAGCGGCGCAGGGATTCCAGGCGCTGTTCCATCGACTGCATCACTTCGCTGACCAGGTACTTGGTCAGGTCCATGTTGTCGCGGGCCACGGCGAGCATCGGGCCAATGTTGCCGGCGCGAACCGACAGTGGCAGGTCAAGGAACGAACCGTGCTTGAGGAACTTGGTGGTGAAGCCGGCATAGGGCCCAAACAGCAGGGACTTTTTGCCTTCCACTACGCGAGTGTCCAAGTGCGGCACGGACATTGGCGGCGAACCCACGGCGGCCTGGCTGTAGACCTTGGCCTGGTGGTGCTTGACCACTTCCGGGTTGTCGCAACGCAGCCACTGGCCGCTGACCGGGAAACCGCCAAAGCCTTTGCTTTCTTCGATACCCGAGGCTTGCAGCAGCGGCAGCGCCGCGCCACCGGCGCCGAGGAACACGAACTTGGCGTCCACTTCACGGCTGTTGCCGCTGTTGACGTCCTTGATGCTTACGGTCCAGCCCGCGCCGTTGCGCTTGAGGCCGGTCACGCGCTTGCTGTACTTGACCTGGGCGTCTGCCGAGCTGGTCAGGTGGCTGAGCAGTTGGTTGGTCAGCGCACCGAAGTTGACGTCGGTGCCGTTCATGACACGGGTCGCCGCGATTTTTTCGTCGAGCGGGCGGCCTGGCATCATCAGCGGCATCCACTCGGCCATCTCGCTACGGTCTTCGGTGTAGTGCATGTCCGAAAACGCGTGGTGCTGGCTGAGGGTTTCAAAGCGCTTCTTGAGGAAGGACACGCCTTTTTCGCCCTGCACGAAGCTCAGGTGCGGCACCGGACTGATAAAAGACTTGGACGAGCCAAAGGTGCCCTTTTTGGTCAAGTACGCCCAGAACTGTTTCGACACCTCGAACTGGGTGTTGATGTGCACGGCTTTCTTGATGTCGATGGAGCCATCGGCAGCCTGCGGTGTGTAGTTCAGCTCACACAGCCCGGCGTGGCCGGTACCGGCGTTGTTCCACGGGTTGGAACTCTCCGCGGCACCCGAATCCATCAGCTCAACGACTTCCAGCTTGAGGCCGGGGTCGAGCTCTTTGAGCAGTACGGCCAGAGTGGCACTCATGATGCCGGCCCCTACCAGTACTACGTCGACTGCTTCGTTATGCGCCATTTAACGCGTCTCCAAAATCTGCAGCACCAAATTGACGGCATGGCTGCCAGGAGTGACGGGGCGGTTCACGTGTTGCCCCAGGTTACCCATGGCCAGGATCGCCATGTCCGTTTCGCAATTCTTTGCAACTTCAGCACACGCTTCCTACCGGGCTAATCTGCCTATGAACGCATTCATGGGCGCCTGTGGCAATTCGACTTATGGTCAAAGCGTGTGATTCGTGCAATCAATCCGTAGCGGACAGGCTCAAGCTCCGATTTTTAAGGCGTACTCGGTCCTGTGTGGTTGGGCTGTTCCAGACGCTGATGGTGCTTGTACAAACGCCAAACTATTCATTTGCTCGCCACACTCTTGTGAAGTTGTGAAAACCCGTTTTTTCACGCTCTTTTGAAGACGTGAACCTCAAAAAAGGGCTGCCCCAGCCTGGCACCTGGCCCGGAAAACCTTGCCGACATGCGGCAAAACGGGCAAACAACTCAAGTGGCCGAGCGCAATGGCAGCTCTGGCAGATTCGGTAAAGACGGGTGGTTTGCAAAGAAAACAGCAAGCGCGCCAGCTTCACTCGATCTGTGTGGGCGGCTCTCTGTGGGCGATTCTTGGGGTTAATACCGAGGCATTAACGATGCTGCGAGGCCCGATCAGGAGACGTCCTTATAATCGGGGGGAGATTGTAGCGAAGAACGCTGGGGAAATGGGCGTGTTTTATGACTTTTATTAGGCGTTCGGTCAGGCAGCCAACGGCTGGTGCCGTGACGACCGCGCTGGGCGTGGGCTGACGCGGGCGCGAGCGGGCAGTGGGTGATGCATCCAGCTCAGGCGAATCTCATCGATTTCTACCCAGCCGTCGCCTACGGGCGGCTGGCAGCACTCTTTGAAGGCCTGGCAACGACCTTGTGCATCGAGCAGGGCGAACTGACGAAGGGCCGGCTTGCGCGTAAACAATGACCAAAGAAACTGCATGACGATTGACCTCCTGAGATTGAGGCCAAGCATGCCTGCGCTGGATGACGAGCCCATGTAACGGGTGTGACATCTTGGTGACAGCGAACCGCGCTCCACACGTGGGGTCACAGGTTGTAACTGATGCTAGTTCCCCGCAGTGGCGCCCCGCTATACTGCCGGCCTGTCGGATCCTGATTTCTGGAGAGAAGCGCATGTTGCAACGCCTGTTGTTCGGTTTGATCACTGTGACCAGTTTGACCCTGGTGGGCTGCGCCAACAGCCCGCAACAACTGACCCCGGAACCGAAACTCACCACGCAGCTGGCCCCGGTGGGCCACGGCCAGGCGGTGTCGGTGCGGGTGGTGGATGGTCGTCCATCGCCTACGCTCGGCTCACGCGGCGGCCTGTACCCGGAAACCGCTCTGATCTCGGTGAACGCTCAAGACGTACTGCCCAAGCTGCAGGCCCAGGCTGAAGCCGCCGTGCGCTTGCTGGGTTTCACCCCGAGCGCCAATGCACCGGGTGCTCCGCAATTGACGATCACCCTGGCTGAATTGAAGTATCAATCGCCTAAGGACGGGCTGTACGTGACCGAAGCTTCCATCGGTGCGACGTTCAAGTCTGACGTCACCGCCGGTACCCGTCGCTACAGCGGTCGCTACGGCGCCTCCCTGAACCAGCGTTTCGGCATGTCGCCGAACCAGGAAACCAATACCAAGTTGGTCAGCGACGTCCTGAGTGACGCCTTGACCCGACTGTTCAAAGACCCAAGCATCGGTTCGTTGCTCAGCGCGCAATAAACGATTGTTAAAAAACCGGGCTCAGTTGAGTCCGGTTTTTTTTCGCCTCCTGTTTCACGCGGCGGTGTCGATGCAGAAGTCCAGCAGGCTCACCCCCGTTAACAGATCGGTCTCCGGAAGGTCCGCATGCTGGTGCCCGCCAAGGGCGCAATACACCAGCCAGTGGCGATCCTGGACGTTGAAAGCCAGGCCGCCGATCAGCGCTTCCTGCTCATCGCTTTGGGCGACCAGATACAGCCGATCCTGGTTTTGCGCGTGCAACATGACAAGCTCCTGAGGCGTCAAAGGGCAACAGAGTGGACTGTTAAGGTGACGTTCAGGTGACGCCGTAAATTACTGGATACATTAGACGTCAATGGGGGAGGGAGCATTTCAGGCGCCGGACGCCACTATCGTTCAGGTTGGTAACTGAGCTGATACCAAGACACTGTTCCACTGAGGTTCGCCATGGCGCTGTCCGCACTACTGATCAATGTTGTAGCGTTAGCGGTAGCGTGCCCGGGAGCGGCACTGTTGTTCATCACCCGCCTGCGCGAACAACGCGCGATGGCCGACCTGACCGCGAAAAGCGAAGACCGCACCATCGACCAGCCGATGCTGTTTCTGGATGTGTGCACCGAGCGCGCGCATCGGGTGGCTTACCGTGTTGGGTTTGCCTGCCTGGGGATGGCGCTGGTTATTTCCTGGCTCAGTACCCATTTGTAATTACGGCGCAGAACACATGTGGGGGTGGGTTGGCTCGCGGAGGCGGAGTGTCAGTCAACACATGATTGACTGACTAACCGCCTTCGCGAGCTAGCCTACCCCCACATTTTTGGTCTGTATTACAAAGGTATGCCGGCCTTGACCCGATACTGATTACGCACCGGCGTGGCGTATTGCACCACCAGGAACGGTCGGTGCTCGGCCGGGCACTCGTTCAAGCGCCGCTCCCATTCTGCTTTCGCCTTGGCCAGTTCGTCGGCCGGGAATACCTCGGCCGCCGTCGGCACCTGCAATTGCGGGTCGGCGTCGCTCCATTGGGCATACGCCAGGTAATGCACCGGGAACAGCCGGTAACCGCCGAGAATCTGCCGGTCCATTTCCACGGCCAGCAGCTTGGTGTCTTCGAAACGCTCGGTGATCGGCGGTGCGAAGTTGATGTGCACCCGCCCCTTGTAGCCCGTGATGCCAAGGGCGATGCTCACGTCATCCTCGCCCGGCGCCTTGCTGTAGGTGCCGGTGGTGGCGCGGATGTAAAGCTCGCGAGCCTTGGCGGTATCGCACGGGTCGTACTCGTAGCTGATCGACACCGGCGTCAGGTTCAACGACTGGATGACCTCGGCAAACGGCTCATCCTTGCGGCTGACGTGGAACATCTTGAGGATCGCCGACTCGGTGCGGTCATCCCCATCCTTGGCGCGCCCTTCGGCCTGGGCAATCCAGATCGATTGGCAGTCGTTGCGGATCGAATGGTTGATGTAGGCTGACAGTAGGTTGAATGCCGCCATCTTTTCCTTTCGCCCGGTGATCGAGCGGTGCACGATAAAGCTCTTGTTCAGGCGCATCAGGTCGCTGACAAACGGCTTTTGCAGCAGGTTGTCGCCGATGGCGATACGCGGCGTCGGCAGGCCGGCGTGGTACACGGCGTAGTTGACGAAGGCCGGGTCCATCACGATATCGCGGTGGTTGGCGAGGAACAGGTAGGCGGTGCCGGACTTGAGCTGCTCGACGCCGGTGTAGGTCACACCGTCGGTCGCCCGGTCAATAGTGTGGTCGACGTAGTACTCGACTTTGTCCTGCAGCGTAGCAACGGTGGTGACGCCGGCGAATTCACGGCGCAGTTTGCGGGCGATCATCGGCTTGAGCAGCCAGCCCAGGGCGCCGGCAAAGCGCGGGAAGCGGAAGTGGGTCAGGATGTCCAGAAAGGCCTTGTCACTGAACAGGCGTGCCAGCACTGCCGGGACTTCGCTGTCGTTGTAAGGTCGGATGGTATCGAATTCGCCCATCATGCTCTCTTGTTAGAAACGGCTAGGGTAAGTAAAGGAAATGCCAGGGTGCGGCCTGAGTAATGGGCTCAGCCGAAATATAACCCTGTAAATAGACCGGCGATTATACGCACAAGTCACCTTGGAGGCTGCGATGCTGGAAACTGCGACGTACGATTGTCCTTATTGTGGTGAAGAGGTCGAGACAACGGTGGATTTGTCCGGCGGCGATCAGACGTATATAGAAGACTGTCAGGTGTGTTGCCGGCCAATCAGTTTCAATCTGCAGGTGCATGGTGACGAGTGGATGCTCGAAACCCGTAGCGAAAACGAATGACAGGTACGCCCATGCAGCGAATCTACGAACCGGAAAACCTGATGGAAGGCGAGCTGCTGCAACAGATGCTCGCCAGCGAAGGTATCGAGGCCCACCTGGTGGGCCGGCATTTGCTCGGCGGCACTGGCGAACTGCCCATCTTCGGCCTGCTGGGCCTGGAGGTGGACAACGACCGGGCCGTTGACGCGCGTGAGCTGATCACCGCCTACATCGGCGCGCAACCCCTGCCGGGTGATGAACCTGACAGCTTCCCCGACGTGCTGGTCTGTTAGGCTGTCGGTCGGTTTACCCAAGAGTCATGTTGCCCCATGTGTGGACGTTATGCCCTGTTTCGCTGGAACCCCGCTTTTGCTGCCTTGCCGGGTTTCCCGGCCGACCAGCAGGCCCAGTGGAACATCTCCCCGAACGATTCGGTGCTGATCCAGCGCACCACCGACGGCCAGCTCAGCCTGGCGCGGGCCCGCTGGGGCCTGACACCGCCCTGGCTGACCGACCTTTCGCGCACGCCGGCCCATGCCCGCGCCGAAACCCTGGTCGAACAACCGATGTTTCGCGAAGCGTTCCGCCTGCGCCGTTGCCTGCTGCCGGCCAATGGGTTCTACGAATGGCGCGGCACCCAGCGCAAGCGTCCGTACTGGCTGACGCCAGGAGAGGGTTCCACCTTGTTTTTTGCCGCGATCTGGGAAGCGTATCCGGTGCAGGAACAGGTGTGGCTGAGCACGGCAGTGGTGACCCAGGCTGCGCAGAGTCAGCGTCGGCCGCTGATCCTGGATGCAGCGGGGCAGGCGGCCTGGCTCAATCCCGAAACACCGCTGCCGGTGTTGCAGGCTTTACTGGCCAGTGAGCCCACCGCGTTGCGCGAGCGGGTGCTGGCCAACATGGTCAATGATCCGAAGCTCAATGGGCCGGAGTGCTTGACCCCGGCTTGAGCCTATTGGCTATCTGTTGCTTTCACTGGTCTGTTCGCGAGCAAGCCCGCCGCAGATCCCTAAACCTTGAACTGATTGATCAAGCGCCGCTGCTGCTCCGCCAGCTTGGTCAAATCCGCACTGGCCGCGCTGGATTCATCCGCGCCGCCCGCCACTTCATTGGCCACCTGGCCGATGTTGATCACGTTACGATTGATGTCCTCTGCCACCGCGCTCTGCTCTTCGGCCGCACTGGCGATCTGGGTGTTCATGTCGTTGATCACCGACACCGCCTGGGTGATGGTTTCCAGCGCTTCGGCCGCCTTCGCCGCGTGTTGCACGCTTTCATCGGTGCGGCTTTGGCTGTCCTCCATCACCCGTACCACGTCCCGCGTGCCTTGTTGCAACTGCTGGATCATGGTCTGGATTTCTTCAGTGGCTTTTTGAGTCTTCTGCGCCAGGTTGCGCACTTCGTCAGCGACTACGGCGAAACCTCGGCCTTGCTCGCCAGCACGTGCCGCCTCGATTGCAGCATTGAGCGCCAGCAGGTTGGTCTGCTCGGCGATACCGCGAATCGCGGTGAGGATGGCGTTGATGTTCTCGCTGTCCTTGGCCAGGGTTTGCACCACGCCCACTGCCTTGCCAATTTCTGCGGCCAGCGCGCCAATCGAGATCGAAGTGTCGCGCACAATGCGCATGCCCTGGCTCGCGGCCTGATCGGCATGGCTGGCGGCTTGCGCGGCCTGGGTGGCATTGCGCGCAACGTCTTGCGCAGTGGCAGTCATCTCATGCACGGCGGTGGCCACCTGGTCGATTTCCACCATTTGTTTATGCACGCCCTGGTTGGTGCGAATCGCAATGTCAGCGGTGTGCTCCGACGAGTCACTGACCTTCTGCACTGAACTCACCACCTGGGTGATCATGCCTTGCAGCTTGATCAGGAAGGTGTTGAAGCCGTTGGCGATCGCGCCCAGTTCATCGGCGCGATCGCTGGCCAGGCGCCGCGTCAGGTCGCCTTCGCCCTGGGCGATGTCATTGAGCATGGCCACCATTTGCTTGAGGGGGCGGGCGATGCCGTGGCCCACCAGCCAGATCACCAGCAAGCCGGCACCGGCGATCATTAGGCCGGCAATGGTCATGCCGAAGATATCGGTCTTGCGCTGGGCTTCCAGGTCGCTTTGCAATTTCTGCGAGTCGGCCATCACTGCGCCCAGGGGCAACTGCATCATCAAGGTCCAGCGCGCGTCGGTCTGGCCGATGCTGAAGGGCAGGAACAGCTCGATATGCCCGTGTTCCCGGTCGATGTCGTAGCGCACTTCACCGGCTTTGAGTTGGCCGAGGTTGGCCAGTTCGTTGCCGTCGAGCAGGTCGCTGGCTTTTTCGCCGAGTTTGCTGGCGTCCTTGGTATAGGCCACAAGGCGTCCGTTACTGGAGATCAGTGCCAGTTCACCGGCACCGTCGTAGAGTTTCTGATCGGCGCTGGTGAGCATGTCCTGGATGAAATTGACCGAGAGATCGGCACCGACGATGCCCTGGAAGGTGCCGTCGATCAGGATCGGCTCGATAAAAGAAGCCAGCATCACCATCGCATTGCCCACCTTGTAAGGGGCCGGGTCGATGACGCAGGCTTTTTTGCTTTCCCTGGAGCACAGGTAGTACTCGCTGGCACGCACCCCGGTGGAGAGGATTTTCTGGTCGGCCACGTCAGCGAGTTTATCCAGGCCCATGCTGCCATCCGCGTTGCGGTACCACCACGGCAGGAAACGTCCGTCTGCGCCTATGCCAAGAATGGGGCTGTTCACGTAGGCCGTGTCGTTGTGATCAATGGCATTGGGCTCCCAGCCAATGTAGGCACCGAGGATCTTCGGGTTGCGCACCACGGTTTCATGCAGCAGGTTGATCAATTGTTCACGTCCGACCTGCAGGGCAGGTTCGCCATTAGCGTCTTTCATGCCGAGCAGGGCGTTGGCGGTGGACAGGCTCTTGGCAGTCACCAGCGGGGCTTCCAGCTCACGCTGGATCAACGTGGCCTGGGTGTGCGCCAGGGCGGTGAGGCGTTGCTCGACGATCTGTTCGAACTGAGCCTGGGTGCGCTCCTGCACCATCGCCTGGGTTCGCGCGCCGGCAAACAAGGCGTAAAGCACCAGCACTGCGACCACACTCAGGACAATAGCGCCAGCCAGTGCCGCGACAGAAAATTGAATCGACTTGAATTTCATAAAAGCTCCGGGCACTGAGGGGAGGGTCCGCCTTTTTGTATCGGCCACGGCCGCGTTGGGCATGAGCATTTTTCCGACAAAAATGTCAGGGGTGTCGCGAATGGAATGCCCGCCGCCGTTGATGGGATAGGTGAGATGTATCCGAAAATCGTTAGTTACACGTCTGGTGTATCTGGCGCAGATACAAATGTGCGCCTACGATACGCGCCATGTTTCAGGGCGTATTTTCAGGGAGAGTGTTCATGAAGAAGTCATTGGTGATAAGTGGTTTGGTTGCAGCGATGCTGCTGGCCGGGTGTCAGTCGGTCAATACCACCAGCGGCGGTGCCGTTGGAGTGGAGCGCAAGCAGTACATGTTCAGCATGCTGTCGAGCCAGGAAGTCGACCAGATGTATGCCCAGTCCTACCAGCAGACGTTGGGCGAAGCCAGCAGCAAAGGCCAGTTGGACAAGACCAGTGCCAACGCCAAGCGCGTGCAGGCCATTGCCAAGCGTTTGATCGCCCAGGCGCCGACCTTCCGCCCCGATGCTGCGCAGTGGAAGTGGGAAGTGAACCTGATCAAGAGCGACGAGATGAACGCCAACTGTGGGCCTGGCGGCAAGATCTTCGTGTACAGCGGGTTGATCGATAACCTCAAGCTCACGGATGACGAACTGGCCGCCGTGATGGGCCATGAAATCGCCCACGCCTTGCGTGAGCATGGCCGCGAAGCCATGTCCAAGGCCTACGGGATCGAGATTGCCAAGCAGGGCGCCGGTGCGTTGTTCGGCCTCGGCCAGGACAGCCTGGCACTGGCCGACACGGTCGCCAACTACGGCATGACCTTACCCAACAGCCGCAGCAATGAAAACGAAGCGGACTTGATCGGCCTGGAACTGTCGGCCCGCGCCGGCTACAACCCGAACGCGGCCATCACGCTGTGGAACAAAATGGCCAAGGCTTCGGAAGGCGCACCGCCGGAGTTCATGAGTACTCACCCGGCTTCCGACAGCCGGATTGCCTCGTTGCAGGCGGCGATTCCGAAGGTGATGCCGCTTTACCAGCAGGCCAGGAAGTCTTAGGGTTTTAGCGGCAAGCTTCAAGCTGCAAGAAAAGGTACTGCTACCGTCTTGCAGCTTGCAGCTTGTAGTCAGACCCATCCGCTGCTTTGCATGGCCTTGTACACTGCCACGATAGCCAGGATGAAAAACGCCGTAGCTGCCAACCGGCGAATCAAGGTCAACGGCAGTTTCTCCGCCGCAAAATTACCCGCCAATACCACCGGCACGTTGGCAATCAGCATGCCCACGGTCGTCCCGATAATCACCAGCCAGAGTTCCGGATACTGCGCCGCCAGCATGACCGTGGCGATCTGCGTCTTGTCTCCGATCTCGGCGAGGAAGAACGCAATCAGTGTGGTCAGGAACGGCCCGAATTTACGCGTGGTGCTGGCTTCGTCATCGTCGAGTTTGTCCGGTACCAGGGTCCACAGGGCCGTGGCGCAGAAGCTTGCCGCCAGGATCCAGTGCAATACCGCGTCCGAGAAGAAACTTCCGAACCAGGCGCCAACGGCACCTGCGGCCGCGTGGTTGGCCAGGGTCGCGGCAACGATGCCGGCGATGATCGGCCAGGGCTTGCGAAAGCGAGCAGCAAGGATGAGCGCGAGCAGTTGCGTCTTGTCGCCGATTTCGGCCAAGGCAACGACTGCAGTAGGAACGAGTAATGAATCCAGCATCAGGTAGGTTTCCAGGGGCGGGTCGACACGGCTATGACACGTACAGCCTTCCCGCCCCGGGTAAGGTGTGCGTGTCATAGGTCTTGTCAAACCCCGGTCCGTCTGTGCGGACTCCTGGGTCGCATACGCCATGGTCTGTTGACCAAGTATGTTGACGTATGCCGGACGAGCGTGGCGCTCGTGGGAGACTACTCCCCTAGGACGGAGCGGATTCTGCCTAGGCAAAATCCATTCGGCAAGCCTTCTTTTTCAAACGCCCGTCAGCCGCGCTTGGCACGGTAGATGCGAAAACCATTGCCTTCGGCCTTGACCGCACAGATACCCAAGTGCTCTTCAATCAAGGGTTGGTACTTGAGGAAGCTGTTCGCGACTACGCGCAGTTCGCCGCCTTTTGCCAGATGTTTGCTGGCTTTTCGCAGCAGGTTTTCTGTGGCGAAGTAATCGGTGTGCACCCCGACATGGAACGGCGGGTTGGTCAGGATCGCGTTCAAACCCATCGGCGCTGCGTCAATGCCATCACCGGTCAGCACCTCGGCTTCCAGGCCATTGGCGGCCAGGGTCAGACGACTGCTGGCGGCGGCAAACGCATCCACGTCGAGCATCGTTACGGTGTTGTGCGGGTAGCGGCGTTTTACCGCAGCACCCAGCACACCGGCACCGCAACCGAAGTCCAGCAGATGGCCGCTCGGCAGTTTATCCAGGTGCTCCAGCAACAGCTCGGTGCCGCGATCCAGGCGACCATGGCTGAACACACCGGGCAAGCTCACCACCTTGAGTGGCCCTTCAGCCAAAGGCACGTCGAACACCTGAGCCAGGCTCTCCAGCTCGACCGCTTGTGGGGCATTGGCCACGGTGACTTGCCACAGTTGGCAATGCCGCGCGTTGTCGAGCTTGCGCGGTTTGCCAAAGGGAATCATCTGCTTGGCGGCGCTTTCGATACCGCCTTTTTTCTCCCCCACCAGATACACCTCGGCGCCGGGCAGGCGCGCGGCCACGGCGTTAAGCAGGTAGTCGGTGAGGTCCTTTGACTTAGGCAGGAAGATCACCGCCGCGTCGAATTCGCGCTCAGGCACATTCACGCCGAATTGGCAGCGCTCGGGGAAGCGCGCGTCCAGCGCCGCCTGGTCGCCGGCATGCCAGCACCAGCCGTGCGCGTTGGGCAGGCGACCGAGCAGGTCGTCGGCGGGCAAACCTACCAACAGCAGGTTGCCTTGAAAAAGTTCGGCCTGACGAAGCAGTACTTCACTGCGCGGATCCATGGTCTGCTCCTCGAAAAGGGGCGCAGTTTATCAACTCACGACGCGCAGCGGGGCGCCGCTGAAAAAGCCCCGGGCGTTTTCCGCCAACTGGCCGACAATGCGCTGGCGCGCCTCGCGACTGCCCCAGGCATTGTGCGGGGTCACGATCAGCCGGGGAATATCGCCGGCCAGCAGCGGGTTGCCGTTCACCGGCGGCTCTACGCTCAGCACATCGGTCGCCGCGCCGCCCAGGTGGCCGTTACGTAACGCATCGGCCAAGGCTTGCTCGTTGATCAAGCCACCGCGCGCGGTGTTGAGCACAAACGCGCCGGGCTTGAGCAGCGCCAGCTCGCGGGCGCCGATTACGTCGCGGGTGTGGTCGTTGAGGGGGCAGTGCAAGGTGAGCGCGTCAACCTGCGCCAACAGCTCATCCAGGGGAACGCGATCAGCGCGGGCCGGGCGGCCCGGAATGGCTCCCAGTAACACGCGCATGCCAAAGGCTTCAGCCAGGCGCGCGACCGCGCTTCCCAATTCACCGTGGCCGAGCAAGCCAAGGGTTTTACCTTCCAGCTCGACAATCGGATGGTCCAGCAGGCAGAACTGTTTGGCTTGCTGCCACTGACCGGCGCCCACATCCCGTTGATAATCCTTCAAGCGCGTCGCCAGGTTGAGCAACAGCATGATCGTGTGCTGCGCCACGGACGGCGTGCCGTAGCCCTGGCAATTGCTCACGGTAATGCCGTGCGCGCGGGCGGCCTCGAGGTCGACGTTATTGGTGCCGGTGGCGGACACCAGGATCAGCTTGAGCGCCGGGCAGGCCGCCAGGGTTTCGCTGTTGAGGGCGATCTTGTTACTGATCGCAACCTGAGCGCCTTGCAGGTGTTCGATCACGTTCAGCGGCGTGGTGTCGCTGAACAAGTGCAGGTCGCTGAAGCTGTTGCGCAGTTCGCTGAGGTCGAGGTCCCCCAAATCCAGCGACGGGTGATCAAGGAAGACGGCGCGGCGATTGTTCGTCATCAACTGTACCTTTTGCGACAGGGTTTGAAGGCGTAATCTGTCGAGACTATCAGATGAAATAATCCGTTACTTAATGGAGTGAGTATGTACGCCACCGAGTTTTTGACCGTAGCGCTGATTCACTTATTGGCGGTGGCCAGCCCCGGCCCGGATTTCGCGGTGGTGGTGCGTGAGAGCGTGACCCACGGCCGTCGCGCCGGGACCTGGACTGCGCTGGGCGTGGGCTCGGCTATTTTCCTGCATGTGGGTTATTCGTTGCTCGGTATCGGCTTGATCGTGTCCCAATCCATCGTGCTGTTCAACGCGCTGAAATGGGCGGCGGCCGCCTACTTGCTGTACATCGGCTTCAAGGCCTTGCGCGCGCAGCCGGCCAAGCCCACGGGCGAGGGTGAATTGCATCGCGAAGCGGGCGAACGCACGCCCCGTGGCGCGTTTACCGCAGGTTTTGTGACCAATGGCTTGAACCCCAAGGCCACGTTGTTCTTCTTGTCGTTGTTCACCGTGGTGATCAACCCGCACACGCCACTGGCGGTCCAGGCCGGTTACGGCGTGTACCTGGCGGTGGCTACGGCGCTGTGGTTCTGCCTGGTGGCGATGTTGTTCAGCCAGCAACGCGTGCGCGCCGGGTTTGCGCGGATGGGGCATTGGTTTGATCGGACCATGGGTGCGGTGTTGATTGCGATTGGGGTGAAACTGGCGTTTACCAGCATGAAGTAAACGACATTCTCGAGTGAGCACCGCCGCATTGGATCTTAGTAAGGCTTCAGTGCTGGCGCAAAGCTAGCATTCGCTGGGTTCTGCAAATCATTCCTTTGGCTGATTTGGCTGAAACATAAGGTCTCTAAAGTGCAGGTCTTCAAGCCAAGACCGTGCAGTCATAAAAGGGATTCGTATGTTGCAGACCCGTGTCATTCCGCCCGCCGAAGGTGCGTACCAATACCCGCTGCTGATCAAGCGCCTGCTGATGTCCGGGACCCGCTACGAGAAAACCCGGGAAATCGTCTACCGCGATAAATTGCGCTACACCTATCCAACCCTGATCGAGCGGGTCGCTCGCCTGGCCAATGTGCTGACAGAAGCCGGGGTCAAGGCCGGTGACACGGTGGCGGTGATGGACTGGGACAGCCATCGCTACCTGGAATGCATGTTCGCCATTCCGATGATTGGTGCGGTGATCCACACCATCAACGTGCGCCTGTCGCCGGAGCAGATCCTCTACACCATGAACCACGCCGAGGACCGCTTTGTATTGGTCAACAGCGAGTTCGTGGGGCTTTACCAGGCCATTGCCGGGCAACTCACTACCGTCGACAAGACGTTGCTGCTCACCGATGGCGAGGCCAAGACCGCCGAGCTGCCAGACCTGGTGGGCGAGTACGAAACCCTGCTCGCCGCCGCCAGCCCGAAGTACGACTTCCAGGACTTCGACGAACACTCCGTCGCCACCACCTTCTACACCACCGGTACCACCGGCAATCCCAAGGGCGTGTATTTCACCCATCGCCAACTGGTGCTGCACACCATCGGCGTGGCCACCATCATGGGGAGCGTCGACAGCGTGCGGCTATTGGGCACGAATGATGTGTACATGCCGATCACGCCGATGTTCCACGTACACGCCTGGGGCCTGCCGTACGTGGCGACCATGCTTGGCCTGAAGCAGGTCTACCCCGGCCGCTACGAACCGGAATACCTGGTGGAGCTGTGGCGCAAGGAAAAGGTCACTTTCTCCCATTGCGTGCCGACCATCCTGCAAATGGTGCTCAATGCAAAAGCCGCCCAGGACGTGGATTTTGGCGGTTGGAAAATCGTCATTGGCGGCAGCGCGCTCAACCGCACTTTGTATGAAGCGTCCAAGGCCCGTGGCATTCAACTGACCGCCGCCTATGGCATGTCCGAGACTGGGCCGCTGGTGTCCTGCGCGCACCTCAACGAAGAGCTGATGGCGGGCACCGAGGATGAGCGCACCACCTATCGCATCAAGGCCGGCGTGCCCGGGCCGTTGGTGGAAGCCGCGATCATCGACGGCGACGGCCATTTCCTGCCCGCCGACGGCGAGTCCCAGGGCGAACTGGTATTACGTGCACCGTGGCTGACCGAAGGTTATTACAACGAGCCGCAGAAAGGCGCCGAGCTGTGGGCGGGCGGCTGGATGCACACCGGCGACGTGGCGACGCTGGACGCCTTTGGCGTGATCGATATCCGCGACCGCATCAAGGATGTGATCAAGACCGGCGGCGAGTGGATCTCTTCCTTGGCCCTCGAAGACCTGGTCAGCCGTCACCCGGCGGTACGCGAAGTAGCGGTGGTGGGCATCGCCGATCCGCAATGGGGGGAGCGTCCGTTTGCGTTGTTGGTGGTGCATGATGGCCATGTGATAGGGGCCCGCGAGCTCAAGGAACACCTCAAGCCGTTCGTGGAGTTGGGCCACTTGAGCAAGTGGGCGATCCCAAGCCAGATCGCTGTTGTTACTGAAATTCCCAAGACCAGCGTCGGCAAGCTCGACAAAAAACGTATCCGCATTGACATCATCGAATGGCAGGCCAACAACAGCACGTTCCTGTCCACCCTCTGAAGCCCCTCGCCGTGCCCGTCCGGGCACGGCAATGCTCTATCTGGCGCCTTTACTTGTGATTTGCCAATTTTCAGCCATCCTTCCCGGGTCGGCCTTCGCCGACATGGCGAAAGGGTCGTGGCAGACGGGTTGGTGATGCAAATCACACTTTAGAGGGATCAAGCACTACCCCCTGCTGGCTATAGTCCCTTCCAGAGTTTTTCAAGGATGCGGTGCTGCGGACCATGGAGGTTCAGTTGCAGTCCGGCATTGGAATCGTTGTATTCCGGCCGTTACAAGCATCAAAGAACGAACTCACTGCCATAACAATAATGCACATGGAGTAGCGTCGATGACCTCAGTAAACCAGTTCTGGCGCCGGGCAAAACTGCCCCTGGCCGTCAGTCTCGCCTCTACGCTCGCCGGGCCCGCATTCGGCGTCAGTTTCAATATCGGTGAAATCGAAGGGAGTTTTGACTCGTCTCTTTCCGTGGGTGCGAGCTGGTCGACAGCCAAGCCCAATCAGGATCTGATCGGCGCCAACAATGGTGGCAATGGTCTGTCCCAGACGTCCGATGACGGCCACCTGAACTTCAAGCGTGGTGAGACGTTCTCGAAAATCTTCAAGGGCATCCATGATCTGGAGCTGAAATACGGCGACACCGGCGTATTTGTGCGTGGCAAGTACTGGTATGACTTCGAACTCCAGGACGAGAGTCGCGAGTTCAAGGACATCAGCAACAGCAACCGCAAAGAGGGCGCCAAGTCCTCGGGCGGGCAAATTCTCGATGCGTTCATCTACCACAACTACAGCATTGCCGATCAGCCGGGTAACGTGCGATTCGGTAAGCAGGTAGTGAGCTGGGGTGAAAGTACCTTCATCGGCGGCGGCATCAACTCCATCAACCCGATCGACGTGTCTGCGTTTCGTCGTCCGGGGGCTGAAATCAAGGAGGGCTTGATTCCGGTCAACATGTTCTATGTGTCGCAGACGCTGACCGATAACTTGTCGGCGGAAGCGTTCTATCAGTTGGAGTGGGACCAGACGGTTACCGATAACTGCGGTACGTTCTTCTCGCAGCCGGACATTGTGTCTGATGGCTGTAAAGACAACCTTCGCGTGCTGAATAGCCGCCGTACGCTACCGGCCGCACTTAACCCAGGGTTGGCGGCTGCGGGTGTTGACGTCAACAACGAGGGCGTGCTGGTTCGTCGTGGGCCCGACCGTGATGCGCGTGACAGCGGCCAATTCGGCGTCGCGTTCCATTACAACTTCGAGCCGTTGGACACAGAGTTCGGCGCCTACTTTATGAACTATCACAGCCGTGCGCCGATTTTCAGTGCGCAGGGTGCTCCGCAATCGGCCTTTACCGGTCCTACGCCTGGACTGCCGCCACAGTTGCGCCCATTGGTTGTCGCGGGCAACTCCAATTACTTCATCGAATACCCAGAAGACATCCGGCTCTACGGTTTGAGCTTCTCCACCACGTTGCCTACGGGTACCGCGTGGAGTGGTGAGTTGAGCTACCGTCCCAATGCGCCGGTGCAGTTGAACTCTACCGATATACTGTTCGCGGGCGTCAAGCCGATTGGCGGGCCAGTATTGGGTAACGCATCCTTGCTCAATGGCAGCCCAGGCCAAGACCTGCATGGCTATCGTCGTAAGGAAATTTCCCAGTTCCAAACCACCTTTACTCACTTCTTCGACCAAGTCATGGGCGCGAGCCGCTTGACGTTGGTGGGTGAAGTCGGTGTTACCCATGTGGGTGGCCTAGAGAGCAAATCGGACGTGCGTTACGGTCGTGACCCGGTCTTTGGTCCAGGCACACTTCCGAACAATGCTTGTGCAGCACTCAACCTCTCTACGGCTCAAGGCGCTGGCTTGGGCAACGCCAACGGCCTGAACACCAACTGCAACAATGATGGTTTCACCACCGCCACTTCCTGGGGCTATCGCGGTCGGGCTATCTGGGAATACCCGGATGCCTTCGCGGGTGTGAACCTCAAGCCGAACGTGGCCTGGTCTCATGACGTCAAGGGTTATTCCCCTGGCCCAGGCGCTAACTTCGAAGAAGGTCGCAAAGCCGTCAGCCTCGGCCTGGACGCCGAATACCAGAACACCTACACCGCCAGCCTGAACTACACCAACTTCTTCGGAGGTGATTTCACGACCGTGAATGACCGCGATTTTGTTGCGCTCAGCCTTGGCGTGAACTTCTAAGCACACTGTATTTTCAGGAAGACCAGAACATGAAAATAACCAAAAGTCTGTTGCACGTAGGTGTGCTTGGGCTGTCGATCCTGGCGAGCAACGTCATGGCGGCCGTCTCGGCGGATGAAGCCGCGAAGCTGGGCACGAGTCTTACCCCGATGGGCGCTGAAATGGCCGGTAACGCCGCAGGCACCATTCCTAAATGGTCGCCGCTGCCAACCAACGCTGGCGCTGTCGACGCCCGCGGATTCCTGGCCAATCCTTACGCCAGTGAACAGCCGCAATTCACCATCACCGCGCAAAATGTCGAGCAGTACAAAGACAAGCTGGCGCCGGGGCAGTACGCGATGTTCAAGCGTTACCCGGACACCTTCAAGATGCCGGTCTACCCAACCCATCGCGGCGCTACGGTGCCAGCGGATGTGTTCGCGGCCATCAAGAAGAACGCCACCACCACTAACCTGGTATCTGGCGGTAACGGCCTGGAAAATTTCGAAACCGCCGTGCCGTTCCCTATTCCGAAAAGCGGCGTGGAGGTGATCTGGAACCACATCACTCGCTATCGCGGGGGCAGCGTGACCCGCTTGGTAACCCAGGCTACGCCGCAAACCAACGGCTCTTTCAGTCTGGTGTATTTCAAAGACCAGTTCGTGTTCCGCGACAAAATGAAAGACTTCGACCCGAAAAATCCGGGCAACGTGCTGTTCTACTTCAAGCAGCAAGTGACCGCGCCGGCCCGTCTGGCCGGTGGTGTGCTGCTGGTGCACGAAACCCTGGACCAAGTGAAGGAGCCACGTTCGGCGTGGGTCTACAACGCCGGCCAACGCCGTGTGCGCCGGGCACCGCAAGTGTCCTATGACGGTCCGGGTACCGCGGCCGATGGCCTGCGTACCTCCGATAACCTCGACATGTACAACGGCGCACCGGACCGCTACGACTGGAAGCTGGAAGGCAAGAAAGAAATCTACATCGCCTCCAACAGCTACAAGATCGACGATCCGAAGCTCAAGTATGCAGACATCATCAAGGCCGGCCACATCAACCAGGACCTGGCTCGCTACGAGCTGCGCCGCGTCTGGCATGTAGTCGCCACCTTGAAAGAAGGTCAGCGCCACATCTACGCCAAGCGTGATTTCTTCATCGACGAAGACACCTGGCAAGCAGCCGTCATCGACCACTACGATGGCCGTGGCCAACTGTGGCGCGTGGCTGAAGCGCATGCTGAGAACTACTACGACAAGCAAGTGCCGTGGTACGCCCTGGAAACCCTCTACGACCTGCAGTCCGGCCGCTACCTTGCACTGGGCATGAAGAACGAAGAGAAGCAGGCGTATGACTTCGGCTTCACCGCCACCACCAGCGACTTCACCCCAGCGGCGCTGCGTCAGGACGGCGTGCGCTAGGCTGAGTTAACCGAGGCAGCCTCCTTGGAAAGAAGCCCCGACCCGTTCGGGGCTTTTTTGTGTGGCGAATTTTTTTGTCGCAGTTCTTTTCAGGCAAATGTTGCAAAGATCTACAAACCTGCTGCTTTTACCGCTAGTCTGCGGACATCTGCAATGCCGACAACAGCCTTCTACAAGAGCCCGGCGATGACTGATCTGTCCCGAATCCAAGGGCCTGCCAGTGCGGTAATCCCCACGCTGGAGGGTCGCTTCTACAGACCACCGCTGCCTGACGGCTATGTGCTGCGTCCGTGCCTGTGCGAACGCCTGAGTGCTGGCCTGGAAGGGCGGCTGCTGCTGGTGAGTGCACCCGCAGGGTTCGGCAAGAGTTCGTTGGCGGTGGAGTTCTGCCAGAGCCTGCCGGCCCATTGGCAAAGCCTGTGGCTGGGCCTGAGCCCACGGGATAACGACCCCGGCCGTTTCCTTGAGCGCCTGCTCGAGGGTCTGCAGCAATTTTTCCCGCAACTCGGCGCCCAATCCCTGGGGCTGCTGAAAATGCGCCAGCGTCACCAACCCTTTGCCTTTGAAGAATGGCTGGACGGCCTGCTCGATGAGCTGACCGTGCACCTGTCCCCGCGCGCGCCGTTGTTATTGGTACTGGATGACTACCATCTGGCCCAGGGGCCCGTGCTCGACCGTTGCCTGCAGTTTTTCCTCAACCACTTGCCCGATGGCCTGGTCGTGCTGGTCACCAGCCGTCAGCGCCCGGACTGGCATCTGGCGCGGCTGCGTTTATCGCGCCACCTGCTGGAGTTGCACGAACAGGATTTGCGCCTGACGCACAGCGAATCCCTGGCGGTGCTGGATCGCCACAGCAGTTCCTTGCGCGGCGAAGCCCTCGACAACCTGATCCGCCGTAGCGAAGGCTGGGTTGCCGGGCTGCGCTTCTGGTTGCTCGCCGCTTCCGAGGCCGGCAACGACGGTGCATTGCCGCAGAGCCTGCATGGCGGCGAAGGGCTGATCCGTGATTACCTGCTGGAAGAGGTGATCGACTGCCTCCCGGCCGAGGTACAGGCGTTTTTGTACGACACGGCCCCTCAGGATCGGTTTTGCAGCGAACTCTGCGACGCGGTGCGCGAAGCCCATGACAGCGCTGAAATCCTGCGTTACCTGCAAGCCCACCAAGTGTTCCTGGTGCCCCTGGACGAGCAGGGCCACTGGTACCGTTATCACCATTTGTTTTCAGACCTGCTGCGCACCCGCCGCGCCAGCAGCAATGTGCTGCCGCCGGCCAGCCTGCACCTACGCGCGTGCCGCTGGTTCAATGCCCAGGGCTTGATCGATGAGGCAGTGGAGCAAGCGTTGCGCGCCGGCCATCTGGATGTCGCCGCCAACCTGGTTCAGAACCTGTCCGAAGAGCAACTGCTGGCCGAGCAGAATGTGGGCATGCTGCTGCGTTGGAAAATGGACTTGCCCGACAGCTTGCTGATCAGCACGCCGCGCCTGATCGTGCTCTACAGCTGGGCCTTGGGCCTGGCCTGCCAGTTGGATGCGGCGGAAGAATTATCCAGCTACCTCAGCCGCTTCCTGCCAGCACCGTCGGCCACCGCACAAAAATCGATGCTGGCACAGTGGCTGGCGCTGAGCGGGATCATCGCCCGGGGCCGGGGCGATCGCGAGCTGACCCAGCGCTATTGCAGCCAGGCGCTGGAAAGCCTGCCGCAACGGCGTTACGGCCAGCGGTTGATGTGCCTGTCGACCCTTTCCAACCTGGCCATTGTCGATGCCGACCTGTGGCGTGCGCGTGGCTTGAATCGCGAATCCCTGGAGTTGGCGCAGCGCGTCGGCAACCCATTGTTCGAGGCCCTGGCCCATTACGATCGTGCGCGGGTGTTACAGGCCCGCGGTGAAATCCTGCGCTCCCTGGATGAAGTGCATCAGGGCCTGCAACGCCTGCAGGGCTTAGCGCCGCAGCGGTTGTACGCGGTGCGCGCGCGGTTGTCACTCTACGAAGGTTTTTTGCTGCTGGTGCGGCTACAACCCGAAGCCGGACTCGCCCGCTTGCGCGCCGGGCTCGTCGAAGCCCGTGCCTGCCGCGACATCAGTGTGTTGATCGGGCATTGCGTGATCGCCAATTTCGAAGGCCGCCGTGGTGACTTCGCCAAAGCCTTTGCTGAACTCGCCGAGGCCGAGCGCCTGATGCATATCTGGGACGTGCCGCCGATCTACTACCTGGCAATGATCACCCTGATTAAATGCGAGCTGTGGCTGGCCCAGGGCCGCACCGATTTGGCCGACGCCTGGCTGATGCGCCTGGGGCAAACCTACAACGGCGAGCAGGCCGCCGCCGCGCCGGAATTTCACCCGCACCTGCCACAACATATCGAGCTTCAACAAGCGGCGCTGGATGCCACTCGCCATCAACCCGTTGCGGCATTGCAACGGCTTGCAGCGTTGGCGCAGCAGGCGCACAACAGCGGCCGCCAGATGATTGCACTGATGGCGCTGACGCAGCAGGCCCAGTTGCTCTTGGAAAGTGGCCAGGAAGCCAAGGCGCGCGCGGTTCTGGTCCAGGCCCTTGAGGCCGGCGCCGGAGGGGCGTTGCAACCTTTCCAGCGCTTGCTGGAAGGGCACCCTGGCTGGATGCGCGAGCAACTGGGCAAGGATGCGCAGGGTCCGCTGAACCAGAGTTTGCTGGTGCGTCTACCGACGATCGTGACACCTGAGATAGCGCCGGCTCACGAAACCTTGAGCGCGCGTGAGTTGGCGGTGCTGAAACTGATTGCCCAAGGCTGCTCGAATCAGGAAATCAGTAACCAGCTCTTCATCTCACTGCACACCGTGAAGACACACGCCAGCCACATCAACAGCAAGTTGGGGGTGGAGCGGCGGACCCAGGCGGTGGCCCGTGCCAAGGCAATGGGCCTGCTGGCGTAGACCCTCCGACGTCTATGGCGCGCTTGGGCACTGGTTGGACGACCTGTCGACTGCCTGAAGAATCTGCGCCGCGAAGCGTTTGAGATTGTTCTGGTGGGCGAGCACCAGGTCGTCAATGCTCGCGCCGGCCGGCGACTGCAAGGTGGTGCGGCAGGTCAGTGGCGCGCGATCACTGCCGCTGGCTGACCGCAGACGCCATTTGACGTCGAGCAGTGCGTACTGGCCGGGCACGGAGTCAAAGCGCTGCACCTCAACGCGCAACAGCATGGGTTGCCGAGGGTTGCTGTTCGCCAATTGATCCACCAGCGCGCTCCTCAACTCATCCACCAGGCTGGCAGCCCACCACTGGGTGTCCAGGATCGCCACGCCACTGTTGCCTTGGCGAATCACTATCTGCGGACGGTCGACTTGTGGCGGCACACTGATACTTTCGATTTTTATCCCACCCGCGGCGGCCCCGGTGGTATTGCTCCACTGCGCCGGGGTCAGGGTATGAAAAGTAATCGGTGTACTGCTGCATGCCCCCAGCGCGAGCAATGCGCTGAGCAGGGTGATTTTCAACGTTAACGTCATGGCGCTTGCTCCACGGTTCATTTGCGCGGCGGCCCTTGCAGGTCCAACGGGGCGGCGTTGTCGGGGCGGCCGCGAATCAGTGATTCCGGGTGTCGGCCCAGGTAGTCCGATAGCTCGCGCAAGGAACGCGACATGCGACCCAGTTCATCCAGGGTCTGGGTCAGTTGCTCGCGTTGCGGTGAGTCTTCGGCCAGGGTCGAGTTGGCCGATTGCAACGTCTTGCTTACGTCAGCCAGGGTGTTCTGGACGCTGGGCAAGGTCTTGGCGTTGAACTGGGTCAGTCCTTTGCGCAATTCCACGAGGTTGCTGTCGAGGTTGCCGGCGATACGTTCGATCGGCAACTGGTTGATCTTGTTGACGATATTTTCGAATTTTTCCTGCAACTGTTCCAGGTTGCCAGGAATCGTGGGAATGCTGACCGGACGGGCTTTGGGATCGAACGCCACCTTCTCGGCTTTCGGGTAGAAGTCCAGGGCGATATACAACTGGCCGGTCAGCAAATTGCCGCTGCGCGCCTGGGCCCTCAGGCCGTTTTCGATAAACGAACCGATCAGGCGCACACCGGCGGCTTCGTCATTGGGGTCATGGTTCATCGTCTTGAGCAACTTGGTATGGGCCTGACCGAGCAATTGCGGGTAGATCACGATGCCGACGTTGAGCGGAAAGCTGCGCTTCTTCGCGTCGAAATCCAGGTTGATCGACACCACCTTGCCAAACGCGACGCCTAGGAATTCCACCGGTGCGCCGATCTTGAGCCCCCGCAGCGCCTGGTCGAAGCGCAGGCTCATGTATTGCCCCTGGCCATTGGGCGGGGCGAGGGCGGCGAGCTGATCGTCGAACAGTTCAAACGTGCGCTCTTCACCGGCCGGCTTGTCATTGGGGCTGTAAGGCGGTGCCAGGAAAGCGATACCGCCGACCAGCATGGACGACAGTGATTCGGTTTTCAGCGCGAAGCCATTGGCGCCCACACTCAGGTCAATGCCGCTGGCGTTCCAGAACCGCGTATTCTCGGTGACGTAGACATCGTTGGGCGCGTGCACGAACACCTCGATATCGACGCCCTTGCCTTCGGCATCCAGCTTGTACGCCACGACCTGGCCGACCTCGATTTTGCGGTAATACACCGGCGAGCCGATATCCAGCGAACCCAGGTTCTGCGCGTGCAGGGTGAAGCGTTTGCCCGGTTCGCCGTAAGTGATGGGCGGCGGGTTTTCCAGGCCGGTGAACTGTTTGGCGCGGGTGTCGGACTGGCCAATGTCGGCGCCGATGTAGTCGCCGGAGAGCAGGGTGTCGATGCCGGACACGCCGCCGGCGCCGATGCGCGGGCGTACCACCCAGAACTGCGAGTCGGCGCGAGTAAAGCTGTCGGCCTGCTTGGCCAGCTTTACGGTGGCGTTGACGTTTTTCTGGTCGTCACTCAAGGCCACTTCGGTCACTTGGCCGATCACCACGTTGCGGTATTTAACCTCGGTTTTATTCGCGGTCAGGCCACTGCCTGTCTTGAAACTAAGGATGATAGTCGGGCCTTGCTGGAGCACGCTGTGAACCACCAGTGAAATCCCCACTAACACCGCAACGATCGGTACGATCCAAACCAGCGATACGCTGAAACGCCGAGTCTTGACGGCCGGCGAGCCAGGGGATGGCGGGGTGTCAGGGGTGGGGGACGTCATCCGAGGTATCCTTGGTGTGTGGGGTTTCCCAGATCAGCCTCGGGTCGAAGCTCATGGCGGCCAGCATGGTAAACACCACCACCAGCCCGAAAAACAGAATGCCCAGGCGTGGCTCGATGGTGCCCAGGGCCTGGAACTTGACCAGCGCGGCCACCAGCGCAACCACGATCACGTCGAGCATGGACCAGTAGCCGATCAGTTCGACAAACCGAAACAGCTTCGAACGTTCCTTGCGCGCCCAGCGGCTGTTGCGCTGCACGGTGACCAGCAGCAGTGTCAATGACACAAACTTGATGCCCGGCACCGCGATGCTGGCGATGAAAATAATCAGCGCAATGTCCCACGCACCATGCTGCCAGAACTCCAGCACGCCGCTCATGATGGTGCTGTCCGCGCCTGAACCGAGCATGGTGGTGTTCATCACAGGCAGCAGGTTGGCCGGTACATAAAACACCAGCGCCGTCAGCATATAGGCCCAGGTACGGGTCAGCGAGTTGACTTTGCGCCGGTGCAGGGGGGCGTCACAGCGCTGGCATTCCGGCGCGCCGGTGCTGATGTCGGCAGACAGGCCGCAACTGTGGCACAGGCACAGGTTAAGCTCGCTGGCCGTCGGTGGCGGGTTCATACGGCGTCCCACAGATCGCGCACGTCACGACCGGCAATGCGGATCAGCAACAGGCTGAGCGCCGCCAGGGCAAATAGCCCGGTGCCGGGGATCACATCCAGCATACCGGCCAGCTTGAACACGGCCACCATCGCACCGAGCAGGCACACTTCCAGCATGCTCCAGGGTCTGAGCGCTTCCAGCCAGCGCATGCATAGCTTGAAGGCGGGAGAACGTCTGCCCGAGAGGGCGAAACTCAGCACCCAGGTCAGCAGCAATAGCTGAAACACCGGTGCGATGATGATGGAAATAGCGGCCACCAAGGCGATAAAGGTAATCGGCCCCAGGCTCAGCGCAACCACTGAATCCCACAGGGTGGCGCTGTTTTTCAGGCCTTGCAGGCTGATGCTCATCACCGGATAGAAATTGGCGAAAGTCCATAACACGGCGGCGGTAACGGTCAGGGCGAGACGTTGTTGTACTGACAGACCGTTGTAACGCTGGAGTACGCCCGCGCAGCGCACACAATGGGCTTTTTGATGTTTGGCGAGCGTGACTTTTTCGTACACACAGTCGCAGTGCTCGCAGATGATCAGCTGATTCGCCATGGGGCTCGCTCCAGCGCGGCGCGGTTGCGGTCTTGGATGGTTCTTTAATGGCGCTTGGAAAGCATAGCCGTTGGTACTCGGGACGCAATGCTCCCTTTCGGGTCAGGGGTGTCGTCAACCATACTCTGTGCCGAATATGCCATAGAGCCTGCTGGAGCACTGATGAATATTGAACACGCTGCAGTCATCCGCGAGACCTTTCCGGTCGGCCCTTTGCAGTGCAACTGCACCATCATCGGCGACCCGATCAGCAAAAAAGCCATCGTGGTCGACCCGGGTGGCAACCATGAGCTGATCCTGGCGCGCCTTGATGCATTGGGCCTCAAGGTCGTGAGCATTATCCACACCCATGCCCATCTCGATCACTTCCTGGCGTCCGGTCAGTTGAAAGAGAAGACCGGCGCCACGTTGCACTTGCACAAGGAAGATCAATTCCTCTGGGACAATCTGGAAATGCAATGCCAGATGTTTCGCGTTCCCTACACCCCGGTGCCTTCGCCTGATCGCTGGTTGGAAGATGATGAAGAATTGGCCTGCGGCTGCGGTGTGGCGTTGCACACACCGGGGCATACGCCGGGGTCGATGAGCTTTTGGTTTGCCGATGCCAAGCTGCTGATTGCGGGTGACACGCTATTTCGTCGCGGTATCGGGCGAACAGATTTGTGGGGCGGGGACCAGGCGACCATTGTGCGTTCGATCAAGCAGCGCTTGTATACCTTGGATGAGGGCGCGACGGTGGTGACCGGTCACGGCCCCGATACCCGGCTGGGTGATGAAATGCGCGAGAACCCTTTTGTGCGGGCGTAACGCAATAATTGCCAGGCAGGTGCTGTTCTATAGCAGGCACGCCTTGTCGGAAAAACTCAGGTCGTGTTCAGCGTGCGTCTGCTACGGTTTCTGTAGCCACGGAATTTTTACCGTTTGTCGCGTTCCAAACTCGGCACAGGTCCATTGCCAATGTCCTTTGCACCTTAGAATGCAAAAGTAGGAGCTCCCCCATGTTCACTTCGCGTCGTCTGCTTGTTGTTGCTACCGCTGTAGCCTTGTTGTCCGGCTGCGCATCACCTAACCCTTATGACGGCAGCAGCCAGGGACAGGCGAGTAACCAGTCCGGCGGTATGAGCAAGACCGCCAAGTACGGTGGCCTGGGTGCCCTGGCGGGTGCGTTGGCGGGCGCGGCCATCGACCATAACAACCGTGGCAAGGGCGCACTGATCGGTGCCGTGGTTGCGGGCGCCGGTGCTGCGGGCTATGGCTACTACGCCGACCAGCAGGAAAAGAAACTGCGTGAAAGCATGGCCAATACCGGTGTTGAAGTTCAGCGACAGGGCGACCAGATCAAGCTGATCATGCCGGGCAACATCACTTTCGCGACCAACTCGGACGCGATCTCCAGCAGCTTCTACCAGCCTCTGAACAACCTGGCCAACTCGCTCAAGCAGTTCAACCAGAATACCATTCAGATCGTTGGTTACACCGATAGCACCGGCAGCCGCCAGTTGAACATGGACCTGTCCCAGCGTCGTGCGCAGAGCGTGGCCAACTACCTGACGTCCCAGGGTGTCAATGGTGCCAACCTGACTGCACGCGGTGCCGGCCCGGATAACCCGATTGCCAGTAACGCAGACGTTAACGGCCGTGCCCAGAACCGTCGCGTTGAAGTGAACCTCGGTCCAATCCCAGGCCAGCAGTATGGCCAGCCAGGTGCCCAGCAACAGGCGCCACAGCAGAACAACCAGTTCCAGGGCAATCCGTACTCTCAATACCAATAAACGTTAATAAAAAAGGGCGCCATGCGGCTAATGCCGATCAGTTAAGCCTCATTGTTTGACCTTTGGCCGCAAGAAATCAAAATCCGATGCCTGAATAGGCGTCGGATTTTTTTATGCGTCTGGCTCTGGCATTGGAACTAGCCCACAACGTCGTCTCGACTCCCGATTCCCTCAAGGGATTGGATTCATGGCTTGATCCCTCTCTGGTCGAGCAGGCATTGCAACAGGCCGGTGTCGCCACCTTGTGCAAGCGGCGCTTATCGCAGCAACGAAATGAAGCTGGCAGAGCAACTGATCGACACCACGCCGGATCACTCGTTGACGTTGTTCGATCCCGGCTTTTACTCCCTGGGGTTGCTGCATCAGTGGCCGCAGGCCGGCACCGAGCGGCATTGGTTGATGCCGTTACGCAAAGGGGCGCAGTACGAAGTCATTCAGCGATTGGGCCGTCAGGATGCGGTGGTCTCGTTAAGCACTTCGCCGCAGGCCCGCAAGCAATGGCCGGGATTGCCGGAGCGACTGACCGCAAGGCTCCTGAGCAAAACCGTCAAGGGCAAGGTCTGTCAGACTTTGACGTCGATGGCCGACTCGCTGCGCTTCCCACCTGATGAAATCGTCGACCTGTACAGCCATCGCCGGGAGATCGAATTAGGGTTCCGGGAGATGAAACAGACACTGCTCAACAGCAGCTACATGCTGGGTAGCAAGACGCCCGAGATGATCGGCCAAGAGTTGTGGGGGAGGTGCTGGGCTACAACCTGTTGCGTTATCAGATGGTGGGAATGAGCCGCCATTGTCCGGGCATCCATCCGTGCGAACTGAGCTTCACCGCGTGTACTTGTGCTATCCGGCTGAAATCGCCGAAGTACCCGATCAAAAACAAAAATGCCAGTCAGCTTAACTGACTGGCATTACGCCATGCGGCGGCCTTTTTTGTGGCTGCGTGTTCAGGTCAATCGATGTACTCGAAGACCTTGACGATTTTTTGCACGCCGGACACACCCTGCACCAGATTGGATGCACGGGTTGCTTCCGCCTGGGTCAGCAGGCCCATCAGGTAAACGATGCCGTTGTCGGTGACGACCTTGATGCGCGAACCAGGGATCGCGTTATCAGTGAGCATCTGCGCCTTGATCTTGGTGGTCAGCAGGGCGTCATTACTGATGGCCAGCAGAGTGATCGGTTCCATCACCTGCAACTCGTTGTGCACCTTCTTCACGCGCTGCACAGCGGCAGCGGCTTGCTCGGCCTGGGCCTTGAGGTCGGCGCGTGGTGTCTGGCCTGCTAGCAGCACGACGCCGTTGAAGCTGGTGACAACAATGCGTGATGCGCCGTTGCCCAGGTCGGTCGCGGCCTTGGCGACGTTGACTTCGACCTTGGTTTCGATCAGCGAGTCATCGATCTTGCTGCCGAAGGTACGGGTGCCCTTGTCGTCCTGAATAGGGGTGTCACGTGTTGCGGTGATGGCCGTGCTGCAGCCGCTGATAGCGAGGCACAGGGTAATGGCCAAAAGGCTGAGGCGGTTAACGGTCATTCTTCACTCCCAAACAGTTGGCTGTCGATCAGATCGCACAGGCAGTGGATCGCCAGCAGGTGGACTTCCTGAATACGTGCGGTGACATTGGCCGGGACGCGAATCTCCACGTCTTCCGGCAGCAGCAACGAGGCCATGCCGCCACCATCGCGTCCGGTCAATGCTACGACAATCATTTCGCGATCATGTGCGGCCTGGATCGCTTGAATAATATTCGCCGAGTTGCCGCTGGTGGAAATCGCCAGCAGCACGTCACCCGGTTGGCCCAGGGCGCGGATCTGCTTGGAGAAGATTTCGTTGTAGCTGTAGTCGTTGGCGATCGAGGTGATCGTCGACGAGTCGGTGGTCAAGGCAATGGCCGGCAGGCTCGGGCGTTCACGTTCGAAACGGTTGAGCAGCTCCGACGAAAAATGCTGGGCATCGCCGGCCGAACCGCCGTTGCCGCACGAGAGCATTTTGCCCTCGTTGAGCAGGGCATTGACCATGACCTGACTGGCTTGCTCGATGTGCGGTGCAAGTACGTCCATCGCCTGTTGCTTGGTGTCGATGCTGGCCTGGAAAAGCTGGCGAATTCGGGATTGCATGTCCATCTGTGTGACCTTAAGTAGCGCGGCTGTTTGGCACAGGAATGTGTAGCCCGCAAAGCAAAGAGCAAAAGTGTGTGGTGAAGATGTCCGGCGAATCAGCTGTCGAAGGCATTTTTAAGCCAGTTCAGATCAGCCTGACCAGACGGTGTGCTTTCTATGGCAACCACATCGAAACGGCAGGGGGCGTCGGCCCAGCGATGCTCTTTTTGCAGGAAAAACTGCGCCGCGAGTATCAGTTTCTGACGCTTGCGCCCGTCGATACTGGCGAGCGCGCCACCCCATTGTGCGTGTTTTCTGTAGCGGACCTCGACGAATACTACTGTATCGCCGTCAAGCATGACCAGATCAAGCTCGCCGCGTTTGCACAACCAGTTCTGCGCCAGTAGGCGCAGACCCTGCTGTTGCAAGTGTTTCAATGCTTGAAGTTCGGCGTCCTTGCCGCTTTGTGCGCTGGACCGCTCGGGCATCAGCGCGGGGTGTCCGGCAGGCGCTGGATCCCGCCACCGACGAACTTGGCCCATGGCAGCTGGCGATCAACGCGCTGGTTGGTGCTGATGCCCAGGTTGCCCGAAAGGCCGTCAACACGGGTATCCGGCAATGCCTTGAGTTGGCCCAGGCGCGGCGCCAGGCGGTAGGCATCGACGCCCATCGCATACAGGCGGCCCAGGCTGCCATTGGCTTGCGGCCATTGGGCAGCAACCTGGTTGCGCAGAGGATCGGTGGTGTTGAGCAGCCAAGGGGTTTCGCAGAACATCACGTTAGTCATGTCCAGGTACTGGTTCTTGTCGCCGCTGGCGCTGAACACGTGGGACGTGGCGTACACCGGCAAATCACCGGCGTATTGGAAGTTCAGGGTCGGCTTGATCTGCTGGGCCAGCTGCGGGGTCACGGCCAGGAAGATGAACTCGATGTCCTGGCGACGCGAGGGTTGCGCGGCTACGTCGGTGCCGACGGTGCTTTGCAGGCTCTTGGCGCGGCCTTCGCTTTTACGCAGTTGGAGCAGTTCGGCAATTTGCTGGGCGAGGGCGACTGGCTGGTCGACATACTCGACACCCATCGCCGTGCCGCCATTGGCTTCCCAATCCTGGCGGAAGGCCTTGTAGACACGCTCGCCCCACTCACCACGTGGCACCATCGCCGCAGCGCGATGCAGGCCGTCGGCACGTGCGCGGCGCGATACTTCGCGGGCTTCGTCTTCAGCAGCCAGGCCGAACTGGAACAGCTGCGGCGGGCCTTGGTCAGTCTCGCTGTAGTTCAGCGCCAGGGTGGTAATCGGCAACTGCGCACGTGCACTGAGCTGTTTGACCAGTGGTTTTTCCAGCGGACCGACCACCAGTTGCACGCCTGCGGCCTGGGCCTTGGCGTAGAACTCATCAATGGAGGTCAGGCGCGAGCTGTCATAGAACTCGATGACTGGCGGCTTCTGCCCGGCTTGTTCAGCCTGGTAGTGCGCAGCCATGAAACCCTCGCGCAGTGCTTTGCCGACGGCGGCCAGCGGGCCGTCTTGGGGCAGCAGCAGGGCAATCTTGGTCAGGGGCTGGCTGGCCAGCTCCTTGAGTTTGATCAGCGGCGACGGCAGTTGCACGGCGGCTGGGTGGCCCGGGTTCTGTGCACGCCAGGTGTCGATCGCGGCTTGTTGTTGCTCCAGCGTACCGGCGCCCTTGACCGACTGGGCGAGGGTGATCCAGCCGTCCAGCACTGGGTTCCCGCTGGCTTGCAGCTGTTCGGCCGGCAGGGCGCCAATCAGTGCCCAGATGGCTTCGTGGTTGCTGTTGGCGGCATCGCCAGTGAGCAGCGGGGCCATGGCAACACGCTCACGCGCAGCCGCCAGGGTCTGGCCATCGGCCTCATAAGCACGGGCGTGCACGCTGCCTGTGCGGATCTGCTGTTCAGGCGGCAGGTCCTTCAGGTTTTGCAGGCTCGGGTGGTTCAGGGCGGTCAAGGCGGCCTTGGGCTGGTTGCGTGCCATGGCCAATTCGGCGGCCAGGGTGCTCGCAAAAACCTGCGGGGCTGGCTTGAGGATATCCAGGGGCACCTGCGCCAGAATCTGCGCCGAGCGCCCTGAGTTGTTCTGTTTGTAGGCCATGTCTGCCGCACTCAGGCGCAGCATGGCGGCCTTTTCTGGCGTGTTGGCAGTCGTGGCCTGTTCGAGCAGTTGCTCGATACTGGCGTCCGGAGTCCGTGGAAGGTCGCCAAGGCTGGACGAGGGCGAGCTGGCGCAAGCGGCCAGCAAGGCAGCGAGGCAGAGGGCGGAGAGCAGCCGCAGGCAAGCGATCATGTAAGTGTTCCTGATACCGATCAAATAAGCGTGGAATTGTACCCAAGCACTGGCCCAGGCGCGATGTTAGTGGCGTGAAACTGTCAATTTAGGTCGTGCAAATGTTGCTACCGGCGACTAACGGCTGAAACGGCATCGACCTTGATGGCATATTTTCAAGGCGCCTACGCGCTACAATGCCGCTTTTGCCAACCATCGAGGTGTGCGTTTTGACTGCTCCAGGTCCTTTGAATTCCACTTCAGGCTCGCTTTTTGTCGTGGCGACGCCCATTGGCAACCTGGACGACATCAGTGCGCGGGCGCTTAAGGTGTTGCGCGACGTCAAATTGGTCGCGGCTGAAGACACGCGGCACTCCCAGCGATTAATGCAGCATTTTGGTATCAGCACCCCACTTGCGGCCTGCCATGAACATAATGAGCGCGAAGAGGGCAGTCGTTTTATCGTGCGCCTGTTGGCCGGCGACGATGTGGCGCTGATCTCCGACGCGGGTACGCCGCTGATTTCCGACCCAGGCTACCATCTGGTGCGCCAGGCACGGGCTGCGGGTATCAATGTAGTGCCTGTTCCGGGGGCGTGCGCGCTGATCGCCGCATTGTCGGCGGCAGGTTTGCCCTCCGACCGTTTTATCTTCGAAGGTTTTCTGCCGGCCAAGGCCGTGGGCCGTCGCGCGCGTCTTCAGGCGTTGAAGGAAGAACCGCGCACCCTGATCTTTTACGAGGCCCCACACCGCATCCTTGAATGCCTGCAAGACATGGAGCTGGTGTTTGGCGGCGAACGCCTGGCACTGCTGGCCCGTGAGCTGACCAAGACCTTTGAAACACTAAAGGGCCTGCCTTTGGAAGCGCTGCGCGGGTTTGTCGAGGGCGACAGCAATCAACAGCGCGGCGAGTGCGTTGTGCTGGTGGCGGG
This sequence comes from Pseudomonas sp. RA_15y_Pfl1_P11, assembly GCF_963970975.1. Lineage (NCBI taxonomy): Bacteria > Pseudomonadati > Pseudomonadota > Gammaproteobacteria > Pseudomonadales > Pseudomonadaceae > Pseudomonas > Pseudomonas sp. RA_15y_Pfl1_P11. Next base: position 155,308 of record NZ_CAXAOY010000003.1, read on the forward strand.
CTGGACGGCGCCGGAGGATGAAGACGCCGTGGGCAGCGAGGCGATGCGCATCCTTGACCTGCTGCTCAAGGAAATGCCCCTCAAGCGTGCTGCGGCCCTGGCGGCGGAAATTACCGGCGTTCGCAAGAACCTCTTGTACCAGGCTGCGCTGGATAAACAGAAAGCCGAATAGTTTTGGGCTAAAACCTGTATTCCGTCTGAACGTGATGGCAATTCTGAACTTTTATTACTTGTCCTAAGTCCGCCGTGCCGTTAACCTTCGCGGCGGAGAGTCGATTGGACAGTCGCTGCCTTCTATGAAAATTAGGAGGGGGAGGAAAGTCCGGGCTCCATAGGGCGAAGTGCCAGGTAATGCCTGGGAGGCGTGAGCCTACGGAAAGTGCCACAGAAAATAACCGCCTAAGCGCTTCGGTGCCGGTAAGGGTGAAAAGGTGCGGTAAGAGCGCACCGCACGACTGGCAACAGTTCGTGGCTAGGTAAACCCCACTTGGAGCAAGACCAAATAGGGTCCCAAGGCGTGGCCCGCGCTGGGACCGGGTAGGTTGCTAAAGGTGTCCAGTGATGGCCATCGTAGACGAATGACTGTTCAAGACAGAACCCGGCTTACAGATCGACTCTCCACCTTTTTTCTTCTGTCTGAATCTCGGGCGGAAACCGGTAGTAACGCAAGAATCCCTCCCTGCCAAATCATTGGCAGATGCATCTTCGTAATACCAAAAAAATCTTACTCTTAATAAATCACTTTAACTTTAAGCCATAGCTCTTTGAGCTATCTGCGCTTGTTGAGCCAAAAATACCGACGAACTCGGGTTTCTCCTCCGTTTACGCTCCTAAATCTCCGTTCTGTAAGGCTTTTCCTTGAATCCGCGCCTTGACGGTGTGGTGGGCGCATTCCTATAGTGTGCGCAAGTGGCGGAAAGTGGCACAAAGTGGGTTTTTTGAACGTAAAACGCTAAAATTTGGAGAAACGCATCTGTGTTTCGCGGAGCTAATGCAATCAGTCTCGATGCAAAAGGCCGTCTCGCTATGCCGAGCCGGTATCGTGACGAGCTGATTTCGCGAAGTTCCGGGCAGTTAATCATCACCATCGATGCCGTTGACCCTTGTTTATGTGTTTATCCGCTCGATGAGTGGGAGTTGATTGAAACCAAGCTGCGCGCCCTGCCTTCATTGCGTGAAGAAAACCGCCGCCTGCAGCGTTTGCTGATTGGTAATGCCGTCGACCTTGAACTCGATGGCAGCGGTCGCTTCCTGGTGCCTGCGCGTTTGCGCGAGTACGCCAAGCTGGATAAGCGCGCAATGCTGGTCGGCCAACTGAACAAGTTCCAATTGTGGGACGAAGATGCTTGGGATGCTGTTTCTGCAGCAGACCTGGCTGCTATTCAACAACCGGGCGCTATGCCTGATGAACTGCGTGATTTGATCCTGTGACTATTGATAGCGGCTTTAACCACATCACCGTACTGCTTGACGAAGCCGTTGAGGCTCTCGCCGTACGCGCGGATGGCTGCTATTTGGATGGCACTTTCGGCAGGGGCGGGCATAGTCGGTTGATCCTCAGCCAGCTTGGGTCGGACGGTAAACTCCTCGGGTTTGACAAAGACCCCCAAGCGATTGCCACCGGGCAAGCGCTAGCGGCCGAAGACGGCCGCTTTGTCGTTGTGCAGCGTAGCTTTGCCGAACTGGGCGCTGAAGTCGCCGAGCGCGGCATGGCGGGCAAGGTGGCCGGGATTTTGCTCGACCTGGGCGTGTCTTCGCCACAGCTCGACGACCCGGAGCGCGGCTTCAGTTTCATGAACGACGGCCCGCTCGACATGCGCATGGACCCCACGCGTGGCGTCAGTGCTGCACAGTTCATCGCCACCGCACCCGTGGAAGAAATCGCCCGTGTGTTCAAGGAATACGGTGAAGAACGCTTCGCCGGTCGCATGGCCCGTGCCGTGGTCGAGCGTCGCGAAATCCAGCCATTCGAGCGCACCGCTGATCTCGCCGAAGTACTGAAAGTCGCCAACCCCGCGTGGGAAAAAGGCAAGAACCCGGCGACCCGTGCGTTCCAAGGCTTGCGTATTCACGTCAATAACGAATTGGGCGACCTGGAGGCCGGCCTCGAAGCTGCCCTCGAGGCGCTGGAAGTGGGCGGTCGACTTGTTGTGATCAGCTTCCACTCCCTGGAAGACCGTATCGTCAAACTGTTCATGCGTCGCCTGGTCAAGGGTGAGTCCGACAACCTGCCGCGCAACCTGCCGGTACGTTTCGACGCCTTTGTGCCGAAAATCAAAATCCATGGCAAGCCGCAGTTCGCTTCCGAGGCCGAACTCAAGGCTAACCCACGTTCCCGCAGTGCCGTCATGCGCGTCGCGGAGAAGTTACGGTGAGCAAGCTTTTTGCCAAGCCTCTTCCGGGCGGCAGCTTCTTCATGATGCTGTTGTACGTTGGCGTGCTGGTGTCCGCGATTGCGGTGTCCTACAGCGCGCACTACAACCGTCAATTGCTCAATACCCTGTACGGGGAATTGAGTGTGCGGGACAAGGCGCAAGCCGAGTGGGGCCGGCTCATCCTGGAGCAAAGCACCTGGACTGCCCATAGTCGCATCGAAGTGCTGGCCACCGAACAGTTGAAAATGCACATCCCCGGCGCGGCCGAAGTTCGCATGGTGACGCCATGATGAAGCTCGAAGGCGCACTCTACCCATGGCGCTTCCGCCTGGTGGTGGGGTTGCTGGCATTGATGGTGGGTGCGATCGCCTGGCGGATCATTGATCTGCAAGTGATCGACCGTGAGTTCCTGATCAGCCAGGGCGATGCACGTAGTCTGCGGCATATTCCGATTCCTGCGCACCGCGGCCTGATCACCGACCGTAATGGCGAGCCTTTGGCCGTCAGCACCCCGGTGACTACCCTGTGGGCAAACCCCAAGGAACTGCAGGTGGCCAAGGACCGTTGGCCAGCGCTTGCCGCTGCCCTCGGCCAAGACCCGAAAGCCTTGGCCCAGCGTCTGGAAGCGCAAGCCAACAAAGAATTCATCTACCTGGTTCGCGGCCTCACCCCCGAACAGGGCCAGCAAGTGCTCGATCTTAAAGTCCCCGGTGTCTACGGCATCGAGGAATTCCGTCGTTTCTACCCGGCGGGTGAAACCACCGCGCACATGGTCGGCTTTACCGACATCGATGACCACGGCCGAGAAGGTGTGGAACTCGCCTACGATGAATGGCTCGCCGGAGTTCCCGGCAAGCGACAAGTCATCAAGGATCGGCGCGGGAGGTTGATCAAGGATGTCCAGGTCACCAAAAACGCCAAGGCCGGTAAGCCCTTGGCGTTGTCGATTGACCTGCGCCTGCAATACCTGGCCAACCGCGAGCTGCGTAACGCGATCATCGAGAACGGCGCCAAGGCCGGCAGCCTGGTGATCATGGACGTGAAGACCGGCGAGATCCTTGCCATGGTCAACCAGCCGACCTACAACCCCAACAACCGTCGCAACCTGCAACCGGCGATGATGCGCAACCGCGCGATGATCGACGTGTTCGAACCAGGTTCGACCATGAAAGCCATCTCGATGAGTGCCGCCCTGGAAACCGGACGCTGGAAACCCAGCGACAAGGTCGAGGTGTACCCAGGCACCTTGCAGCTGGGAAAATACACCATTCGCGACGTATCGCGCTCCGAAGGTCCTGTGCTGGATTTGACAGGTATCCTGATCAACTCCAGTAACGTGGGCATGAGTAAGGTCGCCTTCGATATTGGTGGCGAAACCATTTACCACCTGGCGCAGAAGCTCGGTTTGGGCCAACCCACCGGCCTGGATTTCCCTGGCGAACGTGTGGGCAACCTGCCTAACTATCGCGACTGGAAAAAGGCCGAGACCGCCACACTTTCCTACGGCTACGGCCTGTCGGTGACGGCGATCCAACTGGCCCATGCTTTCTCTGTATTGGCAAATAATGGCCGGATGGTTCCACTGAGCCTGATCCACATCGACGAAGCGCCGAAAGCCACCCAGGTCATCCCGGAAAACGTCGCCAAGACCATCCAAGGCATGCTGCAACAAGTGATCGAAGCACCGCGCGGTGTATTCCGTGCCCAAGTGCCGGCGTATCACGTGGCCGGCAAGTCGGGTACCGCGCGCAAGACATCGGTCGGCACCAGGGGCTACGCCGAAAACTCCTACCGTTCGTTGTTCGCCGGCTTCGGTCCGATGAGCGACCCACGCTACGCCATCGTCGTCGTGATCGATGAGCCGAGCAAAGCGGGCTACTTCGGCGGCCTGGTATCGGCGCCGGTGTTCAGCAAAGTGATGTCCGGCACCCTGCGCCTGATGAACATCACGCCGGACAACCTGCCGCCGACTCAACAAGCGAGCGCCGGACCACCGACCGCTGCTGTAAAAGCCAATGGAGGGCGCGGCTGATGTCTCTTAGCCTGAACAAGATTTTTGCCCACGCTGGTCGCGATTTGTTGATTCGCGAGTTGAGCCTGGACAGTCGTAGTGTGCGTGCCGGTGACCTGTTCCTGGCCGTGCCTGGCGGTAAATTCGATGGCCGCGCGCATATCGCAGACGCGTTGCAGCGTGGTGCAGCCGCCGTGGCTTACGAAGTGGAAGGCGCTACCGTGCTGCCGATCACTGACGTGCCATTGATTCCGGTCAAAGGCCTGGCTGCGCAATTGTCCGACATTGCCGGCCGCTTCTATGGCGACCCGAGCCGCCAGCTCAATCTGGTCGGCGTGACCGGTACCAACGGAAAGACCAGCGTGACCCAATTGGTCGCCCAGGCCCTTGACCTGCTCGGCCAGCATTGCGGCATTGTTGGCACCTTGGGCACCGGTTTCTACGGCGCGCTGCACAGCGGCCTGCACACCACGCCAAACCCGATCGCCGTGCAAGCGACCCTGGCCGACCTGAAAAAGGCCGGTGCCAAGGCGGTTGCGATGGAAGTGTCGTCCCATGGCCTGGACCAGGGGCGCGTCACCGCGCTGGCGTTTGATGTGGCGGTGATGACCAACCTGTCCCGTGATCACCTGGACTACCACGGCACCATGGAAGCCTACGCGGCAGCCAAGGCCAAGCTGTTTGCCTGGAATGACCTCAAGTGCCGGGTCGTGAACCTGGACGACGCGTTTGGTCGCCAACTGGCAGCCGAAGACCGTGAATCGCGCCTGATCAGCTACAGCCTGGAAGACTCCAGCGCTTACCTGTATTGCCGCGAAGCCCAATTCAATGACGAAGGCGTGCGCGCCACCTTGGTTACACCGCAAGGCGAACACCATTTACGCAGCACCTTGCTCGGTCGCTTCAACCTGAGCAACGTACTCGCCGCTATCGGCGCGTTGCTCGGCCTGGACTACGCCCTGGACGAAATCCTGCGCGTACTGCCCAAGCTGGAGGGGCCGGCCGGTCGCATGCAGCGCCTGGGTGGCGGCACGCAGCCGTTGGTGGTGGTCGATTACGCCCACACGCCAGACGCTTTGGAAAAAGTACTGATGGCCCTGCGTCCGCACGCCAAGGGCAAATTGCTATGTCTGTTTGGTTGCGGCGGCGATCGCGATCGCGGCAAACGCCCGCTGATGGCCGACATTGTCGAACGCCTGGCTGATGGTGTGCTCGTCACCGACGACAACCCACGCAGCGAGGACCCGAGCCAGATTTTTGACGACATCCGTGTTGGCTTCAAAGAGGCGTCCAAGGTCACTTTCGTTGCCGGTCGCGGCGCCGCTATCGCCCAACTGATCGCCAGCGCCAGCGCTGACGACGTGGTCGTGCTGGCCGGCAAAGGTCACGAGGACTACCAGGAAATCAACGGCGAGCGGCATGCCTTCTCCGATCTGCTCGAGGCTGAGCATGCCTTGACGGCCTGGGAGGTCGCTCATGCTTAAAGCGATGACGTTCAGCGAACTTGCCCAGGCGCTGTCGGCCCGTGTGTTGTCGGGCGATTGCAGTTTCGACGGCGTCAGTATCGACAGCCGCGCCATCACGCCGGGGCAACTGTTTGTTGCCCTGACCGGTCCGCGTTTCGACGGTCATGACTACCTGAACGACGTCGCCGCCAAAGGCGCCGTCGGCGCGTTGGTGCAGCACGAAGTCGCCGACTCCACCTTGCCGCAATTGCTGGTCGCCGATACCCGTCTGGCCTTGGGCCAGCTGGGCGCGTTGAACCGCGCCGCCTTTGTTGATAAGCCGGTTGCAGCCATCACCGGCTCCAGCGGTAAGACCACGGTCAAGGAACTGCTTGCCGGTGTGCTGCGCACGCGCGGGCCGGTCCTTGCCACACGTGGCAACCTGAACAATGATTTCGGCGCTCCGCTGACCCTGCTTGAACTCGCCCCGGAACACACCGCGGCTGTGATCGAACTGGGCGCTTCGCGCGTCGGTGAAATTGCCTACACCGTGACCTTGACCAAGCCTCACGTGGCAATCATCAACAATGCCGGTACCGCCCACGTCGGCGAGTTCGGTGGCCCGGAAAAAATCGTCCAAGCCAAAGGTGAAATCCTTGAGGGCCTGGATGCGTCGGGCACTGCTGTTCTGAATCTTGACGACAAGGCTTTCGAAACCTGGCGGGTACGCGCTGCCGGGCGCAAGGTCCTGACGTTTGCCGTGCTGAATGCAGCGGCCGATTTCCATGCCTCCAACATCACGGTCGATGCGCGTGGATGCCCGTCCTTTACCTTGCATACTCCGCAAGGCAGTGAGCACGTTCAGTTGAACCTGCTGGGCAACCACAACGTCGCCAACGCCTTGGCCGCCGCCGCTGCTGCTTACGCCTTGGGCGTATCGTTGTTCGGTATCGCCACCGGGTTGGGCGCGGTGCAGCCGGTCAAGGGCCGCACTGTGGCGCAGTTGGCCACCAACGGCATGCGCGTGATTGATGACACGTACAACGCCAACCAATCCTCGGTCTGCGCCGCCATTGACCTGCTCAAAGGCTTTGACGGTCGCAAGGTACTGGTGCTGGGTGATATCGCCGAACTGGGCGAGTGGGCCGAACAGTCGCACCGTGAAGTCGGTGCGTATGCCGCAGGCAACGTTGACGCGCTCTACGCCGTCGGCCCGAACATGGCTCACGCGGTAAACAGCTTTGGTTCCGGCGCGCGGCATTTCGCGACCCAGGCCGAGCTGATCCAGGCGCTGACGGCGGCTGAACAAGACAAACACACAACCATTTTGATCAAGGGATCGCGCAGCGCGGTGATGGAAAACGTCGTCGCGGCCTTGTGTGGCTCAAGTACGGAGAAACATTAATGCTGCTGCTGCTGGCTGAGTATCTGCAACAGTTCCACAAAGGCTTCGCGGTCTTTCAGTACCTGACCCTGCGCGGGATCCTGGGTGTGCTGACCGCGCTGTCTCTGTCACTGTTTTTGGGGCCGTGGATGATCCGCACCCTGCAGAACCTGCAAATTGGTCAATCGGTTCGCAATGACGGCCCGCAGTCGCACCTGTCCAAATCCGGCACGCCGACCATGGGCGGCGCGCTGATCCTCTCGTCCATCGGCATCAGCACCTTGCTGTGGGCTGACCTGCACAACCGTTATGTCTGGACTGTGCTGCTGGTGACCTTGTTGTTCGGCGCCATCGGCTGGGTGGATGACTACCGCAAGGTGATCGAGAAAAACTCCAAGGGGCTGCCGAGCCGCTGGAAGTATTTCTGGCAATCGGTGTTCGGCCTGGGCGCAGCGATTTTCCTGTTCATGACGGCGCCGAGCGCCGTCGAGACCACCTTGATCATCCCAATGCTCAAGGACGCCAGCATTCCACTGGGCATCGGCTTTGTGGTGCTGACCTATTTCGTGATCGTTGGCTCAAGCAACGCGGTGAACCTGACTGACGGCCTCGACGGCCTGGCGATCATGCCGACGGTGATGGTCGGCGGTGCGCTCGGCATCTTCTGCTACCTGTCGGGTAACGTGAAATTCGCTGAATACCTGCTGATCCCTTACGTACCGGGCGCGGGTGAGTTGATCGTGTTCTGCGGCGCGCTGATCGGTGCTGGCCTGGGGTTCCTGTGGTTCAACACCTACCCGGCACAAGTCTTCATGGGCGACGTCGGCGCACTGGCACTGGGCGCGGCCCTGGGCACCATCGCGGTGATCGTTCGCCAGGAAATCGTGTTGTTCATCATGGGCGGTGTGTTCGTGATGGAAACCCTGTCGGTGGTCATCCAGGTGGCCTCCTTCAAATTGACCGGGCGTCGTGTGTTCCGCATGGCGCCGATTCACCACCACTTTGAACTCAAGGGCTGGCCCGAGCCGCGCGTGATTGTCCGTTTCTGGATCATCACCGTGATTCTGGTCCTGGTCGGCCTTGCCACCCTGAAACTGAGGTAGAAACGAGTGTCCCTGATCGCTTCAGACCACTTCCGTATCGTTGTCGGCCTCGGCAAGAGCGGCATGTCCCTGGTTCGCTTCCTGGCGAACCGGGGCACGTCGTTTGCCGTGGCCGACACGCGGGAAAATCCACCGGAGCTGGTCACGCTGCGCCGTGACTACCCGCACGTGGAAGTGCGTTGTGGCGAGTTGGATGTCGAGTTTCTGTGCCGTGCCGACGAGCTCTACGTGAGCCCCGGCCTGGCAATCGCGACACCGGCCCTGCAAGCCGCAGCAGCGCGGGGCGTCAAGCTGTCCGGCGACATTGATCTGTTCGCACGTAACGCGAAGGCACCGATCATCGCCATCAGCGGCTCGAACGCGAAAAGCACCGTGACCACTCTGGTTGGCGAGATGGCGGCGGCGGCCGGCAAGCGCGTGGCCGTGGGCGGCAACCTCGGCACGCCGGCGCTGGAACTGCTGAGCGACGACGTCGAGCTTTACGTGATGGAGTTGTCGAGCTTCCAGCTGGAAACGACTCACGACCTCGGTGCTGAAGTCGCCACCGTATTGAACGTCAGCGAAGATCACATGGACCGCTATAGCGGCCTGCCTGCGTACCATCTGGCCAAGCACCGGATCTTCCGTGGCGCCAGGCAAGTGGTGGTCAATCGCCAAGATGCATTGAGCCGCCCGCTGATGGGCGAGGGCCTGCCGTGCTGGACCTTCGGCCTCGGCAAGCCGGATTTCAAAACCTTCGGCATTCGCGAAGAGAACGGCGAGAAATACCTGGCCTTCGAATTCCAGAACCTGATGCCGGTGCGCGAGCTGAAAATCCGTGGCGCACATAACCAGTCCAACGCCCTGGCGGCCTTGGCGCTCGGCCATGCCGTGGGCCTGCCGTTCGACGCTATGTTATCGGCCCTGCGCACCTTCGGCGGTCTTGAGCATCGCTGCCAGTGGGTCCGCGACCTGGATGGCGTGAGCTATTACAACGATTCCAAGGCCACCAACGTCGGTGCGGCGCTGGCTGCCATCGAGGGCCTTGGTGCCGATATCGAAGGCAAGCTGGTGCTGATCGCTGGCGGTGACGGCAAAGGTGCCGACTTCAAGGACCTTAAAGGTCCGGTCGCTGCACATTGCCGTGCCGTGGTGCTGATGGGGCGCGATGCTGACTTGATCGCTGCTACGTTGGGCGAAGGCGTGCAACACATACGCGCCACGTCCCTGGACGACGCCATCGCCCAGTGCAAAGCCCTTGCCCAGCCCGGCGATGCGGTCCTGCTGTCGCCGGCATGCGCCAGTTTCGACATGTTCAAGAACTACGAAGAGCGCGGCCAGCTGTTCGCCCGCGCCGTGGAGGCCTTGGCATGAGTATCGACTTCAGAAACATCATCAAGCCGTACCCGTCGCCGATTATTACCGGGCGCGGTATCGACCTGGATTTCCCAATGCTCGCCGGTTGCCTGGCCCTGCTTGGCCTGGGCCTGGTGATGATCACGTCGGCGTCCTCCGAAGTGGCCGCCGTGCAGTCGGGCAACACCCTGTACATGATGATCCGTCACTTGGTGTACCTGGTGATCGGCCTCGGTGCCTGCGTCGTAACCATGATGATCCCGATCGCTACCTGGCAACGCCTGGGTTGGCTGATGCTGATCGGTGCGTTTGGCTTGCTGGTCATGGTGATCCTGCCCGGCATCGGCCGCGAGGTGAACGGTTCGATGCGCTGGATCGGCTTCGGTGCATTCAACGTGCAGCCTTCGGAAATCGCCAAGGTATTCGTGGTGATCTACCTCGCCGGCTACCTGGTGCGGCGCCAGAAAGAAGTGCGCGAAAGCTGGATGGGTTTCTTCAAGCCATTCATCGTGCTGCTGCCTATGGCCGGCCTGTTGCTGATGGAGCCTGACTTCGGTGCCACCGTCGTCATGATGGGCGCGGCGGCGGCGATGCTATTCCTCGGTGGCGTCGGGCTCGTACGCTTCGCCTTGATGGTCGTGCTGGCGGTGGTCGCGGTCTACCTTCTGGTCCTGGCGCAACCCTATCGGATGGCCCGCCTGATTACCTTTACCGATCCATGGTCCGATCAGTTTGGCGCGGGTTACCAGTTGACCCAGGCGCTGATCGCCTTTGGCCGCGGCGGGTGGTTTGGCGTGGGCTTGGGGAACAGTGTGCAGAAACAGTTTTACCTGCCGGAAGCCCACACCGACTTCGTGTTCTCGGTACTGGCGGAAGAGCTTGGTGTAGTGGGTTCGCTGTGCACTGTTGCGCTGTTTGTATTTGTCTGTGTGCGCGCCATGTACATAGGCCTGTGGGCAGAGAAAGCCAAGCAGTACTTTGCCGCCTACGTTGCGTATGGGTTGGCTTTCCTATGGATCGGCCAATTCCTGATTAACGTCGGGGTGAATATCGGTCGGCTGCCGACCAAGGGCCTGACCCTGCCGTTCCTCAGCTACGGCGGCAGTTCGTTGGTGATTTGCTGCATCTGTCTGGGCTTGTTGTTGCGTATCGAGTGGGAGAGTCGAACCCACTTGGGCAGCGAGGAGATGGAGTTCAGCGAAAGTGACTTCGCCGAGGAGCCGACCCATGGGCGCTAACGTGCTGATCATGGCGGGCGGCACCGGGGGCCATGTGTTCCCGGCCCTGGCCTGCGCGCGCGAATTTCAGAACCGTGGTTTCACCGTGCACTGGTTGGGAACACCGCGTGGCATCGAAAACGAATTGGTACCCAATGCCGGCTTGCCCCTGCACCTGATCAACGTCACCGGCCTGCGTGGCAAAGGCAAACTGTCCTTGCTCAAGGCGCCGTTTGTGTTGCTCAAGGCGGTATGGCAAGCGCGCAAGGTCATTCGCGAATTGAAACCGGTGTGCGTGCTCGGCTTTGGCGGTTACGTGACCGGCCCGGGTGGCGTCGCCGCCAAGCTTGCCGGCGTGCCGGTGATCGTGCACGAACAGAACGCCGTCGCCGGTACTGCCAACCGCCTGCTGGTGCCCTTGGCTGCACGGGTGTGTGAAGCGTTCCCGAATACGTTTGCAGCATCGGACAAGCGCCGCACCACCGGCAACCCGGTGCGCACTGAACTGTTTATGGACATCGCTCGCGAAGCATTGGCCGGGCGCAAGGCGCACCTGCTGATCCTGGGTGGAAGCCTCGGCGCCGAGCCGCTGAACAAACTGCTGCCGGAAGCCGTGGCGCAACTCCCTGTGGAAGTGCGCCCGGAGGTCTTCCATCAGGCCGGCAAGCATCACGATGAAGGCACCGCGACGCGCTACCGCGAAGCCGGTGTAGAGGCGAACGTACAGCCCTTCATCAAAGACATGGCCCAAGCCTATGGCTGGGCCGACCTGGTGGTTTGTCGCGCTGGTGCGCTGACCGTCAGTGAACTGGCCGCCGCCGGTCTGCCGTCCTTGCTGGTGCCTCTGCCCCACGCGATTGACGATCACCAGACCCGCAACGCCGAATATTTGGCCGGGGAGGGCGCTGCCTTCCTGCTGCCGCAAAGAACGACTGGCGCCGCCGATTTGGCCGCACGCCTGACCGAGGTTTTGATGCAACCGGAACGACTCAATAGCATGGCGAGCACCGCAAGCCGCCTGGCCAAACCTGACGCAACCCGCACCGTGGTCGATATCTGCCTGGAGGTGGCTCATGGTTGAGAATCAGAAAGCCATGCCGCAACCGGAAATGCGCCGCATCCGTCGCATCCACTTCGTCGGTATCGGCGGCGTGGGTATGTGCGGTATCGCCGAAGTACTGCTGAACCTGGGCTACCAGGTGTCCGGCTCTGACTTGAAAGAGTCGCCGGTCACCGAGCGCCTGAAAACCTTTGGCGCGCAGATCTTCATCGGCCACCGTTCCGAGAACGCCGCCGAAGCCGACGTGCTGGTAGTGTCCAGCGCTGTGAACACCTCCAACCCGGAGGTGGCCACGGCCCTTGAGCGCCGTATTCCCGTGGTGCCACGCGCCGAGATGCTTGCCGAGCTGATGCGCTATCGCCACGGCATTGCCGTTGCGGGTACCCATGGCAAAACCACCACGACCAGCCTGATCGCCTCGGTGTTCGCGGCCGGTGGCCTGGACCCAACGTTCGTGATCGGCGGCCGCCTGAATGCAGCCGGCACCAATGCCCAGCTCGGCACCAGCCGTTACTTGATCGCCGAAGCCGATGAAAGTGATGCGAGCTTCCTGCACCTGCAGCCGATGGTCGCCGTCGTCACCAACATCGACGAAGACCACATGGCGACGTACGACGGCGACTTCAACAAGTTGAAGAAAACCTTCGTCGAGTTCCTGCACAACCTGCCGTTCTACGGTCTGGCCGTGGTGTGCCTGGACGACCCGGTGGTGCGTGAAATCCTCCCATCGGTCAAGCGCCCAACCGTGACCTACGGCTTCAGCGAAGACGCCGACGTGCGCGCGATCAATGTGCGCCAGGAAGGCATGCAGACCTATTTCACCGTGCTGCGCCCGGACCGTGAACCGCTGGATGTCTCGGTGAACATGCCGGGCAACCACAACGTCTTGAACTCGCTGGCGACTATCTGCATTGCGAGTGACGAGGGCGTCAGCGATGAAGCCATCGTCGAAGGTCTGTCGCGCTTTGCCGGCGTGGGCCGTCGCTTCCAGGTCTACGGCCAACTGCCGGTAGAAGGCGGCGACGTGATGCTGGTGGACGACTATGGTCACCACCCCACCGAAGTGGCCGCCGTGATCAAGGCCGTGCGTGGTGGCTGGCCGGAGCGCCGCCTGGTGATGGTCTACCAGCCGCACCGTTACAGCCGTACCCGGGATTTGTACGACGATTTCGTCAATGTATTGGCCGATGCCAACGTGCTGTTGTTGATGGAAGTCTACCCGGCCGGTGAAGAACCGATTCCGGGTGCCGACAGCCGCAAGCTGTGTAACAGCATCCGTCAGCGTGGCCAGTTGGACCCGATCTACATAGAGCGCGGTGTGGACCTGGCCCCTATCGTCAAGCCACTGCTGCGTGCCGGCGACATTCTGCTGTGCCAGGGGGCCGGTGACATTGGCGGCCTTGCCCCGAAATTGTTGGCGAGCCCGCTGTTTGCGGCCGCGAAGGGGAGGTCGAAATGACCACTGACTACGGCTCCCTGTTCTCCACTGTCACGCCTGCCGACTTCGGTCGCGTGGCGGTGCTGTTCGGCGGCAAAAGCGCTGAACGCGACGTGTCGCTCAAGTCCGGCAACGCCGTGCTTGAAGCCCTGCAAAGCGCTGGTGTGAACGCGTTTGGTATCGACGTAGGCGACGACTTCCTCGCCCGCCTGCAGGCCGAGAAAATTGACCGCGCCTTCATCATCCTGCACGGCCGTGGCGGTGAAGACGGCAGTATGCAAGGCCTGCTGGAGTGCGCTGGCATTCCTTATACCGGCAGCGGCATCCTCGCGTCGGCATTGGCCATGGATAAGCTGCGCACCAAGCAGGTGTGGCACAGCCTGGGCATTCCGACCCCGCGTCACAGCGTGCTGTGCAGCGAAGACGATTGTATTTCTGCAGCCAAGGAACTGGGCCTGCCTTTGATCGTCAAACCAGCCCATGAAGGCTCCAGTATCGGCATGGCCAAAGTGAACTCGGCCGCCGAATTGATCGACGCATGGAAAGCGGCAAGCACCTACGATTCGCAAGTATTGGTTGAACAGTGGATCCAGGGTCCCGAGTACACCATCGCCACCCTGCGTGGCCAGGTATTGCCGCCCATCGCATTGGGCACGCCCCACACCTTTTACGACTACGACGCCAAGTACGTGGCTTCCGATACCCAGTACCGGATCCCGTGCGGCCTTGATGCAACCAAAGAACAGGAATTGATGGACCTCACGGCGAAAGCCTGTGAGGCGCTGGGTATCGCCGGTTGGGCGCGGGCAGACGTGATGCAGGATGACCAAGGGAATTTCTGGTTCCTTGAAGTCAACACCGCTCCGGGCATGACCGATCACAGCCTGGTGCCCATGGCCGCTCGCGCAGCCGGTCTGGATTTTCAGCAGTTGGTGCTGGCGATCCTCGCGGCAAGCATTGAGCCCAGAGGCTAAGACATGAAAGGCGCATCGCTTCGTCATCAGCCCGCACAAGCACCGAACCGCAAGCCGGTGCCTCGGGGTGCCAGCCGAATGGTGGCTAAAGAGCCGATGTCGGCGCGCCTGCCGAAAGCCAATTTTGGTTTCCTCAAGGCGCTGTTCTGGCCGGTGCTGCTGGTGGTGTTGGGTTTTGGCACTTACGAGGGCGCACAGCGTCTACTGCCGTACGCCGACCGGCCGATCACCAAGATCAGTGTGCAGGGCGACTTGAGCTACATCAGCCAGCAAGCGGTACAGCAGCGCATCGGCCCGTACCTGGCGGCGAGCTTCTTTACCATCGACCTGGCCGGTATGCGCGCGGAGCTGGAACAGATGCCGTGGATCGCCCACGCCGAAGTCCGCCGTGTATGGCCGGACCAGGTAACGATCCGCCTGGAAGAACAACTGCCCGTGGCCCGTTGGGGCGATGAAGCGCTGTTGAACAACCAGGGCCAGGCGTTCACCCCGCGTGAGCTGGCCAACTACGAGCACCTGCCGCAGTTGTTCGGGCCACAGCGGGCGCAGCAGCAAGTGATGCAGCAGTACCAGGTCTTGAGCCAGATGCTGCGGCCACTGGGCTTCTCCATTGCACGCCTGGAGCTGCGTGAACGGGGCAGCTGGTTTTTGACGACCGGGGCTGGCAGTTCCGGCCCGGGCATCCAGTTGTTGCTGGGACGCGACCGCTTGGTGGAAAAGATGCGCCGCTTCATTGTCATCTATGACAAGACCTTGAAAGAACAGATTACGAACATTGCGAGCGTCGACCTGCGTTACGCCAACGGCCTTGCCGTCGGCTGGCGTGAACCGGCTGCGCCCACGGCAGCGCAACCCGCTGTCGCGAAGAATTAAGAAGAGGCAGGACCCATGGCAAACGTGCAAAGCGGCAAAATGATCGTCGGTCTCGATATCGGCACCTCCAAAGTGGTGGCGCTGGTGGGCGAGGTTGGGGAAGACGGCACGATCGAAATCGTCGGTATTGGCACGCATCCGTCCCGTGGCCTGAAGAAGGGCGTGGTGGTGAACATCGAGTCCACCGTGCAATCGATCCAGCGCGCTATCGAAGAAGCGCAACTGATGGCCGGTTGCCGGATCCATTCGGCGTTTGTCGGCGTGGCGGGCAACCATATCCGCAGCCTGAACTCCCACGGCATCGTGGCGATCCGCGACCGCGAAGTCAGCTCGGCTGACCTTGAGCGTGTACTCGACGCTGCCCAGGCCGTGGCGATCCCGGCTGACCAGCGTGTGCTGCACACCCTGCCGCAGGACTACGTGATCGATAACCAGGAAGGCGTTCGTGAGCCTCTGGGCATGTCGGGCGTGCGCCTGGAAGCCAAGGTCCACGTGGTGACCTGCGCCGTCAACGCTGCACAAAACATTGAGAAATGCGTGCGCCGCTGTGGCCTGGAAATCGACGACATCATTCTCGAGCAACTGGCCTCGGCCTACTCGGTACTGACCGACGATGAAAAAGAACTGGGCGTATGCCTGGTCGACATCGGCGGCGGCACCACCGACATCGCGATCTTCACCGAGGGTGCGATCCGTCACACCGCCGTGATCCCGATTGCCGGCGACCAGGTGACCAACGACATCGCCATGGCGCTGCGTACACCGACCCAGTACGCCGAAGAAATCAAGATCCGCTACGCCTGCGCCCTGGCCAAGCTGGCCGGTGCCGGCGAGACCATCAAAGTGCCAAGCGTGGGCGACCGTCCACCGCGCGAATTGTCGCGTCAGGCCCTGGCCGAAGTGGTCGAGCCGCGCTACGACGAGCTGTTCACCCTGATCCAGGCTGAACTGCGTCGCAGCGGCTACGAAGATTTGATCCCGGCCGGCATCGTGCTGACCGGTGGTACTTCGAAGATGGAAGGCGCGGTCGAGCTGGCCGAGGAAATCTTCCACATGCCCGTCCGCCTGGGCTTGCCCCATGGCGTCAAAGGCCTGGGCGACGTGGTACGCAACCCGATTTATTCCACCGGTGTGGGCTTGCTGTTGTACGGGCTGCAAAAGCAGGCCGACGGCATTTCCTTGTCGGGCCCGAGCAACCGTGACAGTTACCGCAGCGACGACGAGGCGAAAGCGCCGTTGTTCGAGCGTTTGCAGGCATGGGTCAAGGGCAACTTCTAAAGAAGTAGCTTCAAGCGGCAAGTTACAAGCTTCAAGTAACACGCTTCAAGCTTGCAGCTAATAGCTTGCAACTTGTAGCTGATGTAAAGCAGTAGGCGAAAAAACTAGAGAAAATGAAAGGAGAGGGAACATGTTCGAACTCGTAGACAACATCCCCGCTAGCCCGGTCATCAAAGTGATCGGTGTCGGCGGTGGCGGCGGTAACGCTGTGAACCATATGGTCAAGAGCAACATTGAAGGCGTTGAATTCATCTGCGCCAACACTGATGCCCAGGCGCTGAAAAGCATCGGCGCGCGGACCATCCTGCAATTGGGCACAGCCGTGACCAAAGGCCTCGGCGCTGGCGCCAATCCGGAAGTCGGCCGTCAAGCCGCGCTGGAAGACCGTGAGCGTATTGCTGAAGTGCTGCAAGGCACCAACATGGTGTTCATCACCACCGGCATGGGCGGCGGTACCGGTACCGGTGCTGCGCCGATCATTGCCGAAGTGGCCAAGGAAATGGGCATTCTGACGGTGGCTGTCGTCACCCGTCCGTTCCCGTTCGAAGGTCGCAAGCGCATGCAGATCGCCGACGAAGGCATCCGTCTGCTGTCTGAAAGCGTCGACTCGTTGATCACCATTCCCAACGAGAAGCTGCTGACCATCCTGGGCAAGGACGCAAGCCTGCTGTCCGCGTTCGCCAAGGCTGACGATGTACTGGCCGGTGCCGTTCGCGGTATCTCCGACATCATCAAGCGCCCAGGCATGATCAACGTCGACTTTGCCGACGTACGCACTGTCATGAGCGAAATGGGCATGGCGATGATGGGCACTGGCTGCGCCAGCGGTCCGAACCGTGCACGTGAAGCGACTGAGGCGGCCATCCGCAACCCGTTGCTCGAAGACGTGAACCTGCAAGGCGCACGCGGCATCCTGGTGAACATCACCGCCGGTCCTGACCTGTCCCTGGGTGAGTACTCCGACGTGGGTAGCATCATCGAAGCCTTCGCTTCCGAGCACGCGATGGTCAAAGTCGGTACCGTTATCGATCCAGACATGCGTGATGAATTGCACGTGACCGTGGTTGCGACCGGCCTGGGCGCTAAAATCGAGAAGCCTGTAAAGGTGATCGACAATACCGTTCATACCAGCCACAACAGCCACGCCAGCCAAGCGGCTGCTGCTCCAGCGCCTTCGCGCCAGGAACTGTCGTCGGTGAACTACCGTGATCTGGACCGTCCGACCGTGATGCGCAACCAGGCTCAGGCCGGTGCTGCTGCGTCCCGTAGCCCGAATCCGCAAGATGATCTGGACTATCTGGACATCCCGGCATTCCTGCGTCGTCAGGCCGATTGATGGAATGTATCAGGGCTATGAAGGTGATTGGTGTTCAGCAAAGGTCTGGTCTGCTATTATCGCCAGCCTTTGTTGATACCAGTTCGCAATTTGCGCTCAAGCGGTCCAAGCCATGATTAAACAACGCACCCTGAAGAATATTATCCGTGCCACAGGTGTAGGTCTGCACTCCGGGGAGAAGGTATACCTGACCCTCAAACCTGCACCTGTCGACACCGGCATCGTGTTTGTTCGTGCCGACCTGGACCCTGTGGTGCAGATTCCTGCTCGCGCGGAAAACGTTGGCGAAACCACGATGTCGACCACATTGGTCAACGGTGACGTCAAAGTGGACACGGTGGAGCACTTGCTCTCGGCCATGGCTGGCCTGGGCATCGATAACGCCTACGTCGAGCTCTCCGCGTCCGAAGTCCCGATCATGGATGGCAGCGCTGGACCCTTCGTATTCTTGATTCAATCTGCCGGCCTGGAAGAACAGGACGCAGCCAAGAAGTTCATTCGCATTCTGCGGGAAGTGACAGTAGAAGACGGCGACAAGCGCGCCACCTTCGTCCCGTTCGAAGGCTTTAAAGTGAGCTTTGAGATCGATTTCGATCACCCGGTATTCCGTGACCGCACACAAAGTGCAAGCGTGGATTTTTCCAGCACTTCGTTCGTAAAAGAAGTCAGCCGCGCCCGTACCTTTGGTTTCATGAGTGACATCGAGTACCTGCGCAAGCACAACCTCGCACTCGGCGGCAGCGTTGAAAACGCCATTGTGGTCGACGCGGATGGTGTACTGAACGAAGACGGCCTTCGCTACGAAGACGAATTTGTGAAGCACAAGATCCTCGATGCAATCGGTGACCTCTACCTGTTGGGCAATAGCCTGATAGGCGAGTTCAAAGGCTTCAAGTCGGGCCATGCCCTTAACAACCAGTTGCTGCGCAAGTTGATTGAGCAGACAGATGCTTGGGAAGTTGTGACCTTCGAAGATGCCAGCACCGCACCGATCTCTTACATGCGTCCCGTCGCGGCGGTGTAAGTAACAACTCTCTTTCTTTAGTTTTGAAAGGCTGCCTTCGGGTGGCCTTTTTTATGTGCGCTGTTTCTGAGAGCAAAGCAACTCGAATGTGGGGCTGTCGAGCCCCAGCGGGGCTGCGGTGGGATCACCTCATTGTGCCTGCAGTAACGAGTCGTCTGCATCCCAGGCGAGCCAGCTCCCACATTGACCGGGCTCACACATCTCGCAGTGATGCAGCATCCACAATTCTATTGCGCCCACTGTGCTTGGCCTCATACAGCGCCCGATCCGCACTCAACAACAACGCCTCCAGCGACATGTGACTGCGCTTGTCCCAAGTGCTCACGCCGATACTCACGGTAATCGGCCGCTCATCCCCTGCCACCCGTGGCAAATGCTCGATGCTGCTGCGGATGTGCTCGGCAATCACCCTGGCGCCCTTGGCATCGGTATGCGGCAGCACCACTGCAAACTCTTCTCCACCATAGCGCGCGGCCAGGTCGCCAGGGCGACGGATGTTGCTGACGATCACTTGGGCCACGGTGCGCAACGCTTCGTCCCCACCGTGATGGCCGTGGCGGTCGTTGAAGGCTTTGAAGTGGTCTACGTCAATCATCAGCACCGTCAGTGGCTCGGCCGAGCGCTGGGCGCGCTCCCATTCCAGGCGCAGGCGTTCGTCGAGGATGCGGCGGTTGGCCAGGCCGGTCAGGGCATCGGTGGCTGCCAGTTCTGACAGTACACGTTCAGCGCGATAACGGCGCCGCAGTTCCCGGCGCAGCATCCAGGTCAGCCATAACACGCCAATACACAGGATGCCGGTGGCCCCACTGGTGAGCAGCGCGGCGCGCTTCCATGGCGCCAGCACGTCTTGGCTGGACAGCGCCACCACCACGATCAGCGGCAATGCCCCGACATTAGTGAACGTATACAGGCGCTCCTTGCCGGTGATGGTCGAGATGGCCTGAAAACTCCCGCTGCCTTCATCGAGCATGCGTTTGAAGTTCGGACGATCGCTCAGGTCCTTGTCAATCATGTCGCGCTCCAGCAGTGGTTGCTGGGCTAACAGAATGCCGCGGTTGTTGAGCAGGTTGACCGAGCTGCCGTTGCCGATCGTCAGGCGACTGAACAGTTGGTCGAAATAAGCCAGGCGCATGGTCGCTACCGCTACGCCGGCAAACTCGCCATTGGGGCCTGATACGCGCCGGCTGAATGCAATGCGCCACACTTGGTCGCAGTGACAGTGGATGTGGAATGGACGACTGATATACAACTCCGTTTGCTCAGCGTTTTTGTGTGCCAGGAAATAGTCACGGTTGGCGAAATTACGCGGTGTCGGCGTGAGTGTCGACGAGTCTGCGATCACTGAACCATTGGCGTCCAGCAGCAGGACCTCGCCTTTGAAAGGCGCGGCGATGGATTGATCAAACTGCACCAGGTGCTGGATGGCCGCCGATGCCTGGGACAAGTCCTGATGCTGCCTGGCAGTGATCAATCCCTGCAAGGCAAAGTCATAGAGTTCGACGTTACGCAACACGTCGGCGTTGATCAGTTGTGTGATGTTGCTCGTCGAGCGTTGAGCGGCCTGCAAGGTGCTGGCGTGTTCACGAATCAACAGCGCCGCGACAATGATCACAATCAAGGTCACGGTGAAACCGCTGCCCAGAATCAGTAACAGCTCCGGGCGCGCAGGCAGGGTACGAGTGCGGCGTTGGCTCATCGCGCAGGCTTCAGCAGGGAAGATACTGGCAGTTTAGCCCTACCCGATGAAAATCAAATAATCGCCGCGAAAGAAATGAGAGTGTCAGAACACGTTGATCGGATAGTCGACGATCACCCGATATTCATCCACATCCCGATCCACCGCTGAGTAACCGTTGCTGCCCCGGTTGACCGCCCATTGCAGGCGCAATGCCAAGTCCTTGGCCTTGCCGCCTTGTACCACGTACTTCACATCGATATCCCGTTCCCAGTGCTTGGCGTTCTTACCGTCAGCGCTGTACCAGGCGCTGTAGCCACGGCTTTGCGGATCGACCTTGGTCAGGTCGGTCTTGCCGCTGATATAGGACACGGCCGTGCTCAGGCCGGGTAGGCCCAGGCCGCCGAAGTCATAGGCGTACCTGAGCTTCCACGAGCGTTCGTTGGGGCCGTTGAAGTCGGAGTATTGCTGTGAGTTGTCCAGGTACACACTATCGCCCTGGGCAATGTAGTCGAACGGCGTGTTGCCATTGACTCGCTGGTAGGCGGCGGTGACGCTGTGATGGCCCGCGTTCACGGTGAAATGCAGGCTGTAAGTATTGTTATCAATATCTCCCAGTAGCGACTGCCCGGTGTCCTGGGTGTGATAGTAGTGCAGGCCGGGGTTGAGACTGATCATCTCGTTCACCACATAGGTGTAGTCCAGGTCGTAGTAGTACTGGTTCCACACGTCCTTGAGTTCTGAGGCGTAGAGGTTGCTGGTCAGCCCATCGATGCCGCTGAACGACATGCCTGCCCAGTTCATGTGCTGGCTGTCCGCGTTGTTCGGCAGAGCGCCGTAGCTGGTGCCGATGCGCCGGTGGCCGCTCTGGTTATAAAGCTTGGTGAAGCTGGCCTGACCACCTTCGAACATCCAGCCATCCAGGCTGTGGTTGGCCAGGCTCACGCCGCGGAAGGTCTGTGGCAGCATGCGCGTCATGCCGCCGGCGATCACCGGGTTATTCAGAAACAGGTCGCCGGCTTTCAGCTCGGTATCGAACACACGCATTTTCAAGGTGCCACCGGCTGTGGAAAACGAGCCGGGTGCCTTGCCGTTGCCACTGCCGTAGGGAAGGATGCTGGAGCCATCAGTGCCGCCACCGCCGTCGAGCTTGAGGCCAAGCATGGCGTGAGCGTCCAGGCCGAAGCCGAGAGTGCCCTGAGTGTAGCCGGATTCAAAAGTGCCGATGAAACCCTGGCCCCATTCTTTGCTGTCATCGGTGTGGATGTCGCGCCGGTCGCGGTTCATGTAGTAATTGCGGGCGTTTAGCGTGAGGCTGGAACCTTCGACAAAGCCATCGGCAGGGGGAGTGTCTGCCGCATGGGCAAGAGGGGCAATCGTTGCTGCAATCGCGAGGAATAACGGGGTGAACGTCAGCGAGTTCTTCACCGGTGGAGCTCCTTTGGTCAATCTGGAACGGCCAATGTCGTGGGGGTGTGCCTGGCCTTTTTTATGGCAAAAAAAAGCCGCTGAAGTCAGCGGCTTTAAGACAGATTCCCAGTGTAGAGCCCTGGAAATAAGTCGAGGGAAATTCGGGTAAGCGCAAGCTGCCTTTGCCGTCGCGCTCATCGATGCGTCAAATTAACGCAGGCGAGCGGTACGATACAGAGTGTAACAAGATAATGACTGTTGCCCAAACTGCAACAGTCGGGCTGCCTGATATCTTCGTCTGGTGTACATCGAACAAACTGTGGGAGGGCAATGGAGTTAGCTGACACTGCGACTCTCCAGCACATACCTCATGCCACGAATGGTGTGCAGCAGCTTGGTGTCGAACGGCCCATCGAGTTTGACGCGTAGGCGCTTGATCGCCACTTCCGCGGCGTTGGCGCCGCTGTCGAAATTGATGTCTCAGACCATTTCTGCAATGCGGCTGATCAGGTCGATCCACAGGTCGGCAACGGTTACCTGCACCGGCTCATGATCACCGCTGCGGCGGGTCAAGGCTTGCAAGCGTGCCACCAGCTCCAGGAAAGAGAACGGCTTGCCGAGGTAATCGTCAGCGCCTTCGCGCAGGCCATGAATGCGATCTTGCACGCGCTTGCGGGCGGTGAGCATGATCACCCGCGTTTGTTTGCGCGCACGCAACGTACGCAATAACCAAAGCCATCGAGGCCTGGCAGCATCACATCGAGCACGATCACGGCGTAGTCATTCTCCGCGCCAGGTGCAAACCCTCGACGCCTTCGCGGGCCACATCGACGGTCTAGCCCTGTTCTATCAGGCCGTGGTGCAGGTAGTCCGCGGTTTTTTCTTCGCCTTCAATAATCAGGACGCACATGAGCCTTTTGCTCTAGGGTGGGGGCCCAGCCTCAATGTGTGGTCGCCAACTCAGGTGTTGGTTTGGGCTTGTGGAAAAACTTCTCAAGGTACAAGTAGATGACCGGCGTGGTGAACAGCGTCAGCGCCTGGCTGACCAGCAGCCCGCCGACCACTGAGATGCCCAGCGGCTGGCGCAGTTCCGCACCGGCGCCATAACCGAGCATCAGCGGCAGGGCGCCGAGCAGCGCGGCCAAGGACGTCATGATGATCGGTCGGAACCGTGTGATGCAGGCTTCGAAGATCGCATCCTGCGGTGACAGCCCACGTGTGCGCTGGGCGTCCAGGGCGAAATCGATCAGCAGGATACCGTTCTTCTTGACGATGCCGATCAACAGCACCAGGCCGATCAGCGCCATGATCGAGAAATCCTGGCCCAACAACCACAGCATGACCAGCGCACCCAGGCCTGCCGAGGGCAACGTCGAGATGATCGTCAGCGGGTGCACGAAGCTCTCATACAGCACGCCGAGAATGATATAGACCGCCACCAATGCCGCAAGGATCAGCCACGGCTGGCTGGCCAGCGAACTCTGGAACGCCTGCGCCGCACCCTGGAAACTGCCAATGATCGAAGCCGGCATGCCGATCTCGTTTTTCGCCTGGTTGAGCAGAATCACCGCATCACCCAACGCAATACCGGGCGCCAGGTTGAACGACAGGTTGGCGGCCGGGAACATGCCGTGGTGGCTGATGGAAAGCGGCCCAACAGTGGGCGCTTCGACGCGGGCCAATGCCGACAGCGGCACCATTTCATTGGTCAGCGGCGAACGCAGGTAGAAGTAATTCAGGCTTTCGGCCTTGCCGCGCTGTTGGGTGTCCAACTCCAGTACCACTTGGTATTGGTTGACCTCGGTTTGGAACTCATTGACCTGGCGTTGGCCGAAGGCGTCATACAGCGCTTGGTCGACGTCGGTGGCGGTGAGCCCGAACCGTGCTGCAGCGCGGCGATCGATGGTGATGTGGGTGATGCTGCCGCCCAGTTGCAGGTCATTGGATATGTCGCGGAACGCCGGAATGGAACGCAGTTTTTCGGTCAGACGTTGGGTCCAGGTATTCAGCGTCGCGCCGTCGTTACTTTTGAGCACGTACTGATATTGACTACGGCGTGGGCCAGAGCTGAGGTTGATGTCCTGGCCTGCGCGCAGGTACAACACGATGCCAGGCACCTTGGCCAGCTGAGGTCGGATGCGGTCGATAAATTGGCTGGCGGACACATCCCGATCACCCCGGGGTACAAGGGAAATCCAGAAGCGCCCGTTGGCGATGGTCTGGGTTCTACCGGTTACACCGACGGAGTGGGAGAACGCTCGCACAGCCGGATCTTTTTTCATGATTTGCGCCAGCGCCTTGTGCTTGGCGACCATGTCCGGGTAAGACGCGTCCGCCGCCGCCTCGCTGGTGCCGAGGATAAAACCGGTGTCCTGCACCGGAAAGAAACCCTTGGGAATAAACACATAGCCAGCCACGGCCAGGGCCAAGGTCAGCATGAAGATGCCAGCCATGGTGCGCTGGTGGGCCAGGGCGCGACGCAAGGTTCTTTCGTAGGCTGCCAGCAGTCTTTCACCAAAGCCGGGTTTGTCATGCGCGCGGTGGTTTGGTGCATTCATGAACAATGCCGCCAGGGTCGGCGCCAGCGTCAGGGACACCACGACAGAAATCAGAATGGTCGACGTGGCGGTCAAGGCAAACTCCTTGAACAGCCTGCCGACTACGCCGCCCATGAACAGCAGCGGAATAAACGCTGCCACCAGGGACACGCTGATAGACACCACGGTAAAGCCAATTTCACTGGCCCCCTTGATCGCCGCCTCGCGCTTGTCCATGCCGGTCTCAAGATGGCGATGGATGTTCTCCACCACCACAATCGCATCGTCCACTACAAAGCCTACGGCCACCACGATGGCTACCAGGGTCAGGTTGTTCAGGCTGAAGCCCAGCACGTACATCAGGGCAAAACTCGCGATCAACGATACGCCCAGCACGCTGGAGACAATGATGGTTGCCGACCATTGGCGCAGGAAAATCGCCATCACCCCGACCACCAGCAATACGGCGATCAACAAGGTCATTTCCACTTCGTGCAGCGAGGCACGGATGGTGGTGGTACGGTCCATCAGCACGCTGGCCTGCACCGATGCCGGCAACATGGCCTCCAGTCGTGGTAATTCGGCCTGGATGCGCTCCACGGTCTCGACGATGTTGGCGCCGGGCTGGCGGGTAATTACCAGGTTAACGCCAGGCGTGTCGACGGCCCACGCCTGTACGTAGGCGTTTTCCGATCCGCTGACGACTTTGGCGACGTCGCGCAGTTGAACAGGTGCGCCATCCTTGTAGGAGACGATCAAGTCGCCGTATTCACTCGGGTGAAATAGCTGATCGTTGGTTGCCAGGGTCGAGACGCTGTTCTTGCCGTACAGCGCCCCTTTGGCCAGGTTGAGGCTGGATTGCTGGATCGCCAGGCGGATGTCGGCCAAGGTCAGGCCGATGGCGGCGAGCTTATCGGGAGAAGCCTGCACGCGAATCGCCGGGCGCTGCTGGCCGGTGATGTTGATCTCGCCTACGCCGTCGATCTGGCTGATCTGACGCGCCAACAACGTTTCGACCAAATCACTCAGTTCAGTGCCGGACATGTCGTGGGAGCTGACGCTGACGATCAGAATCGGACTGTCCGCCGGGTTTACCTTGCGCCAGGTCGGCAGACTCGGCATATCGCTCGGCAGTTTGCCGGCAGCGGTATTGATAGCTGCCTGGACTTCCTGCGCAGCGGTATCGATGCTTTTATCGAGGGTGAATTGCAGGGTCAGCAGAGTGGAGCCCAAGGCACTGCTGGAGGTCATCTGAGTCATGCCAGGGATTGCGCTGAACTGCACTTCCAGCGGGGTCGCAATCGACGATGCCATGGTGTCGGGGCTGGCACCTGGTAACTGTGCGGTCACCTGAATGGTGGGAAATTCAGCCTGTGGCAGTGGGGCGATGGGTAATTTTGGAAAGGCAATCAGCCCGAGCAGCACCAGGGCGAAGGTGAGCAGCAGGGTGGCGACCGGGCGGTCGATACACCAGGCGGAAATCGAGCCCCGGGATGTCATCATGGCTGCACCTTGACGTCAGCGGTCTGGATCACTTGGGGTGGTTCTTTGAGAACCTCTATCTTGGCGCCCGTCTTGAGCCGCGACTGACCATCGCTGACCAGCACATCGCCCGCCTGGATGCCCTTGAGAATGTTGCGTTCACTGTCCTGATACACCACTTGCACCGGCACGATTTCAACCTTGTCACCGTTGACGCGGTACACAAAGTGCGAGTCCAGGCCGCGCTGCACCACGCTTGGCGGAACCGCCAGGGCGTTGCGGTCGAGGGCGGTCTGGATCTTGATCGTCACCAGTTGGCCCGGCCAGAGTTTCTGTGTGCTGTTGCTGAATTCGGCCTTGGCGCGGAGGGTGCCGGTGGTACTGCTGATCTGGTTGTCGATCAGACTCAAGCGGCCCTGGCCCAGCAGGTCGGCGTTGTCGCCTTCGGTATCGGCACCCAGGTAGGCGTCCACGCGGGCGGGATAAGCGGCTGCGATCAGGCCCTGCAACGTCGGTAACATCTGCTGTGGCAGGGAGAATTCTATGCCAATCGGGTCGATCTGGGTGACCGAGAACAGCCCTTGGGCATCGCTCATGCGCAGGAAGTTGCCTTCATCCACACTACGGATACCGACGCGGCCGGTGACGGGCGAGCGAATCTGCGTGTAAGACAGTTGCACCTGGGCCGCGTCGATGGCGGCCTGATTACCCTGTAACGTGGCTTTCAGCTGGTTGACCAGCGCTTGTTGCTGGTCGTAGGTCTGCTTGGAGATGCCATCATCAATGCTCAGCTCCTTGTAGCGCTTGAGGTTGACCTGCGCCACGTGCAGTTGCGCCTGGCTTTCGCCCAGTTGTGCCTTGGCCTGGTCGAGGCTGGCACGGATCGAGCGGTCATCGATGCTCGCCAGCAGATCACCAGCCTTGACCCGTTGCCCCTCCTTGACCAGCAATCGAGTGAGGATGCCGTCGATTTGCGGGCGAATGATCACGCTGTGCAACGACAGCACCGAGCCGATTCCGGTCACGTAGCGCGGCAAGTCCTGCTCCACCACCTTCACGACCCTTACCGGCACGGCGGTGGAGACAACCAGTTTGGGCTTGGCAGGTCGGGTCAGCGCCCAGGCCGCGACAGCCAGAATTGCGAGGACTCCTACGGTCAATACAGTTTTTCTTTTAATGTGCATGCTGTAAGGCGCCAAGGCAGGGGTTGAGGTAGGTGGGAGTATTTATAGCCTGCTGACCCAGTCAGTAAAGTGACCGCTATCTGACAGCTGCGTCAGTTAACTCCTGACCATTCGTACGACGTTGGTCAAAGATCTGAGTCGCACAGGTATACTTCCTATCTATGTGGCCCTTCACTTGGGGCTACATCATTTTCTGCATGCCCCGGAGCTTTCATGAAATCCCCGACACCCCCCTCTGTTGAAGCGGCCGAACTCGTCGATTCGGCCAACGCCGACGGCGTTGAAAAAGCCGAGATCCCGGCGTTCAAGTTTCCCTTCAAACCGGGTGAACTGGGCGGCAGCAAGAGTGACGCCCAGCCCTGGTACAAAAACGGTGCCAAGAACGGCCACACCAAGACCCCAGGCATGGCGCCGCCGGGTACTCGTCGTTCGATGGGTAAACGTTAGGAATAATCTGCAACACGCATTGCAGGATGCTACCTACAGCGCCCGCTGAAATTTCCGCTTGTAGGCCCGCGATCGTTTCTTGAAAGCTTGCACCGCTTCTGTTCTGCCTCGACTTTTTACCGAGGCTGAACAGACGGCGCTCTTTCCGGAAAAGGATGTTTCCTGTGGCCCTGATACAGCTCTGTGTAGCGCTTGCCCTGTTGCTCGCGGTGGATGCCGTTGCTGGCATTGATCAACCGCGACGCGAAATCCGCTTCGCCGTTGCCGCGCAATTCCCCCCCTTCCAGAGCCGTAACCCTAAAGGGCAGTTGGTCGGTCTGAATATCGAGCTGGGCAATGCTTTGTGCCAGCAGTTGAATGCGCGCTGCACCTGGGTCGACCAGGTGTTGGTCGAGAACTTCGAAGGCCTTGATGCCCGCCAATTCGATGCAATCATGGGGATCGCGCCCACCCCCAAGCGGCGGCGCTGGGTGAGCTTCAGCGATATCCTCTACCCCTTCACCACGCGCCTGGTCGCGCATCGAACCTCAGGCCTGATGCCAACGACAGCGTCGCTCAAGGGCAAGCGCGTTGGCGTATTGTTGGGCAGTAATCGCGAAGCCTTTGCCCGGTCGCAATGGGCGCGCAACGGCGTGATCATCAAGAGCTTCTGGCTCAACGACGAATTGGTGCGCAGCCTGGTGGCAGGCGATATTGACGCCACTCTGCAGGGCACTGTGGAAATCCGCAACGCCCTGCTCGACACGGTCGCTGGTGCGGATTTCGACTTTCTGGGCCCTGCCGTGTCTGCCGAACTGCTGGGCGAGGGCGTGGCGATTGCACTGCGCAATACCGACACGGCGTTGCGTACTGAGCTTAATCGCGCCCTCGAACACCTTATGCACAACGGCGAGTATCAGCGGATTCTTGCGCCTTACCGGCTGAATGCACCGTGAGCGTCCAACAGGCCCAGCATGCTGGCGTCGCACTGGAGGTGCCAGCCCCAGCCAGTGCGTCACGCAAATCAACGCCCTCGTGGTGAAAGCGCCATCGCTATCGCGGGCAAGCCCGTCTCCCACAGGGGCACGCAGTCTGCTGTGGGAGTCGGGCTTGCCCGCGATGAGGCAGGAACAGCCTAAGCCGCCCGCAACGAAATAAACGCATAGTTGGCCGGCACCTCAGTCGCAACCCGCGCGCCGGCGTCCAGCACCTGTTCGGCGATGTCCAGGCCCGACACATGGAACACCCACTCGCTGGCCACGGGTGGCTGATTCGCTGCGGACTCAATCGCCTGGCCAAATGCGCCCATGTCCGGCAGGTAAGCGGTAAACCCATCCCCCTTGAGCGCCGTGGTCCGTATGCCCAGCAAGGCGCACACCGTTTCCTTGGTCTGCACGTCATCGCGATCGGCCTGACGTGAACGGCGGATCAACTCAGCCAGCTCCAGGTCCATCAACTCACCGCCCACGATCAGCGCAGGGCCCTGTTCCCAGGATTCCGGTGGGCAATCCTTGGCGGCAGGGTTCAGCGGGATGTGCGGGTTGATCTCCATTGGGTAGATGCGGCACACCAATGGCCGGCGTTCATAGATGCGGCACAGGTTGTCTTCGTCAAGATTCCGGCAGCGTCCGGCGTTGTAGGCGGCAAAGGTGATCGCCACAAACGCCTCGGTGTTGCCGCTGGGCACCACCACCGAACGGCGCTCGGCATGTTCGCGTTGCTGCTGGGGCAGGCCCAGGCCATTACCCAGGAACCCTTCCACCAGGACGATGACGTTACCGCCGTCCGCCGCCCACAGGCGGGCCTCGTCGAGTGTCAGGGGCACGTGATGGTCGGTGCAGCATTTACCGCAACCGACGCAGGAAAAGTGAGTGTTCATGGCAGATCTGTCACCAGGCTAGGTCAGAAGGCACGCAGGAACGGTGACGGGTTTTTACCTCTGTTCACCGTTCAGGGACTCTGGAAGCAAGTTATGCGCCAGCGACTGTCAGTCGTCTGCGGCCACATCCCGTAGGACAAATACCATGCCCGCGCTTTCATACAGTTGCCGGGCACGCAGGTTGCTCTCCAGCACCTTGAGGTCCACGTAGGGTTCGCCGCGCTGCTTGAAGACCTGGAAGCTGTGCAGCAACAACGCGCGGCCCACTCCCTGGCCCTGGGCGCAAGGGTGTACGCAAAGGTTCTTGATAAAGGCGCTGGTCCAGCACTGGGCCACGCCGAGAATGCTCTCGCCGTTGCTGGCCACCAGGCACAGCGTGGGGTCGAACTCGGCATCGGTATTGAATTGGCGCTGCCAGGTTTCCAGGTTGGGAACGCGGCCGCCGCCCTGGTCCTGGGTCATGCGCAACACCGCGTGAATCGCCGGGGCGAGGTCTGCGCGGTAATGATCCAACTGTGTATTGGCCGGCCACTGCGGGGCGGGCAGGCTGCCCCTCAGGTCGCGGCGCAGTAGTTGGAAATACTCGGTCACAGACCCTGTTGCGCCACGGTTTTGGCGGCCACTACCAGGCACTTGGTCAGCTCGGGCGAGGAAAACTTGGTCAGCACCGAGTTAGCCCCGGCCAGGCGGGCTTTTTCGCTGTTCATCGCGCTGTCCAGGGAGGTGTGCAGCAATACATACAGGTGCTGGAAGTCCGGTGTTTCACGCAGGGTGCGGGTGAGGGCATAGCCGTCCATTTCAGACATCTCGATGTCCGACACCACCACATTGATCTGCTCGGCCGTGCCTTGCAGCTCCAGCAGCACATCAATAGCTTCCTTGGCGCTGCGCGCGGTGTGGCAGGTGAGGCCGAGGTTGCGCAGGGTGTGCACCGATTGCTGCAGGGCGACCTGGCTGTCGTCGACCACCAGGATCCGCGCATGGCCGAGTACTTCAGCTTCTTCCATGGTCAGGTCGGTAGGCGCCACTTCGACCGGTGCCGGCGCGATACCGTGGATGACTTTTTCGATATCCAGTACCTGCACCAGGCCGCCTTCCACCTGGGTGACCCCGGTGATGAACGCGCGGTTACCGCCGGAGCCATAGGGCGGCGGGCGGATGTCGGTGGTCAGGCAATGCACGATCTTGCTCACCGCCTGCACATGCAGGCCCTGCTTGGAACGGCTCACATCCGTGACGATCAGGCAGCCGCCGTTGGGGTCTTCAAGGGGCATTTCGCCCAGGGCACGGCTCAGGTCGATCACTGCCAGCGAGGCACCGCGCAGGGTGGCAATGCCTTTGACGTGCGGGTGAGACTCCGGCAGCTTGGTCAGCGGCGGGCACGGAATGATTTCGCTGACTTTCAGCAGGTTGATGGCCATCAGCTTGCCGCTGCGCAAGGTAAAGAGCAGAAGCGAAAGTGAGTCTGCGCGGGCTTTGGTGGTGGACATAAAAACCTTCTGTGGATCAGGGAGGACGATCTATGGAAGGTTATCGACTTGGGCGCGCCAGGCTTTAACCGTATTTTGTGTGGTACATGGCCCGCTCCCACAGAGAATTTTTGTCAACCCTTCCACACCTGCGGGTTCACCAGGTCCTGCGGACGTTGACCCAGCAGGGCGCTGCGCAGGTTGTCCACCGCACGGTTGGCCATGGCTTCACGGGTTTCATTCGTGGCCGAGCCAATGTGCGGCAGGGTCACGGCATTGCTCAGTTGGAACAGCGGCGACTCGGCCAACGGCTCTTGTTCATACACATCCAGCCCGGCGCCACGGATGCGCTGGGTTTGCAGTGCTTCGATCAGCGCCGGCTCGTCGACCACCGGGCCTCGGGAAATGTTGATCAGGATCGCGCTGGTCTTCATCAGCCCCAGCTCGCGGGTGCTGATCAGGTGACGGGTCTTGTCGCTCAACGGCACCACCAGGCAGACGAAGTCCGCCTCGGCCAGCAGTTCATCCAGGCTGCGAAATTGTGCGCCCAGTTCCTGCTCCAGCGCCGGCTTGCGGCTGTTGCCGCTGTACAGGACCGGCATGTTGAAACCCAAGCGTCCACGCCGTGCCACGGCCGCGCCGATATTGCCCATGCCGACGATGCCCAGCGTCTTGCCATGCACATCGCAACCGAACAACGGCGCGCCCACGCTGGCTTTCCACTGGCCGGCTTTGGTCCAGGCGTCCAACTCGGCCACACGGCGGGCGCTGCTCATCAGCAGGGCGAAGGCCAGGTCGGCGGTGCTTTCGGTGAGGACGTCGGGGGTGTTGGTGAGCATGATCCCGCGCTCGTTGAAGAACGGTACGTCATAGTTGTCGTAACCCACCGACACGCTGGACACCACTTCCAGTTTGCCCGCGCCTTGCAACTGCTCGCGGCCCAGCTTGCGACCCACGCCGATCAGGCCGTGGGCGTGGGGCAGGGCTTCATTGAATTGAGCGTTGATATCGCCCAGCTTGGGGTTGGGCGCAATCACCTCGAAATCCTGTTGCAGGCGTTCGATCATTTCCGGGGTGACACGGCTGAAGGCGAGGACAGTCTTTTTCATTGCAGGCGGGCTCATCGACTACGGAAGAATGCCAAGCACGCTAACATTCCTGCCAACAATTGTCAGGGCACCGCCGACCTAAAGTGGGCAGGGAGCGAATGTGTGTGGCTTGCCTGCGATGGCGGCGTATCAGCCAACATCAGCCGTCGCGGACCCGCCACTATCGCAGGCAAGCTCCCACATTGAATCGGTGTTGCGTGAGAGGACTCAGTTCGCCAACCGAGCGCCGCTGAGGCTGCCACTCAACTCATACGCCACCAACTCCGCCTGGTGCGCCGCCAGAATCTCCGGCAGCGAGCCGCGCAGGTATTCCACCCAGGTTTTGATCTTCGCATCGAGGTATTGGCGCGACGGGTAGATGGCGTACAGGTTCAACTCCTGGGAGCGGTAATTGGGCATCACCCGCACCAGGGTGCCGTTGCGCAAGCCCTCGATGGCCGCATACACCGGCAGCAAGCCGATGCCCATGCCGCTGGTGATCGCGGTTTTCATCGCATCGGCCGAGTTCACCAGAAAAGGCGAGGTGTTGATCGCCACGCTTTCCTGGCCTTCGGGGCCGTTGAAGGTCCACTTGTCCAGCTGGATCACCGGGCTGACCAGGCGCAGGCAGGCATGGTTGAGCAGGTCATGGGGGCGATGCGCGCAGCCCTTGGCCTTGACGTAATCCGGCGAGGCGCAGGCGATGCTGTAGGTGATGCCCAGGCGCTGCGACACGAAACCCGAGTCCGGCAGCTCGCTGGCGAGCACGATCGACACGTCATAGCCCTCGTCGAGCAAGTCCGGCACGCGGTTGGCCAGGGTCAGGTCGAAGGTCACGTCCGGGTGGGTACGGCGGTAGCGGGCGATCGCGTCAATCACGAAATGCTGGCCGATGCCGGTCATGGTGTGCACTTTCAACTGCCCGGAAGGGCGCGCGTGGGCATCGCTGGCTTCGGCCTCGGCTTCTTCGACGTAGGCCAGGATTTGCTCGCAGCGCAACAAATAACGCTTTCCGGCTTCGGTCAGCGCAATGCGGCGGGTGGTGCGGTTGAGCAAGCGGGTTTGCAGATGGGCCTCAAGGTTGGAGACCGCGCGCGACACGTTGGCTGTGGTGGTATCCAGTTGCACGGCGGCGGCGGTGAAGCTGCCCGCTTCGGCCACGCAACTGAAGGCGCGCATATTTTGCAAAGTGTCCATGGGGATTTCTCAGGGGAGATAACAAATTGTGACAGAAAGTTACGCCGTCCAGTGATCCCTACCAACGGATTATCGCTGGAACGGTAACAAAGATTCACAGGAATACCAGCTTATCGTCTCTCATGGTGCCGCCTAGAATTGCGCCACCTCCCTCGCATCACCACCTCAGGAATTCGCTTGCCGTGCCGCGTCGCATCAGCAGAGAGCTGAAGACTCTCATTAACAGAGGGCTGAAGGCTCTCAGTGTTTGCGCCTTATCGTTAGCAATCAGCGGCTGCATCGGAACCGGAGGAATCGCTCCCCAAGGCCAGTCCCTCAACGCCAACAACCTGACCACCGACGAAGCGATTCAGAGTGCCGCCAAGGATGCTCATTGGCCCACCGCGCAATGGTGGCAGGCCTACGGCGACCCTCAACTCAACCGCTGGGTCGACCTCGCCACTCAAAACAACCCGAGCATGGCCATGGCTGCCGCACGCGTCCGTGAAGCACGGGCGATGGCCGGGATTGCCGAGTCAGCCGAGTCGTTGCAGGTCAACAGTGACACCACCCTCAAGCGCCACAACTGGCCGAAGGATCAGTTCTATGGCCCAGGTGAATTGAGTGGCGCCAACACCTGGGACAATAATTCGTCCCTCGGCCTGAGCTATGCCCTTGATCTCTGGGGCCGCGAAAGCAATACCACCGAGCGTGCCGTCGACCTGGCGCATGTGAGCGCCGCCGAAGCACGCCAGGCCCAGCTCGAACTGCAAAATAAAGTGGTGCGCGCCTATATCCAGCTGTCATTGCACTACGCCAATCGCGATATCGTCGCGGCCACCCTGGCGCAACAGCAGCAGATTCTCGACCTGGCCAACAAACGCCTGAACGCCGGGATCGGCACGCACTTCGACGTCAGCCAGGCTGAAACCCCGCTGCCGGAAACCCACCGGCAACTTGACGCCCTGGACGAAGAAATTGCCCTGAGCCGTAACCAGTTGGCGGCGTTGGCGGGCAAAGGCCCGGGGGAGGGCGCGCAATTGCATCGCCCGACACTGTCCCTGGCCGCACCGCTGACATTACCCTCAAGCCTGCCCGCGCAATTGCTCGGCCAACGTCCGGATGTGGTCGCCAGTCGCTGGCAGGTTGCGGCCCAGGCGCGTGGCATCGATGTGGCCCACGCCGGCTTTTATCCCAACGTGGACCTGCTCGGCAGCCTTGGCTATGTGGCCACCGGCGGCGGCATGCTAGCGTTCCTGGCGGGCAAGAAATTCAACTACAACGTTGGCCCGGCGATCACCTTGCCGATCTTCGACGGCGGTCGCTTGCGTGCGCAACTGGGTGAGGCCAGTGCCGGTTATGACATCGCGGTGGCGCGCTATAACCAAACCCTGGTGAATGCGCTCAAAGGCATCAGCGATCAATTGATCCGCCGTGAATCGATGGATAAGCAATCCTCTTTCGCCGCGCAATCGGTGGCGTCGGCGCAAAAGACCTACGACATCGCGATGATCGCCTACCAGCGCGGCCTCACCGATTATCTCAATGTGCTCAACGCCCAGACCTTGCTGTTCCGCCAGCAGCAGGTCGAGCAACAAGTACAGGCCGCGCGCCTGGCCACCTATGCCGAACTGGTGACCGCCCTGGGCGGCGGTATCAAGGCCGGCGACGACGTACCGCCAGATACCAAGACCCTCCCGAGCAAGACCCCGGCGGCGCTCGCCGTGTTTGATCACTGAGTAGGATTAGATGACCCCCTTGCCTGCACCGCTGCGCTGGCTGCATTCCCTTGAGTGGCGCCGTGGTTTTTTCGACTGGGCACGCAGCGACGGCGTGACCTGGGTGTATATCTTCAAGGTGCTGATCGCCGCGTTCCTCACGCTGTGGTTGGCCATGCGCCTGGAGCTGCCGCAACCGCGCACGGCAATGATCACCGTGTTTATCGTGATGCAACCGCAGAGCGGCCAGGTGTTTGCCAAGAGTTTCTACCGCTTCCTTGGCACCCTGGCGGGGTCCGCGGTGATGGTGTTGTTGATTGCCCTGTTTGCGCAGAACACCGAGTTGTTTCTCGGCGCGCTGGCGATCTGGGTCGGTGTCTGCACTGCAGGTGCGACGCGCAACCGTAACTTTCGCGCCTACGGGTTTGTACTGGCCGGCTACACGGCGGCGATGGTCGGCTTGCCAGCCCTGGCCCACCCGGACGGCGCCTTTATGGCGGCGGTGTGGCGCGTGCTGGAAATCTCCCTGGGGATTTTGTGTTCCACGCTGGTCAGCGCGGCGATCCTGCCGCAAACCAGCAGCGCCGCCATGCGCAACGCTTTGTACCAACGTTTTGGCGTGTTCGCGCTGTTTGTCACCGATGGCCTGCGCGGGCGCAGTGAACGCCACTGTTTCGAGGCCAGCAATGTACGCTTTATCGCCGAAGCGATCGGCCTGGAAGGGCTGCGCAGTCTCACCGTGTTTGAAGACCCGCACATGCGCCGGCGCAATGGTCGGCTGAGCCGCCTCAACAGCGAATTCATGAGTATCACCACGCGGTTCAACGCCTTGCACCAGTTGCTTGAACGCCTACGCACCGACGAGGCGGACCACGTGGTAGCGGCAATCAAACCCGGCCTGCAGGATCTTGCCGAAGTGCTCGACGGTTTCTCCGGTCGCGCACTCACCAGCCCTGACGCGGCGCGCCTGGTCAACCAACTGAGCGCCTACAAGGGCGACCTGCCCGCCAAGGTCCGCAGCCTGCGCGCGACCTTCCAGGAACAGAGCCCCAGCGAAGCCGAACAGCTGGATTTTCATACCGCCTACGAGCTGCTTTACCGCTTTGTCGATGACCTGCACAACTACGCACAAACCCACGCCTCCCTCGCGGATCACAGCCATGCGCGCGAGCAGTGGGACGAAACCTTCATACCGAAAACCAATTGGCTGGCCTGCGCCGCCTCGGGGATTCGTGCGTCATTCATCTTGATTGTGCTCGGCAGCTATTGGGTCGCTACCGCCTGGCCCAGCGGCGCAACCATGACCCTGATCGCCGCTGCCACCGTCGGCTTGTCCGCCGCCACACCCAACCCCAAGCGCATGGCATTCCAGATGGCGTGTGGCACCTTGATCGGTGCACTGGTGGGTTTTGTCGAAATGTTCTTCGTATTTCCCTTGATCGACGGTTTTGCGCTGCTCTGCGTGATGCTCGCCCCGGTGATCATCTTTGGCGCCTTCCTCGCTTCACGCCCGCAATACGCGGGTGTAGGCGTGGGCCTGCTGATCTTCTTCAGCACCGGCTCGGTGCCGGACAACCTTACGGTCTACAACCCCTACACCTTTATCAACGACTACATCGCCATGGTCATCGGCATGCTGGTGTGCGCGGCGGCGGGGGCGATCATCCTGCCGCCCAACAGCCGCTGGCTGTGGCGCCGCCTGGAGCAGGACCTGCGTGAGCAAGTGGTATACGCGATCAGCGGCAAGCTCAAGGGCCTGGCCTCGAGTTTCGAAAGCCGCACCCGCGACCTGCTGCACCAGGCCTATGGCCTGGCCGTCGGCCAGCCACACGTGCAGCGCGACCTGCTGCGCTGGATGTTCGTGGTGCTGGAAGTCGGCCACGCGATCATCGAGTTGCGCAAGGAACAGGCGATTTTGCCAGTGCACCCGGCGTACGCCGAATCCCAGCCCTGGCGCCAGGCGATCCGCGTGATGGGCCGCTCACTGGTGCGCCTGTTCCTGCAACCCAGCGCGAGCAACCTGGAGCGTGGCCTGATCGCTGTGGACCACGCGATCAGCCGCGTGCAGGCCACCGACGAACCCTTCGCCCCGCACTTCGACACCTCGGCCCTGCGCCGGGTGAAGAGCTATCTGCACTTTATCCGCACCTCGCTTTTGAACCCGCAATCACCACTGGCAGCCCTCGAAGGCGCCACGCAAGGATCTCCGCATGCCCCGTGAAATCGCCTTCCACGGCGTGTACATGCCGACCATGACCCTGATGTTCCTGATCGCGGCCGTGCTGGCCTGGGCGCTGGATCGCTTCCTGGCCGGGTTCGACCTGTACCGTTTTTTCTGGCACCCGGCGTTGCTGCGCCTGAGCCTGTTCGTTTGCCTGTTTGGCGCCCTTGCGCTGACCGTCTACCGTTGAGAATGCCCCGATGAAAAAGTTTTTCAGCCTGCTTGCGACCTTGCTGGTATTGGCTTTGGCGATCTGGATTGGCCGCACGCTGTGGGTGCATTACATGGAGACCCCATGGACCCGCGACGGCCGCGTGCGTGCGGACATCATCAACGTGGCGGCTGACGTAACGGGTGAAGTGGTCGATGTGCCTGTGCGTGATAACCAACGGGTGAAAAAGGGTGACCTGCTGATGCAGATCGACCCCGAGCACTACCGCATTGCGGTCAAGCAGGCGCAATCGCTGGTGGCGTCGCGCAAGGCCACCTGGGAGATGCGCAAGGTCAACGCCCATCGCCGAGCTGACCTGGATGCGCTGGTGATCTCCAAGGAAAACCGGGAAGACGCCAGCAACATCGCTGACTCGGCGCTGGCGGATTACCAGCACGCGTTGGCGCAATTGGAAGCGGCCGAACTCAACCTCAAACGCACTCAAGTCGTGGCGGCGGTCGATGGTTATGTCACCAACCTGAATGTGCATCGCGGCGACTACGCCCGCATCGGCGAAGCCAAGATGGCGGTGGTGGATATGAACTCGTTCTGGGTCTACGGGTTCTTCGAAGAAACCAAACTGCCTCACGTCAAGGTCGGTGACAAAGCCGATATGCAATTGATGAGCGGCGAGACCCTCAAGGGGCACGTAGAAAGCATCTCGCGCGGCATCTACGACCGTGACAACCCCGAAAGTCGCGAGCTGATTGCCGATGTGAACCCGACCTTCAATTGGGTGCGTTTAGCGCAGCGCGTGCCGGTGCGGATTCACATTGATGAAGTGCCGGAAGGGGTGTTGTTGGCGGCAGGCATTACCTGCACCGTGATTGTTCGAGAGTTGCAGGTCGATTGAGTCTGACTAATACGCGAGTGCTCTGGCCCTCACTTTGCGCCGGCGTCTGACGCGCAACATACCGACGAAGCGGCGATGGTTTTTTTTATTGAGCAACAGTAGGCAGAACAGAGCTTGAACCAACGGAAATAGCGCGAACATAGTAACGCGGTGGTTGCCCAAATAGTCTGCCGCCAGCAAAGCGTTCAGGGCGGCGGCGCCCACAAGTAGAACAGGCCCCAAGCGTAAGCCTGCCGCTACCAGGGTCAAACCAGCGCAAATTATCAGTAGCAACATCAGGCTCGCCGCTATCGAGTATTCGCTGGGGAGATAATTTATTCGGGAGTAATACGACAGGCTATGTGAAAGGTTGCCTGAGAGACTGACCAAGTTCATGGACACTGCGGTACCCACCGTAAAAGCAAAACGCTGGGTGTAACGCCGCAATGTTTGAGGCGCCCGAGTGGGTTCGTTTTTACTGCTCATGGTTGTCAAACTCCTCATATAAGGCGATGACGATTTGGTTGATATTCCCAGAGAGGCTGCTGCCAGTTATCGCAATAACCGCCCCCACTTGATCGGCTAGTTGAATGAGAATGTCCCGACGTAGCTGGGGATTGCTGAACCGCTTTGGAAGCTTTCCAGCCAATTGCTTCAACCGGATCATTTCGCGAGCATGGCGGGGATTTTGCAGGCGCAGAACTTCATGAGTCAGTTTTGCGCGTTCCTGTCGACTCAAGCGTCTTAAAATGTCAGTGACGCTGCGGTCTGTGGTGTTTTTGATCGTCATGACGGTTTTTACCGTGACAAACGTCGTGCTGCCCGCGCCCACCAGCGAAATACCGTCCAAGGCTGAAGTCATTGCCTGATACCAGCTTAGGCTGTCGTAATAATCGTTCTCTGCCGGGTTGGTAAGTTCTTTGTAGGTTCGCCACAGACCGTTGGCACATTGCACACCGCTTGCAGCCGCGGCTGTATAAGCAATGTAAGTGATTGCAAGAGTGGAACCCGCACTTAGCGCAGCCGTCGCGATCCCTGCCTTGGCCACGATGATTCCAATCGCGG
Source organism: Pseudomonas sp. RA_15y_Pfl1_P11 (assembly GCF_963970975.1). Classification (NCBI taxonomy): domain Bacteria; kingdom Pseudomonadati; phylum Pseudomonadota; class Gammaproteobacteria; order Pseudomonadales; family Pseudomonadaceae; genus Pseudomonas; species Pseudomonas sp. RA_15y_Pfl1_P11. The sequence goes on from NZ_CAXAOY010000003.1 coordinate 194,534, forward strand.
CCCCACTGCACGCCGGCGCCATTCCCGACGCCTCCTTCCACAGCTGAGACTCTCGCGGTGAACTTGCCGCCAGTTGCGCGTAGTCATCGGCGGTCATCAACACCCCGGCCACCTCCCGCAAAATCACCCGTTTGGGCTTGACGCCACATAACGGTAAAAACTCACGCAGCACCGTCACACGATAATCACTGCCGATATGCACCACCCCGGCCCCGACGATAGCCGGGTCGGCATCGATTGTTCGATAGAGCTTAGGCAAGTCCAGCTGACTGGTCAGTCGCTGGCGGGTCGTGGTGTGCGCATCCGGCGACCGCTTCGCAGGAAATCGCTGGGCATCCTTTCACCTGTGAGTAAACAGAGGTGAAAGAGCCTGGGGATTGGTTAGTTGTAATGCTGTCAGGCATTTCGCTGTTTTTTGTAGGACCCGGCCTGGCAGAGGGGGTGTTGCTGGCAGCGGGGATTACTTGCACGGTGATTGTCGGTGCAGTGCAAAAATGAAGAGGTGGGTCTAGGTAAATAGTGCTTTAAACCTGATTTTTCGTCGGCGCTTTACCCTGAGCATGCTGGTATAGCGGCGGTGGTTCTTTGAGTGGAGGACCAAGATGTAAAGCAGGGATGTGAACAAAGGGAATAAGTTGAACAGCGTCGCCGGGTGATTGGCCAGGTAGCTAATCGCGAGCCAGGTATTAACGATGGCGACGGGTGTGAGTATTCGGAATGCGTGACGCAAGCCTTCAAATAGCATTATCTGGCCTGCTAAAAAAATCAGACAAAGTGCCATACCTGTCCCGAAAGAAAACTCAATCGGTAAATGATTGGCCTTTGCGTAATAAGACAAGCTAAGCGCCATGTTGATCGCTATGTTGTTCAGGCTCAGCAGCAGAGCACTGCCCCATGAGGGTAAGAACCGATAGGCGTAACGGCGCCAAATTCGATATTCACGGGAGGGGTCGACGCTATAAGTCATGGTCGGAAAACTCCTCATAGAGACCAATGACTATGTGATTGATATTTCCGCAATAGGTGCTGCCTCCAACGCTCAATGTCGCTCCAACCTGGTCTTTTATTTGAGTGAGAATGCCTAAACGCAATTGGGGGTTGCTGTAGCGTTTGGGTAGCTGCCCCGCCAGCTGCTTCAGGCGAAGCATTTCGCGGGGATGGCGAGGGTTCTGCAGTCGCAGCACTTCGGTCGTTAACTTTGCACGTTCCTGGCGACTCATGCGTCTCAAGATGTCTGTCGAATTACGCCCAGTCGCACGCTTGATGGCCATTACTGTTTTGACGGTAGCGAAGGTGGTGGTACCTGCCCCGACCAATGAAATGCCATCCAGGGCGACGGTCATTGCCTGATACCAGCTTAGGCTGTCGTAATAGTCGTTTGTGGCGGGATTGGTCAATTCGTTGGCGACTCTCCATGAACCATTGACACACTGGAGGGCAGTCGCAGCGCTGTAAGCGACGTAGCTTAATGCAAGGCTGGTACCCGCGCTGAAAGGCGCTGCTGCGATTCCTGATTTCGCAATGATGTAGCCAATTACGGCCCCTCCACAGGAGGTAGCCATCCCCGATGCCTCTCGCCATAGCTGCGATTCACGCGGCGAGCTTGCCGTCAGCTCCGCATAGTCATCGGCAGTCATTATCGGCCCAGCCACCTCCCGCAAAATCACCCGTTTGGGCTTGACGCCACATAACGGTAAAAACTCACGCAGCACCGTCACACGATAATCACTGCCGATATGCACCACCCCGGCCCCGACGATAGCCGGGTCGGCATCGAGTGTTCGATAGAGCTTAGGCAAGTCCAGCTGACTGGTCAGTCGCTGGCGGGTCGTGGTGTGCGCATCCGGCACACCGCTTCGCAAGAAATCGCTGGGCATCCTTTCACCTGTGAGTAAACAGAGGTGAAAGAGCCTGGGGATTGGTTAGTTGTAATGCTGTCAGGCATTTCGCTGTTTCTTGTAGGACCCGGCCTGGCAGTTACCTCATTGCGCTATAAAAGTCTCATGCAAATGCCGCCACAACAGCGCGCCGCTGGCTTGCTTCTCGAACACCACCGTGGCGCGGCGATCGGTCTGGGTGCCGCTGTCGTCGATCTGATGTTCACGATAAGTCACCGTGGCGCCACGTGCATGCCGGTCAATCCCGGTCATCTCGCTCAACGTGATCTTCAACCCTGGACGCATGCCGCCCAAACGAGTGAATAGCGCATTGACCCCGGCCGTATTGACCCGGGTACCGGTCGCCGGTGCAACCATGCTGAACGCCGGCGAGAAACGCGCGAGCAAACTCTGCAAAGTGCCCTCCGGCGCAACGCCGGCAAACCATTGCTCGATCTCGACATGGGTCTGGATCACTTCATCAAAAAAGTCGCTGTAGTCGATCATTACAAACTCCGCTCCAATCCAAAGCGCTTTTTCAAGACGCTCTCTAATAAACCTTTGGGCAGCAGTGCCGCCATCAACGGCAGCGCTCGGCTGCCATTGCCCGAACGCAACAGGCGTGGAGGCTGAGGTTGCTGCACGGCCTTGAGCACCTCGGCCGCGAACTCGCTGGCCGGCGTCGGCTTGTCCTGGGAGGCCTGGCTGCGCGCACGGATGTTGTCGCGCAACGGCCACCACGGCGACTGTTCATTGATCAACAGTTCGGCCTGGGCCCCGGCATTTTTTGCGAAGTGGGTGTTGATTGCGCCAGGCTGGACCTCCATCACGCGCACACCAAACGGTGCCAACTCCATACGCAGCGCATCGCTCAATGCATGCACGGCCGCTTTCGACGCGCAGTAGGCGCCTGCGAAAGGCGTCACCAGTACCCCGGAAACGCTGCCGATATTCACCACCAGGCCCTTACTGCGCCGTAGGGTTGGGAACAACGCCTGGGTCACGCCGACGATGGAGAACACGTTGGTCTCGAATTGGCGCTGCATTGCCTCGGTGCCGCCGTCCAGCAGCGGTCCCATGGCGCCATAGCCAGCGTTGTTGATCAGAACATCCAGCTCTCCCAATTGCTCGGTCAGGTGCATCAAGGCGACCCGATCGTTGACGTCCAGTTCGACGGCATTGAAGCCAGTGGCGGCGAGAGCGGTGACATCTTCCGGGCGGCGGGCGCTGGCCCACACGGTGTAGCCAGCCGCTTTGAAAGCATCTGCCAGAGCACGGCCGATGCCGCTTGAACATCCGGTGATGAGTACGTTGGGCATGGGTCAGTCCTTTGTCAGTCCGAGAAACTGCCTTGCACGTGCTCGGCACGAAATTGCAGGGTTTGCGGGCGGTAGCCGGCGCGCAGAGGCGGTGTGGGCAGGCAATCGTCCCAGGTGGCGCCGGCCTGCAACTCACCAGGGCCGCGATAGCGCGGGGCGGCGTAGACATTGTCGGCGAGGTTGACCGTGTCGCCCGGCGCATAGGCGGCGACGCGCCAACGCAGCTCGGTGAGGGGCACGTCGTTGCCGTTGTTCAGGGTCAGTTTGAGCGGCCGGTCGGCCGGGCATTCTTCGGCGGCATAGGTGATTCGCAGTTCCAGCCGGGCTAATTGAGAGGCTTCGCGGTTGTCCAGCCATACCACCCACACGGCGACCAGGCCCAGGCCAATGGCGGCTGCCAGCGACACTGGCAAGGCCTTGGCCGGGTAGCGCAGCAGCAGGATCAACCAGGTGATGATCAGTAGGACGCCGAAGAACATGATGACAACCTCATAAGCAGATAAAACATCCTACCTGCGGGGTGGCCTCGGTGCCTATCGCGGGAGGCGGTTTTCGTTTACAGGGAACCTGATAACTCATTTTCTCCACAGAGCCAGCATAGGGAAATACCGACTACCCAGGAGGGTTATCAACCGCAGTCTGATTAAGTGAGAAAAACTATGATTGCAGCAGCCCTTCTTGCGCCGGCCGTCACCTCCGCCCTGGCGTCGGCGGTGACCTCTCTCATCACGGCTCAGCGAGCACCAGCGGCGAATACGGCTGGAGCGTCCAGGCAAACGAACGAAGAGCCGGGTTCACGCCCGTCTGGTCGTATGCAGAATCAGAAGCTTACAAACTTGGGGCAAACCTTGCTGCAAGCGCCTTCAGCAGATCTGCGCAACAGCGGTATGAGCGCCCGGCACGCCAAGGGGTTTGGTATTGGCATGGGCGGCATGGCCACCCAGGAGGCTGGGCAAAAACTGGCCACCAGCGGTGGGGCGTTGTCCAAGGTCCTCGGCGCCGCGATGATCGTGGGGGGCAAGGTTGCCCAGGAGTATGGTGCCGACACATTCGATCACGCCAATCGTAGGTAACGGCAATCAAAACCCAGGATTGCGTCTGTTCAGCAGCCGCAAAGCACGACCTGGGTGTGTAGGCATTTCCTTTGATACGGGAACCGGTTTCGAGCTTTTTCCCACAGAGTTTGAGCACGGAGTTGCGCGTTTAGCCATGAAGGAACTCTACCGTAGACTTACGAAGTGAGATGTTCTATGACCGTATCAAATACCCTTGCCCCTGTACCGACGCCTTTTGTCTCGCTGGCATCCACGCCAGCGCCTGCGGTGCTGGAAACACCCAATCAAGTGCTCAAGCAAGAGGTCAGCTCGAACGGGTTACCGCGTATGCAAAACCTGGGGCTTACGAATCTGCGCCACACACTCATGCAAGGCATCAGCAATCGCGTCAATTCGCCGTTTTCAACGGCGCTTCACGTTAAGGATGATTCGAATAAGGGCAAGGCCGCCGGGGCCGCCATAACGGTGGCAGGTGCGGCGATGCAGGGGGCTGGCGCGAGAATTGCGACCAGTGGTGGCGCAGGTGCGAAAGTGTTCGGAGGGGCTATGGTCTGGGGCGGCAGGACTATGGAGGAATATGGCAAGAACAAATATGACATGGCGGGCGCCAGCACTAACAATACGGGCAATTACAATGCCTATTCCCCAAGTAACTGGGGCGGTCGCGCATAGTCTTGAACGGCCGGTGAACTAAAAAGCCCCCGCCCAACCGGCTGCGGATAGGGGACGCAGGCGGCTGGACGGGGGCTTCTTGTACGACTGTTTTACTGCGCGATAGTTTTCACCGACACGCCACGCTCAACTGGCGTCGAGCGGCCGTAGATATCTTCAAACCGCTCGATATCGTCTTCGCCCAAATAGCTGCCCGATTGCACTTCGATGATCTCCAACGGGATCTTGCCTGGGTTGCGCAGGCGATGCACCGAGGCGATGGGGATGTAGGTGGACTGGTTTTCGGTGAGCAGGAACACGTTCTCGTCACAGGTGACTTCGGCCGTGCCGCTGACCACGATCCAGTGTTCGGCGCGGTGGTGGTGCATTTGCAGCGACAGGCACGCGCCCGGCTTGACCGAAATGTGTTTGACCTGGAAGCGGCCGCCCATGTCCACCGAGTCGTAGGAGCCCCACGGGCGATAGACTTCACAGTGGTTCTGGGTTTCAGTGCGGCCCTGGTCGTTCAGGGTGTTGACCATCTGCTTGACGCCCTGGACCTTGTCCTTGTGGGCAATCATCATCGCGTCCTTGGTTTCAACGACCACGATGTTGTCCAAACCAATCACCGACACCAGTTTGCCGTTGCCGTGGATCATGCAGTTGCGGCTGTCCTGGATCACCACGTCGCCTTTGCTGACGTTGCCGTGGATGTCTTTGTCGTTGACAGCCCACAGCGACGCCCAGCAACCCACGTCGCTCCAGCCGGCGCTCAGCGGCACCACGCAGGCGCGCTGGGTTTTTTCCATCACGGCGTAGTCGATGGAGTTGTCCGGGCAGCAGGCGAAGGTGGCTTCGTCTAAGGACACGGTGTCGGCATCTTGCTCGCTGCGTTCCAGGGTCAGCACGCAGGTGTCGTAGATGTCCGGATCGTGCTTTTTCAGCTCTTCGAGGAAGCGGCTGGCGCGGAACAGGAACATGCCGCTGTTCCAGAAGTAACCGCCGCTTTTGACGAACTCGACTGCACGTTTTTCATCGGGTTTTTCCACGAACTGTTGCACGCGGCTCACGCCTTCGGGCAGCAGCGAATCGGCGGTGGACTTGATGTAGCCATAACCGGTTTCCGGACGTGTCGCCGGCACGCCGAACAACACCATCTCACCACGCTCGGCGGCTACGGTGGCCAGGGCCAGCGCACGTTGCAGGGCTTTCTGGTCGTCGATCACGTGGTCGGCCGGCAGCACCAGCATCAGCTCGTCGCGGCCTTCGTTGACCAGCATCATCGCGGTGAGAGCCACGGCCGGCGCAGTGTTGCGACCGAACGGTTCCATCAGGATGCGCTGGCATTCCAGCTTACGGGTCGCCAGTTGTTCGTTGACGATAAAGCGGTGGTCCTTGTTGCAGACCACGATCGGGGCGTCCATGCCTTCAAACACCAGGCGTTCCAGGGTTTGCTGGAACAGCGTGTGTTCGCCGGTCAGGGCCAGGAATTGTTTAGGGAACTGTTTACGGGAAAGCGGCCAAAGACGTGAGCCGCTACCACCGGAAAGGATTACTGGGATCATGTGTTTCTCCTTGAATCAATTTGGGTCAGAGCTACGAAGGTTTGTCGTTTCACTCTTGTTTTTGTCTCGGTCCGACCAGACTCCTCGGTCCCTGTGGGAGCCAGCTCCCACAGGGGAACGGAGTCTGGTCGAAAAATTGATCAGCGGGTCGACACTGGGCGTTTCACCCAGACTGGCGACAGGCTCGAACCGGAACCCGTAACGTACAGCACGGCGGCTTCACCGCGCTCCAGCGCAACTGGCTTCAGGTCGCTGACTTTCTTGTCGCCGTCATACAAGGCCAGGCTCACTTTCACCGGGTTGATTTCGCGCTCGCCGCGGCCTTTGGCAGCCACGGTCTTGACCACGTCGGTCTTGCCGTCAGCGGTTTTCAGGGCCAGGGCCTTGTCGCTGAGGTTCTGCACGCGCACCAGGGACTTCTGCTTATTCTTGAACGGTGGTTCTTCGATCAGCTGTGGCTGGCCGCTGCCGTTGTTGACCAGGGTGTAGTAGTGGTCGGCGGCGAGTTTGACCGGTACGGTCTGGCTGCCCACCTTGGCGCTGTAGTCACCGCCCGGCATGAAGCTGAAATCGCTGCTCGCCAGCGGCGCGACGTCGCTCAGGTTGGTGCTGCCAACGGTGGCGCTGACTTCTTGATTGGAGGCGTTGTAGACGCGCACGAAGCTTGAACCTTTCGGTGCGACGGGGCCGTACAAGGCGGCATCACCGGCGAAGGCCGACATCGAAGCGATGCTCATGCCAGCGGCGAGGGCCAAGGTTTTGGCGAGACGACGAGGAGTTGTAGTGAAAGTCATGTGAGTTACCTCTCTTTCAGTTGTGCGCCCGGTCGGGCGTCTCGGATTTTTGATGTTTAACTGGGGTGTTCTGTGCCATGTCTTGTCGGCGCGTACCGGCTTGTTTAAGTTGCGCAACCCACTTGGGGTCGGCATCGCCGATTTCGTTGTTCACGGGCAGATAACGTTCAGGAAACTCCCAGATCAGCACCTGTGGCGGGCTGTTCTTGAAGTCATCGCTTTTGAGGTAGCTGAGCATCGGCAGGATCGGGCCATGGCCGTCTTCGGCGTAGCTGACTACGTCGCTGCCCAGGGCTTGCTTGAGGGCGCCGACGAAGTTCCAGTTGGGGTTGGCGCTGTAGCTGGTGCCCACCAGTGCCACCGGGGTTTCGCTGTCGCTGAACAGCGCGTCGTCACCTTTGGTTTCGGCCAGGTGCGTGACGCGTTTTTCCAGCGGCTCTTTAGGTGGCATCAGGTTTTCGAACAGCGGGTCCAGGGGCAGGAACAGGCGCAGGTCGCCTTTGTGCGGCTCGGTTTTCTCGGCTTCGGTGACAAAGCGTTGAGGCTCGCCGCTCAGCGGGGTCTTTTCGGTAATCGTCTTGGCCAACTGCTTGGCGGCAATTTCAGCACCGTCCGGCGTCCAGTGAGTGTCGGTGCGCAGGAACACCTGCTTGCCAGCGAGCTTGGCCTGTTGCAGTGGGCCAAGCAGGTCGGGGGCGATGATCTTGTCGGCGGCGACACGGGCGTGGAAGTCCTGGTACAGGTTGGCGTGGATGCTGGCCGGTTTCACTTCACCCAGGTGTTCCGGGTACAGGCGCACCTTGGCCGGCACGATCGCCATCACCAGTTGAATGCCCTGCGCCTTAAGCTTCTGGCGTACGCCTTCGACCAGCGCGTAGTTGCCTTCAAGGTTCTGGTCTTCGTTGACGATGGGGTTGAACTCCTCGTCGCTGTACAACCAGTGATCGCGACCCAGTACTACGCCAGGGCGACCTTCATTGAACAGCTTATAGTCCAGCGCTGCCCACAGGTTGGTGCCCAGGCGTTTGATCGGGAACTCTTCGTCGTAGTGCGTCTCGACAGCCTTGGTCCAACGGCCGTTGAGCACGGTCGCGTCGGCATTGGTGCTGAATCCGAAAAAACTGCGCAGCGACCAGGCACCCAGGGTCAGCAGCAGCACCAGGAACAGGCCGATATAGAGGACGCGTAATGAACGGGTCATGGTCGGCTCCCTCAGAATTGGAAGTAAAGGAACGGCGAGAAACTCTGCGCCGACAATTTGAGAATCGACGCCACGAACAACAGCAGCACCGCAGCGCGCATGGCGTAGCGTGGCCAGTCAGCGGTCCAGTAGGCCGGTTGCACGGCGGCATCTTGGCCCACGGTGAAACCGGGCTCGTGGATGCTGCCAGGGTTGTCGCCCGGTACGGCCTTGATCAGGCTCGGGTCGGCTGGCTTGGTCTTCTCGGCAAGGCGATTGGTGTAGAAGTCGCGCAGGCCAAAAAACGCCAGGGTTGCATAGGCCACCACCAGCGTTGCCACTTGCAGGCCGGTGAGGTTGGCGCGGTTGAGTTCCGACAGCGACCACTCGCCAAAGCTGAACATCGCACCGTACATGCGGCCGGCGACGTGCAGGTTCTCGGCGCGGAAGATCACCCAGCCCATTACCACCAGCAGGAAGGTAAAGGCCCACCGCACGGGGTTGAAGCTGCGCGGCGAGGTGTTGAGGCCGATGGCTTTTTCAATCGCCAGCCACATGCCGTGCCAGGCGCCCCACACGATGTAGGTGATGTTCGCACCGTGCCACAGGCCACCGAGCAACATGGTCAGGAACAGGTTGCGGTAGGTGGTCAGCGTGCCTTTACGGTTGCCGCCCAGGGTGATGTACAGGTAGTCACGCAGCCAGGTGGAGAGGCTGATGTGCCAGCGACGCCAGAACTCGGTGATCGACTGGCTGATGTACGGCTGCTTGAAATTTTCCATGAAGCGGAAACCCATCATCAAGCCCAAACCAATCGCCATGTCGCTGTAGCCGGAGAAGTCGAAGTACAGTTGTGCGGTGTAGGCCAGCGCGCCGAGCCAGGCATCACCCGTTGTCGGGTTTTGCAGGGCGAAGCAATGGTCGGCCACCACCGCCAGGGTGTCGGCGATGAAGACCTTCTTGATGAAACCCTGCATGAACCGCGTGCAGCCCTCGGAGAACTTGTCGAGGGTGTGGGTGCGGTTGTTGAACTGGTCGGCCAGGTCGCGAAAGCGCAACACAGGGCCGGCAATCAAGTGCGGGAAGATTGCCACGAACGCTGCAAAGTCGATGAGGTTGCGCGTGGCCGGGGTGTCGCCGCGATACACGTCGATGATGTAGCTGATGGACTCGAAGATGTAGAACGAGATACCGATCGGCAACAACACGTGGGTCAGGATAAACGGCTCCAGGCCCGCCGACTTCATCATCACATTGATGCTGTCGACGCCGAAGTTGGCGTACTTGAAGTAGCCGAGGATGCACAGGTCGACCACCACGCCCAGCAGCAGCCAGCGCTGGGCCGGCTTGGTGCGCACGCCTGCCGCACCGACCTTGAGGCCGATCCAGTAGTTCCACAGCGTCACCGCGGCGAACAGCGCCAGGAAGTCCACTCGCCACCAGGCGTAGAACACGTAGCTGGCCAGTAGCAGCAGCAGGTTGCGATAGCGTTGCCCGCTCAAGTAATACAAACCGAGAAAGATCGGCAAGAACAGAAACAGGAACACATTGGACGAGAAAACCATCCCGATCTCTCCATGTTTAACAGACAGTCAAGGGCCAGAGCCCCCCCAAACCCCCCCACGAAATTCGGGGGAGGGCGGTACAACAATTTCACTGTCGAAACCGGCTCAGTGTGGGAGCTGGCTTGCCTGCGATAGCGGTGTGTCAGACGACATCAATGTTGCATGTCATATAGCTATCGCGGGCAAGCCCGCTCCCACAGGGGACCGAGTCCGGTCAGGAACCTTTGTCGCCTTTCTCATGCGCCGGGTCGTACACCTTGGTCAGGTCGCCCCCGAGGCGGAACGTCTTGAACGGCTGCATCCCGTGTTTGCGCTCGATCACATCCGGCGCACAGGTGTAGAGGGTGCAGAACGGCTCAAGCCATGCGTATTTCATGTCTTCCCTGAGGTCCTTCATGTCTTGCTCTTTGCCATTTTTCTGCTCGAAGATTTCCGGGTCTTTCACCCCAGCCAGCACTTTGTCGCCCAGGCGCTTGAGCGCGCTGTTGTTTTCCTGGCGCAGATCAACACCGTTGACCAGGGCAAAACTGGCGATCATTGACAGCGGCGGCAGGGCGTAGTTGTGGTACGACAAGGCGCGTTGCTGGCGTTTCAATTCGTTCGGCAAGAAGCCTTGGTCATCGACCTGGTTGACGCCGACCTTGTATTCCTTGACCGCCCAATCAAACAGGTCGCGGCGGTTGGTGGCGACGGACGTTGCCATCACCGACCAGGCGGCCCAGTAGGAGTGGTTGTTGGTTTTTTCCAGGGGCAGGTTGTCCCAGTCGCTGACTACCTGATCGGCCAGTTTGTTGAACCAGGCTTCGATCAGTTGCGATTCCTGCTGGTGGTTAGCCAGCGGGTGCGAGTTGGAGAACTTCAGGCGCACATAGGCCGAGGCCATGCTGCCCAGCGCCCACTTGCGCATGGATTTGCCGGTGTGGTTGAAGTCCTTGGACATCAATGCATCGGCCTTGGCCCACGATACCAGCCAGTTCAGGGTGCATTCGAGTTGCTCGGGGCGACCGTCGCGCATGAACTGCATCACGCGTTTGCTGGTGTCTTTTTCCAGCTTGGTGATGTCGGCAGTGCTGTCGCGGAAGGCTTTTTCGGATTGCACATTCAGCGTGGAACGCGCCTTGTCGGAGCCTTCGTACTTGCTGCGAAACTGCAACGGCCCGGTGTACGGCGTCGGCATGGTGTCGCAGTTTTTCTTGAAATCGCCAGTCTTGAACGCTTCAATCGGTGCGAAATAGCCTTGTGGTGGACGCAGCGGTGCCGCGGCGTTGACGGAGCCTGCGAACATCGCCAGGCCCAGTAACGTAGGGATCAATAACTTCTGCATAGGTAACCTCATTGCACGCTTATTTCAATGCGTTGATGCGGTTTTTTGACCGCCGCTTGGGAATACGTTGCGTGTGCAAATTTTCGCTTCGACTTTCTGCGCGGCAGCGCCTGCTTCGGGGCCCTGCACTTCCACGGCCAGCAAGTTCTGAGAGGCCCAGTCTTCATCGGTGCGCAGTTCAAAGGCGAAACGCCCGTCTGTATCGGATGTTTCGGGTTTCTCGATCTTGATGTCCTCGTGGCGACCGTTCATGTACCAGAGGGTGGCTTGCAAGGTTTTCACCGACGGGTCGGCAAAGCGGATATCAACCTGATGGTTGGCGTTGCGCAGGTCTTTGTTCGAACTGTTCACCAGCAATTCGTTCTTGCCGGGTTTCAAGGTGGTGCTCGCGGCCATCTGCGCGGTCTTGCCTTCGCAGCCGTTATCGAGCAGGGACATCATCTGGCGATAGATGGTCTCCTGGTCGAGGCGATACAGCGGCGAGAACTCCCAGATCAGAATCTTTGGCGGCGACTTCTGGAATTCGTCGCTGCCCAGGTACTGGAGCATCGAGCCTTCAAGACCACCACCGGGGAAGGCGACGTTGAGGATATCAGCGCCGATTTCCTGTTGCAGGAAGCCGGCGAAGTTGTAGTTCTTGCCGCTGTGACTGGTGCCCACCAGGGTGATCTGCGGGTTGCTCGAATCGCCGAACAGGTCGCCGTCACCGGCTTCGCCCTTCGGCTCGGTGGTGAACTGGTCCATGTACTGGATCGCGTAGCTGGTGCCGCACAGTTGCCCGGCCATGTTATGCAGGGTGCCGGTCTTGCCCATGCGCCCGGAGCGCTTGGTTTCGAATTCGCGCTTGGGAATATCGGCGAATTCAGGCATGGCACGCACTTTGGCGCCGACGATTTTCGCGGTGCGCTGGGCGCCGTACGGGGTCCAGTGCTGGTCGCCACGGAAGTAGAAATCGTGGGCCGGCAGCTCATCCGGCAGTTGCTCGTTGGTCAACGGCGACAGGTCCGGCACTACGTAGCCCATCTTGGCGAAACGGCCAAGCATGGTCTTGTAGTTGGTCAATGCCTTGTCGAAATCGAACTTGGCTTTTTCCTCGGGGTTGAGCTTGTTGCGGTTCACCAGGCCACGGGTCGGCTGGTAGACCACCACCAGTTCCACACCCTTGGACTTGAACGCGTCATGCAGTTGTTGCATGCGCTTGTAGCCAGACGGGGTAGTGTCGAACTCGGTACGCAGGTCTTCCTGAGTACGGAACAGCCAGTCGCCCTGGGCTTGTACCAGGGTGGTGAAGTTCTGCTGATAACGTGTGGTGTAGTTGCGCGCGTCATGGGCGGCCGGGCACAGGCTGCAGCACGGCTCGGCGGTGAAGGTCGGCGCCTTGATTTCGTCGGCGCGCACGCCCTGGCTGGCCGCGAGCAGGCCGAGGGTCAGACCCGAGAGGCTCAGCAGTTTGATCATGTGTGGGTGCATAAGGGTCATCCTCAGTCCTGCATTTCGGTCTGGCGTTCGACAGGGTCGATCAGCACGGCTTTCTGCTGGCGAACCAGCAGGTCGAGAATCTCTTCCTGGCGATCGCCAAGCACGCCGGAGAAGCTGATGCCGCTGGATTTGGTCGGCGCCAGCATCGACACGCGGTACAGCTCGATGCTCAACGGCGAGTCGATGGACAGCGGCCCGCTGCCGTTACCCGCCAGTTCACCGCCGACCACGATCAGCGAGACCTTGGCGTCGAACGGGTCGAGGGCGATGTCGCGGTCGGTGTCGGTCAAATCCTTGATGTGGCCGTAGACGCCGGTCAGGCCGTTGGCCATGGCAGTGTTTTCGTACAGCTTGATGTTCACGCTGTTACGCACGCGGATACCGTGGCGACGGTTGGCAATCACTTTGTTGCCCCACAACAGGTTGTCGCCGCTCTCATAGAGGGTGATGCCGTCGGTGTGGTTACGGTAGATCTCGTTGTCGGCGATCAGGTTGTTCACGCTGTTACGGTCGATCACCAAGCCTGAAAGTTTGTTGTCGTAGCTGCGGTTGTTGAAGATGAAGCTGTCGTTCACTTCACGGGAAATGATGATGCCGTGCTTCTTCTTGGTGCCGTAGACGGTGTTGTCCGCGATGATCAGGCCATGGGAACGGTCGTGGGGGTCAATGCCGTAGACGATGTTGTCTTTGTAGGTATTGCCCTTGATCACGAAGCCCGTGGTCTCGTAGCAGTAGAAGCCGTACCACATGTCCGAGAACTCGGAATCAATGATCCAACCGGTCGGCTCAGGACGCTTGAGCACCTTGGCCATGTTCGGCGTGTACTGGGAAATACTCACCCCGTACGACTTACTGTTGGCGTAGCCGAAGCTGGCCATCTTGGTATTGGAGATGTACGTCTCGGTGCCGCCCCAAGCCAGCAGGAACGGGCGAAATTCCTTGGCCGACTTGAACAGCGCCGGGCCGTTTGCTTTTTCGCTCCAGCCGGTGACTTTAGTGTCACTCACAAACAGCTGGCCATCGTTGATCAGGAACGAACCGGCTTCCTGGGACAAACGCAATTCCTGGGTTTTCTTGTCGATTTCCAGGATGCCTTTGCGCCCGACCACGATCGGCAACTTGGCCAGGAACACGCCCGGCGAAGTTTCGCTCAGGTACTGCTTGGGCACCTTGCCCAGCAGGTCCTTGAGGTTCATGTAGCCGTCATCGACAAAGATCGCCTGGGGAATGCCGTGCTGGCGCACCACCCATTCGGCCATCTTGTTGTCACCGCCAATGAAGTCCTTGAGGGCGTCTTCCTGCATCATGCGACGGATGCTGATCTTGCCCGCTTTGCCCCGCACGATCTTCTTTTGCATCGCAGCAGCGGTGTAGCCCGACAGGTCCGGCAGGGCCGGCTTGGCCATTTCCAGCGGCGCGGTCGGCGGGCTGGAAATAGTGTAGGTCTTGGCCTGTTGCAGTTCTTTGGCGATGGTCGGCGCCTTGACCTGCTGCGCGGTATCGGCGAAAGCTGTGGCGCTGGCCATCAGTATCGCGGTCACCAGCAAGCGTTTAGGAATCATTGCGCAGGCTCCCATCAGAACTTCCAAATCACGTCGACAAAGGCGCGATGCATGTACGAGTCAACCTGGCTGCCATAGGCGTCACCCGGCTTGAACACACCGGCACGCAAACGCACCAGCGCAGACGGCTCATCAATCGACTGGCTGAGCGCGGCCGGCAGCAAGCCGGTCTTGAAGTACTTGGTAACGACCAGATCCATCTCTTGGCCCAGGTCTTTCTTGCCGTCTTCAAGCGGCAGGGAAGTGCTGGACAGGATCGCGCCGGTCACATCGTCGGTGTTGTTCTGTACGGCATCGATGCCGTTGCTGCCCACCGGCTTGTTGCCGTCGACACGCCAGAATTTGTGGTACACCAAACTGGCGTCGTAGTCCTCGCGCAACTGCCAGGAACCGAAGAGACTCATGGACTGCATGTTGTTCATTTCGCCACGGAAGGCTTCGCCGAAGCGGTGCACGCGGGACTGGGTGCCGGTCCAGTTCGAACGGTTGCTTTGCAGACCGTTCTGTTCGTATTCGGCGCTGGCGCGGGCGTAGGCCGCACCCACTTGCCACTGCGGGTCGAGGCGCAGGCGAATACCCAAGTCGGTGGCCCAACCATTCACGTCGTCGCTGCGCTTGGCCTGGTCGGGACGGGTGCCGTCGGCCTTCAACGCGTTGACCGTGTCACGGTCGCCCTGCATGCCGGTGATGCTCGCCCAATAGTTGACGGTGTTGGTGTTGCGCCAGTTGTACGCGTCGCTGTTGGCTTCGATGCCGAGCCAGGTCAGGTCGCCGTTCTCGCGCTTGTCCAGCGAGTCGGTCGGTTGGCCCGGTTCCGGGTAATCGAGCTTACCGTTGTCATGGGTGTGGTGGCCGCGCAGGCCGATCCATTGGCCCGGCGTCCACTGGTAGGACGCGTCGGCGTACAAGTGCTGACGGTCCTTGTCCTTCGGCGACAGTTCCTTGAGGTCGGTGCGGTATTCGCTGAAGCGTTCGGCAACGCCGACATTGGCCTTGAGCAGGGTGGTGTCGAAGGTCCAGTTCAGCGCTTCGATGTTGGTGTCACGCCATTGGCCGTCGTCATTGCGCAGGCGTTGACGACCCAGCTTGAGGATCTCGCCGGGGTAAGGCGTGAAGCCGCTGTAGCCGACCCAGAACTCGCGCATGGCCAGGTAGTTTTTCTTGGCCTTACGGTCGTTGTTGGTGGTTTGCTGGTTCTGGTCATCGGCCGACTGTTGCAGCGTATCAGTCTCGATGATGTCGCTGGACACCACCGCCTGGCCCATGGCGTAGGCGCTCCACGCACCGCTTTCGCCGTAGATCCAAGGACGCAGGTCGAGGCCGACGCCGTTGACGTCGCCGCCTTTCTGGGTGCCGAGATCGCGGTCATCTTCGGACTGCGCGGTGGCTTTGACTTCCAGGCCGAAGTTCTTGGCTTCGGTCAGCGCGGCCAGGGTCGGGCACGACCACAGCAGGGCGAAGGTCAGGCCGATGCCGGCTTTGACGAATGGGTTGAGCTTCATAGGGATTCCTCGCCGTCTTCTTCTTGCAGGGCGTGCAGTTGCAGCGTGCTCTGGGCCAGGGTGCCGCGTGCGGCCAGTTCCTGTTGCACCAGGCGTTGGCCTTGAGCGCGTTGCTCAGGCGTCAGCGGCGCTTCCAGCTGCGTGGCCAAGTCATTGGCCTCTGGCGTGCCCTGGGCTTTAGCCAATTGGCTGAAGACATAGGCATTCAGTGGGTCGGGCTTGGTGCCCTTGCCTTGAGAAAACAATTGGGCGATGGCGTAGTCGGCACTCTTCTGGCCGTTGCGCGCTGCCGTCAGCAAGTGGTCCAGCGCTTTTTGCGAGTAGACCTTGCCCAGGTAGCCACGGCGGTAGATCTGGCCGAGGTAGTAATCGGCAGCCACTTCGCGGCCTAAGGCGTTCTGAAAGTGTGCTTCGGCCGCCTTGGCGTCTGCCGGCACCCACTTGCCTTCGTAGTAGAGCTTGCCCAGCAACAGCTCGGCGCGCGGCTGATCGGCGGCGCGGCCGTTGTCCAGGTACTTCATCATCTGGTCGACGTCGCCGAGTTCCGGGAAGTCGTAGAGCAGTTGCGCCAGGCTGACCCAGGAAGCCGGGTAGCCAGGCGCGATTTTTTCCAGCAGCGCCTGGGCAGTTTTCTCGTCGGTCTTGCCCAGCGAAGCATCACCCAATACGCGAGCAACACTGTCGACGCGTTGTGCGGTGACGGTGCCATGGCTGTAGCCTGCTTCCATTTGTTTGAGCAGCTCGGCCTGTTTTTCGGGCTCGGCTTTTTTCTGGTAAACCGTGGCCAGCTCGACGTAGCAGATGTCTGTGGTGTTGAGCGCGGCTTTACAAATGCGCTCCACATCATCCAGATGCTGGTCGTAGGTGTCCTGGGTGCGATACAGCAGCACCTGGGCCAAGCCGGCTTCCGGATAACCCGCTGCTTGCCACTTGCTGATCTGCTGCTGGGCGTTCACGTTCGCAAAGCTGTGCGGGTATTGCAGGTACAGCATCGCCAGCGGAATTAACGTGTTGCCTTCGCCATTGGCGAAGGCTTTTTTCAGCAGGCCTTCGGCTTCATGGTGCTCGGCTTCGGTGGAGCCGGGCTTGGCCACCAGCAGGCGACCGAGACGAGCCTGGGCACGGGACGAGGTGCCCGCCGCCGCACGGTAAGTGGCTTCAGCCTGTTTGATTTGCGCCGGATCGCGGGTGCCTACCTGGATATCGGCCAGGCCCACTTGGGCCTCGCTGTAACCCAGGTCTGCCAGTTGCTGGTAATTCTGCTGCGCGGTGACGGTGTCGCCACGCTTGAGCGCTTCATTGGCCAGGCGTTGGTCGGGCAGGCCGGCGCAACCGGCGAGGCTGACGGCCAGAGCCAGAGCGCAATACACGGCGGCCGAATGAGATCTGCTCTGTGTGGGAGCTGGCTTGCCTGCGATGCGGGCACCTCGGTGTTGCAGGTGTACCGAGTCGATGCCATCGCGGGCAAGCCTGGCTCCCACAGGGGGCTGTGCTGTTCTTGAAATTGGGTTCACAGGCATGTCCTCGCTTACAGACCGTGAGCCATGGCTTTATCGATCAGCCAGTTCAGCGATGGGCCACGGTCGCTGGTCACTTCGACCGGGCGGCCGGCGTAAGTGCTGTCCAGCGGCGCGTCAGGCTTGATCTGCACGCGGATGTCCGAGGACAGGTCGGCACTGTTCAGGCTGGTGCTGCTGACGATGGTGCCCGTGCGCAGTTGTTCTTCGTCGGCCACCTGGAAGCTCACCGGTGTACCTGGGCGAACGTCACCAAACTGGCGATAGGTGAAGCGCGCTTCAACGTTGGCTTGGGCGCCGCGCGGTACCAGTTGGAAGATCACATCGCCTTTGCTGGCGTACTGACCGTCGGCGACCATTTGCTGGGCAACGATGCAGTCGCATGGCGAAGTCAGGGTGCCGGTCATTTGCTTGCCGAACAGCTCCTCAACCTTGGCCGGTTGCAGTTGGTCTTCATCCAGATGGCCCTTGAGCACATCCAGCATGCTGGTGCTGAAGGTGGCCAGTGGTGCGCCTTTAACCGCGATCGCATCACCCTTGAGCAGGCTTTGCACGGTGCCGTCGCGTGGCATGGTTACGTTCATGCCAGGCACGCTGACAATGCCGGCCTGGGCGTGGCTGACGAAGTACATGCCGTAGACCGACTTGAACACAAAGCCGAACGCGGCCAGACCCACCAGGAAGATTGCCAGGCTGAAAGTCACGGCGCGCAAGCGACCGAAGGCGCTCATGTTGCTGCCACTGTCCTTGACCTTGCGCGCCTTGGTGAAGTTGTCACGCTGCAGGGTCGCGAGCACGTCGCCCATGGTCACGATGTCACCGGACAAGTGCGAGGTGATCAGGTGGCGCAGGGTGGAAATATCCTGGGCATCGAGGTTCTGGAACTGGCAACCGGTGCGGCCGGTCTGGCGGTCGTAGGAGCGAATCTGCAGCTCCACGTCCATGGCCAGGCCGAGGTTGTCGATGACGAATTGCAGGCGCCCCTTGTGCACTTCACCGATGGTCAGCGGCTGCGTCGCTGTGAACGAGAGGCCGCCGGCGGACAGGTCGTGCACGCGTGCTTCGGTCGGCGTGCGGTCGGTGTTGAAAAAGCGCAGCTTGGCCGGGATTTTGACACGGGCGTGCTGGCGCTGGGCTTCGGATTCGTGGACTACGTTGGCGTTTACTGGACTGTTCATCAGGGCATTTCCTAGAGTTAATTCAGGCTTGGCAGGGTCAGACCATCATCAGCAACACGGCAACGAATATGCTGCCGGCGGAGAAGGTCATGGTCCGAGACGACCAGGTGTTGAACCAACGTTGAAAGCTGGCCAAATCGCGGGTCAGTTTGGTGTCCTGGCGGGTCCAGGACTGTTGATCAAGGCGGAAGAACACGTAGATCTTCACCAGTGCGCCCATGATCTGGTTGTAATAGAGAATCACCGGGTAGGCCGGGCCGATCTTGTGGCCGGAGCACGACAGCAGCAGGGTCAGGATCAGGCGGGTGATGCCGATCCACAGCAGGTACGCAAGGATGAACGCGCCGCCGTATTTGAAGGTGGCGATGATCGCCACGGTCAGGCCGAGCAGGGACGTCCACATCGACACGCGCTGGTCGAACAGCACCACGCTGGTGAACAAGCCCAGCCGACGAACACCCAGGCCCAGGGCACGGGAGTTCTGGCGCAGGTTGTTGCCGTACCAGCGGAACATCAGCTTGCGGCTGGCCTTGATGAAGCTTTTTTCCGGCGGGTGTTCCACGGTATTGATCGCGGCGTCCGGCACGTAGAACGTGTCGTAACCCAGGCGCATCAGGCTGAACCAGCTGGACTTGTCGTCGCCGGTCAGGAACTTGAAGCGGCCCAGGCGCCAGTGTTGCAGCGAGTCGCTTTCCACATCGGCGATAAAGCCCGGGTCGGTCACTACGCTGGCACGGAACACCGACATACGACCGGTCATGGTCAGTACGCGCTTGGACAGGGCCATGGAACACATGTTGATGTGGCGTTGGGCGAAGCGCAGTTTGTGCCACTCGCTCATGATGTAGCCGCCGCGCACTTCGCAGAACTCGTTGGTGGTCAGGCCGCCGACATTGCCGAACAGCTGGAACCACGGCACGGTCTTGCGCACGACGCCTTCGGCGAGCACGGTGTCGCCATCGATCACCGCAACCACTGCACGGTCATCCGGCAGGTGGCGGGAGATGGCGCGGAAACCAAAGGCCAGGCCGTCGCGTTTGCCGGTACCGGCGATCCGCACGAAGTCGAGCTTGACGTGCTCCGGTGGGTTCATGCGTTCCCACAAACTCTTCACCAGCAACTCGTCGGACATTTCCACCAGTGAGCAGACCACGGTCGTAGGGAAGCCGCATTCGATGGCTTCGCGAATCACCGAGCTGTAGACCTGGGCAGTGGTCAGCGCATCGATACGGAAGCTGGTGACCATCAAGAACACATGGGAGGGGTCTGCGGCCTTGCCCAGCTTGCGCACTTTACGGCGCAGGTGCGGGTAGACCACGTACAGGAACAGCATGCCGCGAAAGAAATGCGTAGCACCCATCGAGTAGCGCCAGATACCAACGGCGCCAATCAGGAAAATAAAATTCTTCGACTCAGAGTCGAACGTACTCGCCGGCAGCAGCAGGGCGAGTCCCAGCAGCAGGCTCAGGAAGAACAGCCAGCCGGCGGATTGGAGCAGTACGTGTTTTAACTTGGACATGAGCGTCATCCGAAGGTGAAGAAGGCTCCAGGCTGCAAGCGCTGGGGATTGGTACGCTTGCAGCCCGGAACTTGCCGTTGCTGTTACCAGCAAATGCCTTCGGTACGGCCGGTTACGCTGGTGGCTTTGGACATGAAGCCCACCAGGTCAACCACTTGCTTGCCGTGCGGGGCGTTCTGCGCCAGGGCACGGAACTTCTCATCGCGGTTGCCCAGGATGATCACGTCGGAGTTGTTGATCACGTCGTCGAAGTCCGAGTTGAGCAGGGACGACACGTGCGGGATCTTGCCTTCGATGTAGTCTTTGTTCGCGCCGTGGACACGGGCGTACTCGACGTTGCTGTCGTAGATACTCAGGTCATAACCCTTGCCGATCAGCATTTCGGCCAGCTCTACCAGCGGGCTCTCGCGCAGGTCATCGGTGCCGGCCTTGAAGCTCAGGCCCAGCAGCGCGACTTTGCGTTTGTCGTGGCTGGAAACGATGTCGAAGGCGTTCTGCACCTGAGACTCGTTGCTGCGCATCAGCGAGTTGAGCAGCGGCGCTTCCACGTCCAGGGTGCTGGCGCGGTAGGTGAGGGCGCGCACGTCTTTTGGCAGGCACGAGCCGCCGAAGGCGAAGCCTGGGCGCATGTAGTACTGGGACAGGTTGAGGGTCTTGTCCTGGCACACCACTTCCATCACTTCGCGACCGTCGACGCCGACAGCCTTGGCGATGTTGCCGATCTCATTGGCGAAGGTCACTTTGGCGGCGTGCCACACGTTGCAGGTGTACTTGATCATCTCGGCAACGGCGATGTCCTTGCGGATGATCGGCGCGTCGAGTTCTTCGTACAGCGACTGCAGGACATCGCCGGAGGCTTTGTCGAATTCGCCGATCACGGTCATCGGTGGCAGGTCGTAGTCAGCGATGGCGGTGGATTCACGCAGGAATTCCGGGTTGACCGCAACGCCGAAGTCCACACCGGCTTTTTTGCCAGAGCAGTCTTCGAGGATCGGGATCACCACGTTGGCTACGGTGCCTGGCAAGACGGTGCTACGCACGACCACAGTGTGGCGGGTGGCTTTGTCACGTAGGACCAGGCCGATCTCGCGGCATACCGCTTCGATGTAGTCGAGTTCCAGGTCGCCGTTCTTCTTGCTCGGCGTGCCGACGCAAATCATCGACAGGTCGGTATCGCGGATGGCTTCGGCGAAGTTGGTCGTGCCGCGCAGCCGGCCGGTTTCAATACCCTGGCTCAACAGTTCGCCCAGGCCTGGCTCAACAATCGGCGATTTGCCAGCGTTGATCAGGTCGATCTTATCCTTGGAGATATCTACGCCGACCACTTCGTGGCCACGTGCAGACAGGCAACCGGCACAGACTGCGCCAACGTAACCCAAACCAAATATGCTGATGCGCATCGCATTTACCTCATGTGTCATTGAAGACGGTGTTAATCATGCCAATAATTGGCCGGAGTTCATGTTTGCAAGCGTCACTGATGCCGCGAAAGTTAGGCGAATAGACGCCGACTTATCGCGTACAGGCATGTTAAATAGTGAGTGACTAACTATTGCACTCAAGTTGTGCGCAACGTGGCCTTATTGTTGGGGCCTGCCCTGAAATGCAGCCAGCCTTCCTGGGAGAAGGGCGTGGCGCCAGTGCCACAAGATTTTGATATGGGCTTTTTTAGCCTTAAATATCAATGTCTTGGATTGTGTCACTGACCCATTAGGGTAAGCACAGCCTTGGCCTCATAGTTCGTGGCAAATCATCCTTGTCGCCGCTCCTAACTAAGCATCTATAGAGTGACCACTCAGTCAAAGTTTAATGTGACAACTTCGATACTCTCCATTGGTCGCCATGTAAGTCATCTCCTACAGAAACAGAGAATTTCGTTACCGGTGGTATGAGCCGTGCGTATTGACGAAGTTCCGGGCCGCTCATCCTGTTTCCCGAAATTTCTTGAAATATTAGGCAAGATGGCACTAGTGCTATATTGATAGCACTTGCTATTTGGGGCAGTAGTTGTGGGGAGTTGGCGCGCAGAGATAGTTTTGTGCCATCACGTTATTAAAAAAGTGGTGCCACTACGAAAAAAAATGACGGATGTCGAGTGAAAGAATTGTTAGACATACTTCAAGATGTTTTTTGACGCCAAAAGTATGACGATCCGGCGTTGAAGCGCGGACAGAAATGTGGGAACTGCGGCGCGACAATTCGACTTGTCACACCGCAGCTCCCACATTTGAACATCTGTGCCCGTGAAGGCCTTATTGCGGTGCGTGATCGCGCAAAAATACCAGGTTATCCGGCTTCGACTGCTCTGCATTGAAGCGATACCCCTGCACATCAAACGCTTTGAGCTTTTCCGGGTCGTTGATGCGTTCTTCGATCACAAAGCGGCTCATCATG
Source organism: Pseudomonas sp. RA_15y_Pfl1_P11 (assembly GCF_963970975.1). NCBI lineage: Bacteria > Pseudomonadati > Pseudomonadota > Gammaproteobacteria > Pseudomonadales > Pseudomonadaceae > Pseudomonas > Pseudomonas sp. RA_15y_Pfl1_P11. The sequence continues at coordinate 217,015 of NZ_CAXAOY010000003.1, forward strand.
CCCCGTGCCTTCTTGGCGTAGAAGCTGATGATCTTGTACTGGCCGTTCTTCAGGTCCTTGAACTCGGTGTTGATGATCCGCGCGTTCAGGGCCGTGCGCTTGACCGCCGAGAAGTACTCGTTCGAGGCCAGGTTGAGCAGCACGTCATCACCTTGTTCGGCCAGCGCTTGATTGAGCCATTCGCTGATGCGCGTGCCCCAGAAGGCGTACAGGTCCTTGCCACGGGCGTTGGGCAGTTTGGTGCCCATTTCCAGGCGGTACGGCATCATCAGGTCCAGCGGGCGCAACAGGCCATAGAGGCCCGAGAGCATGCGCAGATGGTCCTGGGCGTAGGTGAAATCGGCATCGCTGAAGGTGTCGGCATTCAGGCCGGTGTAGACATCACCCTTGAACGCCAGCAGTGCCTGTTTGGCGTTGGCGTGGGTGAACGCTGGGGTCCAGCTGCCGAAGCGGGCGGCGTTGAGGCCACCGATCTTGTCGGATACGTGCATCAATTCGCTGATTTGCGCCGGGCTGAGGGTGCGCAATTGCTCGATCAGTGCCTGGGAGTGGTCCAGGTACTGCGGCTGGGTGAAGCGCTGGGTCACGGGCGCGGTCTCGAAATCGAGGGTCTTGGCGGGGGAAATCACCATCAGCATGAAGTTGGCTCCTGGAATCGTGGGAGGGATTCTAGGGGCTTGAGCGTTTTGACTCCACCTATGATGGCGATAGGCGCGATCCGCTATGATGGCCGACGACTCTGGAGAGGGAGACCCTGTGTGCGAATAGCGCTTTTATTGTCGGCGTGCCTGCTGTGCCTGAATGCCCAGGCGGCGCCCGTGGATGTGGTCAGCCTGGACCGTGGCACCTGGCCCGAAAAACTCGGCAGCCCGGCGTTGTTCGACGTCGCCTCGCGCGCGGAAATCCTGATGTTCGCCCATAGCCTGTTGGCCAGCGAGAATCAGGATGAAGCCGCGCTCAAACAGCGCCTGGGCCTGAAGATCATCAATCTGTCCGCCATCGATGACCTGCGTCGTCAGCTCTGGCAGCGCCTGCTCGAAAACTACACCTTCGCCCAGCAGAGTTGCGAGGAAGATGCTTCGTTTTGCTACCTAGTGGAAAACATGGAGGACCTGCGCGAGCAGGCCGGCAAGTTCGAGGTCAGCAGCGATTCCTTCTATATAAGCTGGGCCGGCCCCAGTCATACCTTCCATGAACGCTACTTGGATGAACTGCTGCGCAAGGCTGCGCTGTTTCCACAGATCAGCAGTGAAATCGCGCGGTTTGGTGACCATGAGCGTAATGGCGATGAATTCAACGACCGGCTGTTCCTGCTGACCTTCGACGGCGGTCCGGCCCCGGTCAGCGGCAACACCGACTGGCTCACCGACTACCTGCGCAAGCAAAAGATGAACGCCACGTTCTTCGTCCTCGGCAGCAGCCTGCAAACCCGGGTGGAGCGCAGTTCCGTTGCTGATGTGCAGGCGCTGTACCAGGGCCAGTGCGTGGGCACCCAGGGTTGGCAGTACCGTTCCCACAGTCATTGGGTGGATTGGCAGAGCTCCATCACCCGCAGTGCCTCACTGGCGCAAAACCTGATGCCGGAAAACTACGTGCCTCTCTTCCGTCCGCCCTACGGCCAGCGTCGCGCCGACAGCCAGGGTTTCTTTCAAGCCCAAGGCTTGCAGGTGGCATTGTGGGACATCGATTCCCAGGACGAGCCCGGTAAGCTCAAGGCCGATGAGTCGGCGCAACGGGTGCTGACATTGATGCTGCTGTGGCGCAAAGGCGTGATTGTGTTTCACGATACCCAGGACAAGGCGCGGGTTGCTTTACCCATCCTGCTACAGGCAACGGCGCAGAGTGGTCTGGGTTGGCAGGACTGCCGAGAGGCGTTTCGCTGAAGAGCCCGACCCTGTTCGGTGTGAGGCATTTTCGGGGTGATTTTGTACGGTAATTCGATGTAGGCCGACTTCCGACTTTAACGGGGTACTTGGTACTCGGCTAGTGCTATTCGTCATCTTGAAAAATAAACTTCAAAAAAGCGTCAAAGTGCTTTTTCCTGTCATGGGTTTTGCGGTATTACGAAGTCAGATCGCCGAAACCTGCAACACAGGTGGCGTCTTTCAAGACTCCTCATGTGGGCACTGCGCTTGACGTCACTCAGGTGCAGTCGGTGGTCGAATCGAGGCGCAGCACCGCCCAGGTATTGCGTCGACTGGCTCCCACAAAGGTGACCGAGTATGGATGATCATGGACGTAACCCTTCTTCCGACCAGCCAATCCTTTATGTGCTTGATACCAACGTACTGATACACGACCCGAACGCACTGCTTAACTTCGAAGAACACCACGTCGCCATTCCGATGATCGTGCTTGAGGAGCTCGACAAACTTAAAGGCGGGCCCCACAGCGTTGCCGCCGAATGCCGCCAGGCCATCCGCCTGATCGACAAGACACTGGGCGAAGCATCGCCGGAGGATGTTGAAGTCGGCGTACCCATCCAGCGTGGCAAAAGCGGGCCCAAGGGCTTGCTGTCGATTCTGATGAGCAAGCGCAGCGAGCCCAACAGCCTGCTGCCGGAAAATCTGAACGACAACAAAATCATCAACCAATTGATCGACCTGCACGCCCGCGACAAGGACCTGCGCGTGGTGCTGGTGACCAAAGACATCAATATGCGCCTCAAGGCACGCGCGTGTGGGATCGCCGCCGAGGACTACAGCACCGACCAACTGGTCGACGACGTGTCGATGTTGTCGCGTGGCTATCACACGGTAACAGGCTCCTTCTGGGACCTCGTCAGCAAGGTCGAAACCCGTCAGGACCATGGCCGCACCTGGCATCAGGTACAGCTGATCGACAACCTGCCGGCGGTACACATCAATGAATTCATCATCGACGAACAGGGCTTTGTCGGCTGGATCAAAGAAATCCAGGTCGACAAGCTGCTGATTCTCGATCTGCATCAGGAACCCCTGTTGCACCAGGAAGCCTGGGGCCTGAAACCGCGCGATATCTACCAGAGCCTGGCGTTGTACGCGCTGCTCGACCCGGACATTCACTTGGTCAACCTGACGGGTGCTGCCGGTTCCGGTAAAACCATCCTTGCCTTGGCTGCCGCCATCGAGCAGACCATGGTGACCAAGCGCTATCGCCGCATCATCGCCACCCGCAGCGTGCAGGGCCTGGACCAGGAAATCGGTTTCCTGCCCGGCACCGAGGCGGAAAAAATGGAACCGTGGCTAGGGGCGATCACCGACAACCTCGAAGCCTTGCACATGGATGACGAAAACACCCATGGCAGCGTCGACTACATCCTCAGCAAAGTGCCGTTGCAGTTCAAATCCCTCAACTACATTCGAGGTCGCAGCTTCCAGCAGAGCCTGATTTTGATCGATGAATGCCAGAACCTGACCCCACACCAGATGAAAACCATCATCACCCGTGCCGGTGCCGGTTCCAAAGTGGTGTGCCTGGGCAACCTGGCGCAGATCGACACCCCTTACCTGTCCGCGACCAGCTCCGGGCTGACGTACCTGACGGAGCGCTTCAAAGACTTCCCGAACGGCGTACACATTGCGCTGCAGGGTGTTCCACGTTCGATCCTGGCTGAATACGCAGAGTCGCATCTCTGAGTAGCAAGCTTTAAGCTACAAGCTGCAGGTTGGTCCAGTGAGCTTTTCACTGGCCGCTTGCCGCTTGTAGCTTTTTTGCTGCCTCAAGGAGGCCTCGTGCTAACTCATCTCGATTCCCAAGGTCGCGCCCATATGGTCGACGTCACCGACAAGTCCGTGACGTTCCGTGAGGCGGTGGCCGAAGCGCGCGTGCGCATGTTGCCCGAGACCCTGAAAATGATTGTTGACGGCGCCCATCCCAAGGGCGACGTGTTTGCCGTGGCCCGCATTGCCGGAATCCAGGCCGCGAAAAAAACCAGTGACCTGATCCCTCTGTGCCACCCGTTGATGTTGACGGGCGTCAAGGTCGAACTGAGCGCCGACGGCGCAGACTCGGTGCATATCTTGGCGCGCTGCAAACTCTCCGGCCAGACCGGCGTGGAGATGGAAGCGTTGACTGCCGCCAGCGTCGCGGCATTGACCATCTACGACATGTGCAAGGCCGTGGATCGCGGCATGACCATCGAAAGCATTCGCCTGCTGGAAAAGCTTGGCGGTAAAAGTGGGCACTTCAAGGCGGACCAGCCATGAGCATCAACGTACTGTTTTTTGCGCGTTACAGCGAAGCGGTTGGCCTGGACTCCTTGGAAATGGAAGGCGACTTCGCCACCGTCGATGCGGTGCGCCAAGCGTTGGCCGGTGATCCGGGCTTCGAAGTGCTCAACGAAACCAGCCTGATGTGCGCGCGCAACCAGGAGTTGTGTGGTCTCGACGAGCCATTGCAAGCTGGCGACGAAGTGGCGTTCTTCCCGCCCGTGACGGGAGGCTAAGCATGGGCATTCGTGTGCAGGCCCAGGCGTTTGATCCGGGCGTCGAGGTGAATGCGATGCACGCGGCCAATGTCGGCGTGGGCGCGGTGGTGAGTTTTGTCGGCTACGTGCGCGACTTCAATGACGGCCGCGACGTGTCTGGCATGTTCCTGGAGCACTACCCCGGCATGACCGAAAAGGCCCTGGCCAAGATCGCCTTGGAAGCTGAACAGCGCTGGCCGTTGCTCAAGCTGGAAGTGCTGCACCGCATTGGCGCGCTGGAGCCGGGTGAGCCGATTGTGTTTGTTGCGGCAGCCAGTGCCCATCGCCAGGCGGCGTTTGATGCCTGTGCGTTTGTGATGGACTACTTGAAGACACGGGCGCCGTTCTGGAAAAAAGAAAACACCCGTGAGGGGCCGCGCTGGGTAGAAGGGCGCAGTAGCGACCATGCAGCCGCTGATCGCTGGAAATAGCACGCCGAACGCAGAACAAAATGTGGGAGCGGGCAAGCCCGCTCCCACATTTTTTACTGCGTTTCAGCCTGGGGGCGTTTACGCTCAACGGCTCGCAGCAGGTGCGTCGGCGGCGTCTCGCAACTGATCTTGCGCCCCAGCAGCGCCTCGATCGACGGCAACTGATACGAGTCATCCTCGCCCGCAAAGCTGATCGACACACCCGCCGCCCCGGCACGGCCGGTACGGCCAATGCGGTGCACGTAGTCGTCCGGCACTTCCGGCAGGGTAAAGTTGATCACGTGGCTGATGCCATCAATGTGAATCCCGCGACCCGCCACATCGGTGGCGACCAATACGCGGATCTTGCCTTCGCGGAAGCCTTCCAGCGTCTTGATGCGTTTGTGCTGCGGCACGTCGCCCGACAGTTGCGCGGCGTTCACACCATCGCGCACCAAGCGCTCTTCGATGCGGCGTACTTCGTCCTTGCGGTTGGCGAATACCATCACGCGTTCCCAACCGTTGTCGTTGACCAGGTTGTAGAGCAGCTTGTACTTGTCGGCACCGGCCACGGCGTAGATGTGCTGCTCGACGTTTTCGCTGGCGACGTTGAGCGCCTCGATCTCGACGATGGACGGGTCAGTGGTCCATTGCTTGGCGAGGTTCATCACGTCTTCGGTGAAGGTCGCGGAGAACAGCAGGGTTTGGCGCTCGGCTTTGGGCGGGGTCTGGCGGATGATCTGACGCACTTGCGGGATAAAGCCCATGTCGAGCATGCGGTCGGCTTCGTCCAAGACCATCACTTCGACCATGTCCAAGTGCACGTCGCCGCGCTGGTTGAAGTCGAGCAGGCGGCCCGGCGTCGCTACCAGGATGTCGCAGTGACGGGCTTCGAGGTGCTTGAGCTGCTTGTCGAAGTCCATGCCACCGACGAACGTCATGACGTTGAGGCCGGTGTACTTGGTCAGGTCGGCGGCGTCCTTGGCGATCTGTACCACCAGCTCCCGGGTTGGGGCGATGATCAGCGCGCGCGGTTCACCCATGTAGCGTTCTTTCGGCGGCGGCGTCTGCAGCAGTTGGGTGATGATCGAAATCAGGAACGCGGCGGTCTTGCCGGTACCAGTCTGGGCGCGGCCGATGGCGTCTTTGCCCGCCAGGGTAAAGCCCAACACCTGCGCCTGGATCGGCGTGCAGTACGGGAACCCCAGGTCCTGGATGGCGTGCATCAGTTCCGGGGCCAGTTTGAAATCGTGGAAGCGGGTCTTGCCTTCCTGGGGCTCGACGGCGAAGTCTTCGAGTTTCCAGGGGATGACGACCGGCTTTGGTGCGCGTTCGCGGCGAGGCTTGGGAGCCACTGGCGCGGGCGCGGCTGCAGCCGGTATTGCCTGTTCAGGCGGTGTTACCTTCGGCTGGGCAACGGGTGCTGTCCGGCCGGGTTGTTCACCGTCGTTGCGGCTGCCGGTAATAGAGACAGGAGCACTGGAATCAGGCGCGAGCGGCTCAGCCTCGCTTTTGCCGAACATCTTCTTGAGTGCTTTGAGCACGGTGATCTCATTAATTGGTTAAGGAATGTACGCCGGCCAGTGTAATGCAAGAATCGGGCGCGGCGTAGTGCGTCTGTCATACGGCTACACAAACGGTGGTTTTCAGCCCAGGCGAGCAGTCAACCAGGCACCGATATCACGGATCTCTTCCGGTAACACTTCGTGTCCCATTGGGTATTCCTGCCATGTCACGGTGACACCACGGCTCTTTAAATGCTCGTAGGCGCTGCGGCCCATGGCGTTCTGCACCACTTCATCGTACTGGCCGTGCAGGCACAGCGTTGGAATGCGCTGCTGGCTGGCGGATAACGCCAGCTCATCGCCGAATGTCGGTGCGTAGGTTGAGAGGGCAATAACGCCGCCCAGTGGGCCTTCCCAATTCAGGAATGCGGTATGAAATACCACGGCGCCGCCCTGGGAAAACCCGGCGAGGAAAATCCGCGACGCGTCTATTCCGGTTCTCTTCTGCGCTTCGATCAAATCCGCGACCATTTTTGCCGACACCTCCAGCTCTTCCAGGCTGATCGAGCGGGCCGGGCTCATGGCCTTGATGTCGTACCAACTGGGCATCTCATAGCCGCCATTGATCGTCACCGCACGAGTAGGTGCCTGGGGCAAAACGAAGCGGGTCGTCAGCAAGCTTTCCTGTAACGCCTCGGCCACCGGCAGGAAGTCGTAGCGATCGGCACCCAGGCCATGCAACCAGATTACGCAGGCGTCTGCGGGCTTGGAGGGCTGAAGAATCAAGGGTTCGGTCATGTCTGCTCCATTAATGTGCGTGCGCTCCGATTAAGTGCAACGGAACGGTGCGCGACGGGTTGATCTGTTAATAAGATGTCGCACGGTTGAATCTTTTGCTATTGACCGTGGGCTGAATCGGCTCAGCCGGCACTATGGTACGGGCCTTGCTACGTGTTGGACGATGTCAGCGCTATCTCAGGACGGTAACACTATCAGTGACTGCCGCTTGCGGGATAGCAACTGGATTGACTGCAACAACCTCATGCCGCTTGACCCTAAAAAAAGCCAACACGGGTCGATATCGCCTCATAAGGGTGCGCTGAGGTTCGAGCTCCGACACAACAAGAGCAACTGGAGGTTTGAATGAAGTTATTGAAATCCACCCTGGCCATCGTTTCCGCGGCGGCTGTACTGGGTGTCAGTGGTTTTGCCCAAGCTGGCGCCACGCTGGACGCCGTGCAGAAGAAAGGCTTTGTGCAATGTGGCGTGAGTGACGGTCTGCCGGGTTTCTCGGTACCGGATGCCAGCGGCAAGATCCTGGGGATCGACGCTGACGTGTGCCGCGCTGTGGCCGCTGCCGTTTTCGGAGACGCGACCAAGGTCAAATTCAGCCAGTTGAACGCCAAGGAGCGTTTCACCGCACTTCAATCGGGCGAAGTCGACATTCTGTCCCGTAACACCACCATGACCAGCTCCCGCGACGCCGGCATGGGCCTGAAATTCCCAGGCTTCATCACTTACTACGACGGCATCGGCTTCCTGGTAAACAAAAAGCTGGGCGTTAAAAGTGCCAAGGAATTGGACGGTGCAACCATCTGCATCCAGGCCGGCACCACCACCGAGCTGAACGTTTCCGACTACTTCCGCGGCAACAACCTCAAATACACCCCGATCACCTTCGACACCTCCGATGAAAGCGCCAAGGCGCTGGAATCCGGTCGTTGCGACGTACTGACCTCCGACAAGTCCCAACTGTTCGCCCAGCGCAGCAAGCTGGCCGCACCGAAAGACTACGTGGTTCTGCCGGAAACTATTTCCAAGGAGCCGCTGGGCCCGGTCGTGCGTAACGGCGACGACGAGTGGCTGGCCATCGTGCGCTGGGTTGGCTACGCCATGCTCAACGCTGAGGAAGCCGGTATCACTTCGAAAAACGTTGAAGCTGAAGCCAAGTCCACCAAGAACCCGGACGTCGCTCGTCTGCTCGGTGCTGACGGCGAATACGGCAAAGACCTGAAAGTGAAGAAAGACTGGGTCGTACAGATAGTCAAGCAAGTCGGTAACTACGGCGAAGTGTTCGAGCGCAACCTCGGCAAGGACACCCCGCTGGAAATCGACCGCGGCCTGAACGCGCTGTGGAACGCCGGCGGCATTCAATACGCACCCCCTGTGCGCTGATCGCTGATGGTTCTGTCACCCGGTGGGCCAACTGCCGGGTGATGTTCTGTTCCATTATTTTCGGGGCACTTCATGCAAAATAAAATCGGCGCACCCAAGCAGAAGCTCAGCTTCAGCGATCCCAAAGTGCGTGCGTGGCTCTTCCAGATCATCACGATTGTGGCGGTGGTCTGGCTCGGCTGGTACCTCTTCGACAATACCCAGACCAACATGCAGCACCGGGGCATCACCTCGGGTTTCGACTTTCTTGAACGCAGTGCCGGCTTCGGCATCGCGCAGCATTTGATCGACTACACCGAATCGGACAGCTACGCCCGGGTCTTTGTGATCGGTTTGCTCAACACTTTGCTGGTGACGTTCATCGGCGTGATCCTGGCAACGCTGCTCGGCTTTATTATCGGTGTGGCGCGACTGTCGCCGAACTGGATGATCAACAAACTGGCGACCGTGTATGTGGAAGTGTTCCGCAACATCCCGCCGCTACTGCAGATCCTTTTTTGGTATTTCGCAGTATTTTTGACCATGCCGTTGCCGCGTAACAGCCATAACTTTGCCGATATGTTCTTTATGAGCGCCCGGGGTTTGAATATGCCGGCCGCTCTGGCAGCTGAAGGTTTTTGGCCGTTTGTGGTCAGCGTCGTCGTCGCTATCGTGGCGATCGTGCTGATGGCGCGTTGGGCCAACAAGCGCTTTGAGGCTACCGGCGTACCGTTCCATAAATTCTGGGCGGGCCTGGCGTTGTTCATCGCAATCCCCGCGTTGTGCACCTTGATTTTTGGCTCACCGCTGCACTGGGAGATGCCTAAATTACAAGGCTTCAACTTTGTCGGTGGCTGGGTATTGATCCCCGAACTGCTGGCGCTGACCCTGGCGCTTACGGTTTATACGGCCGCGTTTATCGCCGAGATCGTGCGCTCGGGTATTCAGTCTGTGAGCCACGGCCAGACCGAAGCCGCGCGTTCCCTGGGCTTACGCCCTGGGCCGACGCTGCGCAAGGTCATCATCCCGCAGGCCCTGCGGGTGATCATTCCGCCACTGACCAGCCAATACCTCAATCTGGCAAAAAACTCGTCGTTGGCCGCCGGTATCGGTTACCCGGAAATGGTTTCGTTGTTTGCCGGCACGGTGCTCAACCAGACCGGCCAGGCGATTGAAGTCATGGCCATCACCATGAGCGTGTACCTGGCGATCAGCATCAGCATTTCCCTGCTGATGAACGCGTACAACAAGCGCATTGCGCTGATTGAACGGTGAGGAAACATCCATGAGTACGCATACGTTCAAACCTGACATGCCGCCGCCGGGCAGGGTATTCGGCCCGATGGCATGGATGCGCGCCAACCTGTTTTCCAGTTGGCTCAACACCCTCCTGACATTGCTGGCGATCTACCTGGTCTATTTAGTGGTACCGCCGCTTTTGCAGTGGTCAATTTTAGACGCGAACTGGATCGGCACTACCCAAGCCGATTGCACCAAAGAGGGCGCCTGTTGGGTGTTTGTCCAACAACGCTTCGGGCAGTTCATGTACGGCTACTACCCTGTCGACCTGCGTTGGCGTGTGGACCTCACCGTTTGGCTGGCGATTGTCGGCGCAGCGCCGTTGTTCATTTCGCGCTTCCAGCGTAAGGCTGTCTACGGCCTGAGCTTCTTGGTGCTGTACCCGATCATCGCGTACTACCTGCTGCACGGCGGTAGTTTCGGCCTGACTAACGTGCCTGCCAACAAATGGGGCGGCTTGATGCTGACCTTGGTCATCGCCACCGTCGGCATCGCCGGCGCATTGCCGCTGGGCATCGTATTGGCGCTGGGGCGACGTTCGAACATGCCCGCGATTCGTGTGCTCTGCGTGACCTTCATCGAGTTCTGGCGCGGCATACCGTTGATCACCGTGCTGTTCATGGCCTCGGTGATGCTGCCGCTGTTCCTGCCTGAAGGCATGAACTTCGACAAACTGCTGAGGGCGCTGATCGGCGTGATCCTGTTCCAGTCGGCTTACGTGGCGGAAGTGGTGCGCGGCGGCCTGCAGGCGATTCCCAAAGGTCAGTACGAAGCGGCCGCTGCGATGGGCCTGGGTTACTGGCGCAGCATGGGCCTGGTGATTCTGCCGCAAGCCCTGAAGCTGGTTATCCCCGGCATCGTTAACACCTTTATCGCGTTGTTCAAGGACACCAGCCTGGTGATCATCATCGGCCTGTTCGACCTGCTCAACAGCGTCAAGCAAGCCGCCGCTGACCCGAAATGGTTGGGCATGGCCACCGAAGGCTACGTGTTCGCGGCCCTGGTGTTCTGGATTTTCTGTTTTGGTATGTCGCGCTATTCCATTCATTTGGAACACAAGCTCGACACTGGCCACAAGCGTTAGGAGTTGTTGTTATGAGCGAAGCGATCAAACAGCCTGTGAGCCCTGAAGGCATTATCCAGATGCAGGGCGTCAACAAGTGGTACGGCCAGTTCCACGTGTTGAAAGACATCAACCTCGACGTCAAGCAGGGCGAGCGTATCGTGCTGTGCGGCCCGTCGGGTTCGGGCAAGTCCACCACCATCCGTTGTCTCAACCGCTTGGAAGAGCACCAGCAGGGACGTATTGTGGTCGATGGCGTAGAGCTGACCAACGACCTCAAGCAGATCGAAACGATCCGCCGCGAAGTCGGCATGGTGTTCCAGCATTTCAACCTCTTCCCGCACCTGACCATCCTGCAGAACTGCACGCTGGCGCCGATGTGGGTGCGCAAGATGCCCAAGCGCAAGGCCGAAGAAATCGCCATGCACTACCTTGAGCGCGTGCGCATTCCGGAGCAGGCTCACAAGTTTCCGGGGCAACTGTCCGGCGGCCAGCAACAGCGCGTGGCGATTGCCCGGGCGTTGTGCATGAAGCCAAAAATCATGTTGTTCGATGAACCCACTTCGGCCCTCGATCCGGAGATGGTCAAAGAAGTGCTGGACACCATGATCGGCCTCGCCGAAGACGGCATGACCATGCTCTGCGTGACCCACGAAATGGGCTTCGCCCGTACCGTGGCCAACCGCGTGATCTTCATGGATAAAGGTGAAATCGTCGAACAAGCGCCACCGAACGACTTCTTCGATAACCCGCAAAATGACCGGACCAAGCTGTTCCTGAGCCAGATCCTGCATTGATGCGCGGCGCAAGCTGAACAAAAAACCCGGCCTGGCGCCGGGTTTTTTTGTGTGTTTTCGGCCAATATGCAGCGCTCTTTGCTGGCAGTTGATCAATGAACCTTGAACCCGAGAACCCAATGTCCCCTTCAGAGCACGCCTCGCCCAAGGCCGAAGTTGAACAATGGCTGATCGACGCCGAAGCCGATGATGCCCAGGTGCAGCACGCTCAACCGGTTGTGGGACGCCCGTGGTTACTGCTGCTGGGCCTGATTCTGGTGGCGTTGAACCTGCGCCCGGCGTTGTCGAGCCTGTCGCCGTTGCTCAGTGACGTCTCTGCAAGCCTGGGCTTGTCGGCGGCCAGCGCCGGCCTGCTGACCACCTTGCCGGTGTTGTGCCTGGGCCTGTTTGCGCCATTGGCGCCGATTCTCGCGCGACGTTTTACCGCCGAACGGGTGGTGTTGGGGATTTTACTGACGTTGGCCGGTGGGATTATTTTACGCAGTTCATTCGGTCAAGCCGGGCTGTTCGCCGGCAGCCTGGTGGCTGGCGCGAGCATCGGCATCATCGGCGTATTGTTGCCCGGCATCGTCAAACGTGATTTCGCAAAGCGGGCAGGGGCCATGACCGGCGTCTACACCATGGCTTTGTGCCTGGGGGCGGCGCTGGCGGCCGGCGCCACGGTGCCGTTGAGTCAGTACTTTGGCGACAGTTGGAGCCTTGGCCTGGGTTTCTGGATGCTCCCGGCGCTGTTGGCGGCCCTGTTCTGGTTACCGCAAGTGCGCACCCAACACGGCGTCCACCGCGTGGCCTATCGCGTGCGCGGATTGCTGCGTGATCCGCTGGCCTGGCAAGTGACCTTGTACATGGGCTTGCAATCGTCCCTGGCCTATATCGTGTTTGGCTGGCTGCCGTCGATCCTCATTGATCGCGGCCTGAGCGCGACCCAGGCCGGGCTGGTGCTCTCCGGCTCGGTGATCGTGCAACTGGCAAGCTCCCTGGCTGCGCCCTGGTTGGCCACGCGCGGCAAAGACCAGCGCCTGGCGATTGTGTTGGTGATGCTGCTGACCTTGGGTGGCCTGTTCGGCTGCCTGTATGCGCCGCTCGACGGCTTATGGGGCTGGGCGATTTTGCTCGGCCTGGGCCAGGGCGGCACCTTCAGCCTGGCGCTGAGCTTGATCGTGCTGCGCTCGCGCGATTCCCACGTGGCGGCCAACCTGTCGAGCATGGCCCAGGGCATCGGCTATACGCTGGCATCCATGGGGCCGTTGGCGGTGGGCGTCTTGCATGACTGGACCGGTGGCTGGGGGGCCACCGGCTGGGTGTTCGGCGTAATCGGCCTGGGCGCGATGGTTGCCGGGCTGGGTGCCGGTCGCGCTTGTTATGTAGGCGTCACCAGCGAGAAGGTGTAAGGCATTCACGGCGCAGCGTATGCGAAGGAGCGGCAGGTCGGTGGTGGCGCAACGGCAAGTACTTGCAGGCCTGCGTTGCGCCCTTAGGCATTACAGGTATTTGACGGTCAGTGTGACGGAACCATCGATGGTTTCCTCTTTGGTGAACGTCAGATCCTGGGCTGGGGCGATTGCCGCTTTGATCTGCAAGTCGGCAGTGAGGCGTTGTACTGGCAAGGGGGTGAGGGTGTCCAGTTCGGAGACGGCGGTGAGGCCGTCATCCATAAAGCTACCTTCGCGTTGCCAGGTCACCCCGCCATCCCTTGAGCCGATCGCTCTGACAGGCATCCCATCCGCTATCAGATTGGAGGTGGATATCGTGAGAAAACCGAGTTTTTCACTGCCGTTGATCATACCCAGACCAAAGGTGTAGTAATCGTATTGGGCGTCCGAACCTTCGCGATTGTCTGTGGCGGCGATGGCGATCAGCGTCGCGGCATCGCAGGTCACGGTCATCTGCATGTCCTGTCGGGGCAGGTAGGTTGGCCAGTCAAGTCGAAGATCCTGAACGGAAATTTTGCCCAATTCGACCACGCCGTCATTGGCCAGGGTGGGCTCGCAGGCGCTTGGGGTAATAAGGCCGCGCACGCTCAGGTCGACACTGGAGGCGGCGATGGCCTGGCTGGCGGCGCTCAGCAGCAGCGCGGCGATCAGGCTGTGAAGGGACTTGCTCATGGTGTGGCTCCTAGGGAAAGTAGAGGGTTTGAGGGTCACAGGTACATGACCGTCAGCGTCACCGATCCGTCGATGGCCACCTCGTTGTTGAGGGTCAGGCTGTTGGTGGGGGCGATAGCGGGAGAGATCGCCAGTTCCGCGCTGAACACTTGGACCGCAATGGGCACTAACGTCCCCAACGCGGCCACTGAAATTATATTGTTGCGATACAGATAGTTGTCGTTGTACCACGTTGCACCGCCGTCCTCTGAGCTGACGGTGCGGGCCGCCACACCGTCGGCTAGCGGCTTGATGAGCCGCATTCCCAGGGCGCCTAGCTTCTCGTCACCATTGATCAAGCCCAGGCCAAATTCATATATCTCGTCGTTTTGAAAATGGGAGCCGGCTCGATTGTCTTGGGATTGCAACCCCATCAAGGTCGGCGCGTCGCAAGTCACGGTCATTTGAAGAGAGTGATAGGGGAAAAAGCTCGGCCGGTCAGGATTGAGGTCCTTGGCGGCAATTTTGCCCAGGTCATACACCCCGCCATTTGACAACGTGGGCTCGCAGGCGCTTGGGGTAATAAGGCCGCGCACGCTCAGGTCGACACTGGAGGCGGCGACGGCCTGGGTGGCGGTGCTCAGCAGCAGGGCGGCAATCAGGGTTTGAAGGGACTTGCTCATGGTGTGGTTCCTAGGGAGCGCAGCGAGTTTGAGGGTCACAGGTACATGACCGTTACGGTGGCGGAACCGTCGATAGGCACTTCTTGCGTCAGGGTCAGGGTATTGGTGGGGGCGATGATCACTTTTACGGTCATCTCCATGCTCAACGTCTGTACGGGCGTCGGGACGAGGGTGGCATTCTCGGCAACAGACGCAATGCTATCGGTCGCCAGATAACCGCCCCGAATCCAAGTCGATCCGCCATCCAGTGACTCGATGATTTCAGCTGAGGCGCCGTCGGCCACCGCCGATGCCAACGTGACCCAAAAGGCGCCAAGTTTCTCGTCGCCATTGATCAGGCCCAGGCCAAAACCGCCCTCGTCGCGAAATGCCGTTCCCGGGCGATTGTCCTTGGGTTGCAGGGCGAGAAGGGTGGCGGCTTCACAGGTCACCTTCAGTTGCATGTTGTGCGGGTCAAGTCGGGTATAGGTTTCGACATTCAGGTCTTTGGCGGAAATCTTGCCGATGTCATACACCCCGGCGTTGGATATTTCAGGGACGCAGGCGCTTGGGGTAATAAGGCCGCGCACGCTCAGGTCGACGCTGGAGGCGGCGACGGCCTGGGTGGCGGCGCTTAGCAGCAGCGCGGCGATCAGGGGGTGAAAGGACTTGCTCATGGTGTGGCTCCTCACTAGGGAAAGTAGAAGGTCTCAGGGATTTACAGGTACACAACTTCCAGGGTCGCGGAGCCGTCCATTGGCGTTTCCGTGCTCAGGTCGAGGTTCTGCCGCGCGTTGATCGTGGCTTCCAGCTTCAGGGTGCTGGTGAGTGTCTGGATCGCCGATGGGCCGGAGGTGCTGCCCCCTACATCGGTGAAACCGAGCAGACTGCGCGAGCCGATATCGATGGGGTTGAGGTTGGCGGTGCGCCAGGCCATGCCGCCGGTAGTGGACTCGGTGCCGTACACCACGGCAAGGTCGTCGACCACGGTTTGCTTCGGATCAAAACTCACCGAATACACGCCGATTTTGTTGCCGCTGCTGTCCAGCCCCAGCCCGTAAAAAATCTCGCTGTTAACGTGGGCGGTGCCGTCGCGGTTGTCGCGCATGCGCAGGGCGAAGCGCCCGGCGGCGTTGCAGTTGACCGTCAGCGTCAGATACTTGTGCGGCAAGCGGGTGCCGTTGGTGAGGTTGAGGTCATTGCGCGAAATCTTGCCGAAATCCACCAGCCCGCCGCTGGACAACAGCGGCGTGCAGGCCATCGGCGTGATCAGGCCCTTGACGGTCAGTTCGACGGTGGAGGCGGCGTGTGCAGTGCCGGATAGAAGGAGCAAAGCAATCAGAATAGTTTTCATGGGAGGGTACCTAGAGGTAGGTGATGTCGAGGGTGGCCGACCCGTCGATGGGGACTTCCCCGGTCAGGGTCAGGGTGTTTGCCGGGGCAATTTTCGGTTCGATCAGCACGTCAGCGGTCAGTCGCTGGATCGGCGCCGGTGCCATACCCGGCGTGCTTATGTCGTGGGTGAAGGAGGTGAGGAACGCCGGTGACAGGACTTGCGTTGGCCCCCAACCGGTCGTTCCCACGGAGCCGATGCCATACATCGGGGCACCATCGGCCACGATCGACTCCAAGCTCAACCCCATGCCTCCGACCTTTTCGTTGCCATTGACCAGCCCCAGGCCGAATCTGAGTGAGTTGTCGCTTTCGTAATGGGAGCCGGGACGATTGTCCACGGACCTTATCGCCACCAGCGTCAATGCCTGGCACGTGATTGTCATCTGCAGGCTTTTGGCCGTAAGGGGTGTCGGTTGATCGACATTCAAGCCCTTGGCGGGGATCTTGCCCAGTTCGTATACGCCGCCATTGGACAGGCCAGGTTCGCAGGCGCTGGGGGTGATCTTGCCGTTGACTTTCAGGTCGATGGAGGACCCGGCCTGGGCGAGTGAGCTGCCTGCAAACAGCGACAAAACGGCCAGTGGTATCAGAAGGTTTTTCATGGAGAGGCTCTTAGAGGTAGTTGAGTTCGAGCGTGGCAGCGCCGTCGAGGCGCACCTCGCTGCCCAGGTCCAGTGAACCCAACGGCGCCATCACCGCCTCCAGGCTCGCCGTGGCGCTGAGTTGTTGAATGGCGGCGGGGCCACTGGTGGTTCCGGCGCTCGCGTTGAACCCCAGGTGTCGGCTGGCGCCGATGGCCAAAGGGCTGGCGCTGGCACTGCTCCACGGAGCGTTGACGGTCGGGGAATCGGTGCGGTAGAGCTGGGCAAAACTATCGGCGGTGGCGCGCGCGGGATCGAAGATCACCGCGTAGCGTCCGATTTTTTGCCCCTTGGCATCGAGCCCCAGGCCGTAGGTGGTTTCGTCGTTGTGACCGGTCGCTGAGCCCTGGCGGTTGTCCTGCAAACGCAAGGTGAAGGCCGTGGGGGCATCGCACGCGACGCTGACCACCAACGGTCGGTCGGGCAGGGCGGTTTCCTTGTCCATGTGCAAATCCATCACCGACAATTTGCCGAAATCCACCGTGCCGCCGTTGGACAGGCTCGGCGTGCAAGCCGCCGGAGCGAAGCGCGCTTGCAGGCGTAGTTCCCGTGAGCGTGCGGTGCTGATCGCGTCAAACACTCCGCTGGTTTCCCAGGTCACGGCATCGCTGACCCGCGAGGCCTCTTCACTGGCCCAGGCACTCGCCTCAAGCTGCAACGACAAGCTGCGCCCACTGACCGGCACCCCGGCGCGCATCGGCACGATGCCGTGCTCCGGGCGCCAGCGCAGGGTGGCGCCGGTGCTGACGGCAGGCTGGCCGCTGCCCGCAAGCAAGCCCAGTTCGACGGCCTGGCCGTCGAGTAACGCATCGCTTGCCCGCAGGCTGTAACTGCCGCGCGAGGTAAACTGAAAACGCTCGGCACCGGCTGCAATACCGCGATAGAACAGGCTCATGTCAGTGGGGTTCGGGCAGTTCAGGGTCAGGCTTAAACGCCGTTCCCCAAGCAGGCGTTCGTCTGCTGGAACCAACGCGATAGCGCGGTTCATCAGTCCGAAATCCAACACGGTTTCGTTCAGGCTCAACTGGCACTCATCGCCCCAGGCATTGGCGCCCAGTAGCAAGCCGAGCGAGAGCAAGACGGGTTTCAGGCCCATGGTAGAAGTCCTCATGATTGGCACCGCGCCGGCGCGGTTTCGTAGTACACCTCGGGGTCGCCTTTCTCGGGCAGTTCAAAGCTCAGGCGACAGCGGGGTTGGCCGGGGGCACTGATCCATAGCGGGCGACCGTCAAGCACATCGGGCAGGAACACTTGGCTGCCTTCCTGCACCAGCGTCACGAACTCGCCGTCCTCGGTAGTCACGGTGGCGCCACGGGGCAGTGGTTGGCCATCCTTCGTGGTGACGTTGAGCAGTGCACGACGGGTCAGGGCTACGCCAAATTCGACCTTGTCCACCGCGCCACGCCCGACGGAAAGCACGGCCAGGCCATTGCTGATATCAGCGTTGCGCGGCAGCGAGCGGGTGTGCACCTCCACCGGGCTGCGGCCATAGGCGCTGAGTTGCGGCACCACGGCCTGGCCTTGCCAGTCGGTCCACACGGGGCCGCTTGGGGTGCTGACCTTGATCCCGGCCATGTCGCCCACCGACATCACCGCAAATGTTTCGCGTACCGGGTACGGCGAGAACGTCAGGCCATCGCCATGCAGCACCACCCCACCGCGCGCGCCGCCTTGATAGCTGGAGCGCTCGGCGTCGTTGCGGGTGTAGTTGAAGTCCAACTGGCTGTAATACGGCAAGGCCGAAACGCCCACGGACGACTCCACCGCACGGTCGCGGCTATCGCGTTCCACGCCGACGCGGTAGCTCAGTTGGTCGTTGAGTTGTTCGTTGATGCCCACGCCGAGGCGATGCTCGCCGCCGGCATGACGTGCCCATGAGCGGCCACGGCGGTTTTCACCGAGGGGCACGCTGATGTTCAGGTAGACACTGTCATCGCTTTGCTGGCGGCCGCCGACTTGCCATTCGGCGCTGGCCGATACCGATACCTGACCAAAGCTGGTACCCCATGACGCCAGCGCGCGGCTGCTGCTGTCGCCGGTAAAGGTCGACGAGCGCGAGATCCCTGCACTGAATGCCCCCAGCATCGGATGCGACCAGGATGCCGTGGCACTTTGTTGGTCGCGGTAGCGCGAGCGCTGTTGTTCGCGGGTGTCAGTGGTGTAAGTCGAGTCCTCAAGGTCGCGATAGCCCATCGTGCGCCAAGAGCCGGCGGTGGTAATCGCCCAGTTCTCGGTGAGGCGCTGCGACCACGACAGGTCGGTTTGCACGCCGCGTTCATTGCCTGGGCGACTGGCCTGGGCGAGTTGTGTAGAGACTTGAAACTGGCCGTCTTGCCACGGCAACCACCCCAGGTTCAGCCCGGTTGCGCGATAGTCTTCGGCCGCCAACACCCCGGCGCCGACGCTGACTTGCGGGTGCAGCGCACCGCTCCAGCCGCCACTGACCACCCAGGGTTCAGCGCCTTCGCCGTCACCGATTTGACGTAGGCGACCGGCGGCCACCGAGTAACCTGGCGCCGGCAAACCCAGACCTAGCATGGCAGCTGGTACTGTGAAACGGCGTTCTTCACCCGTGGTTTCCTTGACCGTCACCTCCACGTCGGAGCGGCTGTTAAGGCGTCGCACATCGGTCAGGGAAAACGGCCCGGCGGGCACAACGGTGGAATGAATCAACGTACCGTTCTGGCGGATCTCCACCTGCGCCGGGCTGTTGGCGATGCCGGTGATGGTCGCGCCCTGATTCTGGTCCTGCAGCGCGGTTTCGGTCAGCACCTGGGCGCCGGTGATCTGCGCACCGGCCAGCACCGGGTTGTAGAGGTTGATCTGTCCTGCCTGGAACACCGCCTGCTGTTTGGCAAAGGTGCGCTGGGCGTAGGCGTCCAGATGGATCGTGCGCGAGACTTTGTCTTGCCAGGTGCGCACCTGGCGGCTGCGCACGATCCAGTCGCCGGCATTGAAGCCAACCTCGGTATTGGCCGACGCGAAGCGGCTGTTGTCGTCGCCGTACTCGTTTTGCAGGCCGGTGACATCGTAGTTGAGCACGCCGGCATACCCGCCGGTCTGGTAGCCGGAGATATCTTGCACGGCGGGGCGCAAGGCCTCGGTCGGCACGATCAGGAACAGGCTGAGGCTGGCCGGGTCTTGCTCGATCACGGTCTGCGGGTACGTGCTGAGGAAGTCATGGCATTCGGCATTGTCAGCCGGCATTTTCAAGCTGCCTGCGTCCAGCAGTGCCTGGTTGAAACACAACCCGCCCTGGTCGTTGAACACCACGTCGATCCGGCCGCGCCGCTGGCCGTTGACGTTCAGATTGAGGGCATGGCGCCCGGCGGCGAAGCGCGGTGCTTGCAGCAGCAGGTTGGCCAGCGTCGGGTCGATGCCACGCTGGGACAAGGTTTGCGGATCGAACGAACCGGCGACCTCATCCGCCAATGGTTTGGCCGCTGGCAGGGTGGTCCCGACGGCCAGTGCCAGGCCCGCCAGCCACCTACGGCGCGCCCGGCGCAGTGAAACGCCAGGCTCGGCTTCGCCGTCGCGATCAGTCATTACTGTGCTCACAAGTCGTACTCAAATAATGGAGGCGTTCCCGTTCCACTCCCTGGCGCGGGCAGGCTCCTGGTGGCCTTCACGGTGAGGCCACTTCGTTATCAGGGCGCCGGGAACCAGTCCTCCCGGCGCTGCGATCAGAGGGTGATCGGTGCTTGGTACGGTTCCACGGCAAAGCCATAAACGGTGGCCGGTTGCAGTTGCACAGTGCTGGCCGTCGGTTGGCTGGCAGCAACGCTCAAGGTCTCTCCCGGCAGTACGTAAGTGCGTGGCAGCAGCGCCGAACCATCGCCCGGCAGCAGCTTCAATTCCTGGGCCAGACGCACCACGTAGGGCGTCGGGTTATGCACGCTCAGTTGACTGTTTTGCAGGCTCCAGGTCAGCCCGGTCCAGGGCGTGCGGTTGGGTGCCAGGCCCTTTGGATGCAAGATCACTGGCAGGTTCTGGCGCACGGTCACGCCGACCCGCGCATGCCCGGCCTGGCCTGCGGTCTTGCCTTGGGGCATGCCCTCGAAAATGACGCGCATCAGGTGTTGGGTTTGCAACGGTTCGGGGGTTTGCAGGATGAAGCGGATCAACTGACTCTTGGAGGGTTCGACCCGAGACAAGGGGGGGGTAACGAAGACTCGCGAAGCGGTGTCTTCAGGAATGTTCTCCAGGGTCACGTGCAATAGCGCCAGCTTCGAATCGGTGTTGGTCACCGACACCGAGGCTTCGCCGTCGGCTTCGTTGACGATCACCACTGAGGTATCCGGCACCATCCCGTCGGCGAGCACCAGCGTTGGGCCCCACATGGGCAACGCTACCGCGCCGAGGTACAGGCAGGCATAACGCACGACGTTGAAGGCCCGTGAGAAAACTGCAAAACAAGGAAGAGGGAACATGACTACAGGTACCTCAGGTCTAGCACGATGGAGCCGTCCAGCGGCACCTCTTGGTCGAGGGTCAGGTAGGCGGCGGCGTTGATCGATGTATTGATTTGCAAGGTGGCAGTGACCAGGCGGTGGGGGGCCGGGATCAGGGTGCCGGGTGGCGCAAAGCCCATGTAGTTGTCGGGGTAGGCGTTGGGTTCCGGAAACCAGGTCTCGCCCTGATTACTCGAGGCCAGCACCAGCGCGGGCTGGTCGTCAGCCATCACTTCATGGATGGCCAGAGATACCGAGCCGAGGCGCTCATCGGGCGCATGAATGTTGTTGCCCAGGCCGTAATAAAAGCCGGGCCCCACTGACGAATCAGCACGGTTGTCCACGCCTACCAGCACAAACAGCACCGGCTCGTTGCAGCTCACATGCAGCTCCAGTTGCTTGCTGGGCAATGGGGTGAACACGTGTTCATTGAGGGAACGGGCCGGAACCCGCCCATGATCGACAATGCCACTGGGCGATAACGTCGGCGTGCAGGCACT
Organism: Pseudomonas sp. RA_15y_Pfl1_P11; assembly: GCF_963970975.1. NCBI lineage: Bacteria > Pseudomonadati > Pseudomonadota > Gammaproteobacteria > Pseudomonadales > Pseudomonadaceae > Pseudomonas > Pseudomonas sp. RA_15y_Pfl1_P11. The sequence continues at coordinate 238,423 of NZ_CAXAOY010000003.1, forward strand.
GGGAATGATGCTGCCGGACAACGTCACCTCCACCGATGAGGCGCACAGGGCAGGGGTAGCGCACAGGCAAAGAAAAGTCGGCATCAAACGGCGTGAGAGCATGTTCATGGTCGGGTGTTGGAGCCTTGGTCAAGGGGCCATCTGTGAAAACGGCGATGGGCGCAAGGCATTGCGTTGCGCCCGCGTGCCATTACAGGTATTTGACGGTCAGGGTGACGGAGCCATCAATGGCCACTTCGTCGAGCAGGGTCAGGCTGCTGGCGGGGGCGATGGACGGCGTGACAGCCAAATCAGTGGTGAGCACCTGGACCGGAATCGGCGCCATGGTCGTGTTGTCGGCAACCGATGTAATGTTGCCGGTTGCCAGGGTCGGTTGCCGGACCCAGGTCGTGCCGCCGTCCGTTGAGCCAATGATGCGTCCTGCTACGCCGTCGGCGAGCGGAGCTTCGAGCCACATCTCGAGGAACCCGAGCTTCTCGGCACCGTTGATCAGGCCCAGGCCGAAGCGCGACGGGATGTTGTCAGAGCTGGAGCCTGCGCGGTTGTCCTGAGGTTCGATCGCCATCAAGGTTGCAGCGTCGCACGTCACGGTCAGTTGGAGGCGGTATTCGCCCAAGTTGGTGATGTCATCGAGCTTGAGATCCTTGGCGGAGATTTTGCCGACATCGACATTTCCACCATTGGGCAAGCTCGGCTCACAGGCGCTCGGCGTGATAAGGCCCTTCACGGTTAAATCAACGCTGGACGCCGCGAGCGCATTACCGGCGCTCGCGATCAGCACAGTGGCAAGCAGAGGGTTCAGGCTTTTGTTCATGGTATTGCTCCTTAGCGGGAAAAGTTGAAAACGGCTGCTCACAGGTACTTCAGTTGCAGCGTGGCCTGGCCGTCGATGGGCACTTCATCGAGCAGGGTCAGGTCGGTGGATTGAACGATGATGGTGAAGGCGCGGAACCTGACGCTCAGTTTTTTCAGCGCGATGGGCGTGTGGGGGGGCGCGCCCACGGCGGCAAACGACGTCAGCGCCTTGTGGCCCAGGTAGGGCGAGAGGCTCCAGCTGGCACCGCCATTGCGCGAGATGATCACGTTTACCGCGTTTCCATCCGCCACGGGGTCAAACAGTGAGAACGCCACACTGCCCAGTTTCTGGTCTTCAGGGGTGGTACCCAAGCCATGGTGCGCCGGGTTGATCGCCGAGCTGCCCGCGCGGTTATCCACCGTGCTCAGGGTGAAAAAAGTCTCTCCCTCGCACTGCACTTCCAGGCGCATTTCTGCCGGATCAAGCTGGGTCGGCTTGGTCGGTTGCAGGTCTCGGGCGGTCATTTTGCCGTGATCGATCACGCCGCCATTCGACAGCATGGGCGTGCATGAACTGGGGGTGATGGCCCCGGTTACATTCAGGTCGGTATTGCTGGCGGCGAAAGCGCCTGGCGTAAACGCCGCCAGCAGGAAGGTAAGAGCGGTTTTGTTCATCAGCACATGTCCTTGTGAGGGCGCGCAGTCGGCCTGCAGGCAAGCGCGCCTACCGTGGGGCGGTCGCCCAGCGGAAATTTCCAATCGAGAGGGGTCACAGGTAACGCAGTTCAAATGTGGCAGAGCCGTCCAGCGCTATCGTTGTGCCGGTCGGAATATCCGTTTTCGAGTGTATGAAGGACTCGACTAACAGGTCTAGAGAAACGGTCGTGAGGTGGACCGGTACTCTGATGCCTGAGGTCTGATTGCCGAACGCTATAAGCGTGCTGGACGGCAAGTCCTGTTCAGAATTGAACAGCCAGGTCGAGCCGTTATCGAAGGAGTAGATCGCATAGGCGGCAGGGTCATCGGTCAGGATGTTTTGCATCGTCAAGACATAAGAACCGATCCACGTTGTTGGCGTCAGACGCCCCATGACCCAACGAGAAGAAGGGCCAGGTGCTGAAGCACGATTGTCTACGGACGCCAGTGCGAACAAACTTGCGCCCTCGCAATCAATTCCCAGTTTCAGGACGGCGTTAGGCAGTTCGGTTGGCCCTGTGGGTTCGAGGTCCTGTACCGAGATCTTGCCGTGATCCACCAACCCGTTATTGCTGATGCTGGGGGTGCAGGCGCTCGGCGTAATTGACCCTTTGACCGCTAGGTCCACCGTGCTGGCGGCCATTGACACACTGGCGTGGGCAATGAGCAGGGCGCCGGTCAGGGCTGCGAGAGAGTCTTTCATGTCGTCTGGTATTCCTGTGCAAGGGCCATGGGGACAGGTTCGTGCGGTGAAGTTGCCCAAGGGTTTTTGGTTGTTGCGGGCGGGCGCAGCTTTAGCGAAAACCGGGAGAGAATGTATCGCCGGGCCCCTATACAGGAAATGCAACTATTACGAATGACAGGTCGGCACTGTCAAAAGGGGCTTGTTTCTTGAAAGTTCGTGCTTGAGCGTCGGTTGTCGTACTTGTTGTATCGCCGTTTCCCATACATTCGGATACTTTTCCGCGCTCTTTGATTACCTGAATGCCTTCATTCGGACTCGCGTAATCGTCTCGCTGCGAGCAAGTCGGCTGTGATCCACGTATTGCTCGCGCAGGTGGGACGGTTGGACTGATCGCTCTTGATGAGGGCTCTATGCCGGGCAACTTTCCAGACCCAGGTGCGCCCGAAGAAGCCCTGGCGAACCCTTGGTCCCGTGTGCGGGTGTTGGTGGTGGACGACCACTGCACCTATCGCCTGCTGCTGGGCTCACTACTGGGAAAACTCGGTGTGGCCCATCAGTGCTGCTGTAATGGCGAGCAAGCATTACAGGCGCTGGCGATCAAGCGTTTCGACCTCGTGATCAGCGATTGCCGCATGCCGGTCATGGACGGTTACGGCATGACCCGCGAACTGCGCCAGCGCGAGCACGCCGAAGGTCGCCTGCCCATTACGGTGCTGGGGATGACCTCCAGCCTGGGCCCGGAAGAAATCCGCCTCTGTGTGGCATGCGGCATGGATGGATGGTTGCCCAAACCCATCGGTTTTGCGCAGTTGCGTGACGTCTTGCGTTGTTGGCTACCGCCGCCGCAATGCGCCGCTTTCGACGGGACGCGAACAGGTTCGACGGTGGCGCACAACAGCACGTTCCCGAGCCGCGCCAGCCTGATCGAGGCATTTGGTTCCTGGGATGTGGTGGAACCGATGCTGTTCAGCCTGATTCAGGAAGCTCACGCCGACTTGGCAATGCTGATCCATGCGCAAGCGACGCTGGATGCGAGGATGGCCGCACAATGTTTGCACCGCTTGGTGGGCAGTGTGGCGTTCCTCGGGGAAACCGGATTGGAAGGACCTACGGTGGCGTTGATCAACAGCGTGCATTCAACAGGCATGGCGTTGAACCGAACGGCCTTGGATGCGTTACGCCATGAAGTGGCGCGTTATTTGGATTATCTAAGTTGTCTCTGAAGGAATACACCCTTTTGTTATGTAGTACTTTTCTGTATTACTTTTCTCTCTTTTGTGTAGGCGCTTTTGTTGGGGCTTTAAATGCAGGGTTAAACCGAAAGTTGGAGATTTATTACCTATTGTTGCAAAAAGACTATCGCGGTATTTTGCCGGTCTCAAATTGCCATCATGGAGCAGTCGATGATCCGCATTATTATTGCTGACGATCACCCTATAGTTCGTGTTGGACAACGCGTCGTGATCGAGGCGAGTGGTAAGTGCAAAGTTGTGGGTGAGGCCGAGGGTCCGGATCAACTGTTGGAGTTGGTGAGTCGTGTGCCGTGTGATCTGATCGTCACCGATTTCGCGATGCCCGGAAACCAGCAGGCTGACGGGTATGGGCTGTTGGGATTATTGAATCGCACCTATCCGGATCTGCCGGTGATCGTGGTGACGATGTTTGCCAATGTCGCAACGCTGCGGGCGGCCTTCGGCCATGGCGCGCGCGGTGTGGTTGCCAAGAGCGCGTCTGCCAGGGAATTGCCCCAGGCCCTTAACACCGTGGCTCAGGGGCGCACCTTTGTCAGTGAGTGTTTGCGCGTTCAGTTGGACCAGGCATGTTTGGCCCAGCCAACCGCAGCGCCTACGCTTTCCGGCAAGGAGCAGGAGGTGGTGCGCATGCTGGCCAGCGGCATGACCGTCAGCCAGATTGCTGCGCGGGTTAATCGGAGTATCTCGACAATCAGTAAACAGAAGAGTACGGCGATGCAGCGGTTGTGTATTTCGACTGATGTTGATTTGTTTGCGTATGCACGAGATACCGGCATGGTGCCTTAGTTTGGAAGACCTTGAAGGGTCGTAATTATTGTATTGGGTGCGCAATAGCGGCGTTGTAAAGTATTGCAGGCTCTCGCGCGAAGAGTGTAGGCGCCTCAGTCACTAGTTTGATTGCAAAGGCGTACTGTTTAGACGTCTGGCGAACAAGTATGCCTTATGTTTGTCGATAAAGATGCACGCTGGTGATCAGGGTGTTAATGAATAAATTACCGATCTCAGTGGCGGTTGTTGTTGCATGGGTCGCGATAAAAATCGCGATAAGCGGCGAGTAGTTCATCCACTACGACCCTGTTACGGACGCCGCTGCCCAAGGATCAAGAAATACCCATCGACGGCAGCGCGACCCTGGACATCGTCTACCTCTAACCGCACCGCCCTCATCTATGTGGCAAATGGGCATAGCCTTCCTCTCACGTGCAGACTATCGTGCAGCCCTGATAACAACGAACTGCGGAGCCTGCCCATGAGTGATGCCCACGACGCCTTGATCACCCGATTCTACCAGGCGTTTCAACGCCTCGACGCGCAAGCCATGGCGGCCTGCTACACCGACGATGTGGTGTTCAGCGACCCGGCCTTCGGCGAGTTGCACGGCCGTGATGCCGGCGACATGTGGCGCATGCTCACCACCCGCGCCAAGGATTTCTCCCTGACCTTCGACAATGTGCGCAGCGATGAAACCACCGGCAGTGCTCACTGGGTCGCAACGTATCTGTTCAGCGCTACCGGCAATACGGTGGTCAACGATATCGGCGCGCGATTTGTATTTCGTGATGGCAAGATCTGTGCGCACCACGACCACTTCGACTTGTGGCGCTGGTCGCGTCAGGCCCTGGGCGTCAAGGGGCTGTTGCTGGGCTGGTCGCCGGCGCTGAAAAACGCCGTGCGCGCCCAGGCGCTCAAAGGCTTGAAGGCATTCCAGGCCAGTCGTTGATAAGCTTGGCATCCCTTGGTCTTACCGAATGCACCCGTGACCACGCCTGAACCCAAACCCTGGTTTGTCTACCTGGTGCGCGCCGCCAATGGCGCGCTGTACTGCGGCATCAGCAATGACCCGGTGCGTCGCTTTGCCGCTCACCAGAGCGGCAGGGGCGCGCGGTTTTTCCTGTCCAGCCCGGCGGTGGCGCTGGTGTACACCGAGCAGTGCGCGAGCAAGGGCGAAGCGTTGCGTCAGGAGCGGCTGATCAAAAGGTTGAAGAAGAGCGCCAAGGAATGCCTAGCGGCGAGTGGCTCATTGATTTGACTGATGGATTGCCATCACGCCACCCAATGGTTTTGCACGCTAAGCTGCGGGTTCCTTTGTTAAGTGGACCCAAGCATGTCTGAGCTGATCCTGCACCATTACCCCACCTCTCCGTTTGCGGAAAAAGCTCGGCTGCTGCTGGGCTTCAAAGGCTTGTCCTGGCACTCGGTGCACATCTCTCCAGTGATGCCCAAGCCGGGCCTGACAGCCCTTACCGGCGGCTATCGCAAGACCCCAGTGTTGCAGGTCGGCGCCGATATTTACTGCGACACTGCCTTGATCGCGCGCCGGTTGGAGCAGGAGAAGGCCGTGCCGGCGCTGTTCCCGCTGGGCCAGGAAATGATCACTCAAACCTTCGCCACCTGGGCTGACAGCGTGGTGTTCGCGCATGCCGTGAGCCTGGTGTTTGAGCCTGAATCGGTGGCGGTACGCTTTGGCAAACTGCCGCCAGAGGCAATCAAGGCGTTTCTCGCCGACCGCGCCGCGCTGTTCAGCGGTGGCACCGCGAGCAAGCTCCCGGCCGAACTGGCCAAGCATCAATGGCCGGCGATAATGGCGCGCCTGGAGCAACAGCTACAGCGCGAGGTAGGGGATTTTCTGTTTGGCGAACCGTCGATTGCCGACTTTGCCTTGGCGCATTCGTTGTGGTTCCTCAAAGCCACCCCAGTGACTGCGCCGTTGGTGGATGCTTATCCGGGCGTGTTGGCCTGGTTGGGCCGCGTACTCGGTTTTGGCCACGGCACGGCCAGCCAGATGAGTGCCGAGCAGGCGTTGGACATCGCGCGTGATTCCACGCCCGCTGCTTTGCCGGACGAGGTGTTCGAGGATCTGAATGGTTTCAAGGCAGGCCAGCACGTCACCGTTTCGGCGATCGATTACGGCGTCGACCCGGTCGCAGGCGAACTGCTATTTGCTGGCCGCGAAGAGCTGATCCTGAGGCGTACCGATGAACGCGCGGGCACCGTGCATGTGCATTTCCCACGCTTCGGTTTCCACATTCAGGCGCAATAAGTAAAAATATTTGCAAATAAGAGTGAGGTAAATTGCCGTCCCATCCGTGTAGTGCATGAAACTGCGATCTATTCGCATTAACAGCGTTTTCTACACGGGTTCTCACAGCATGAAGTCGACGGCGGGCGGTTTGGTTAAACAGTGGTTGGGCGCCTCGGTATTGGCAGCGTCGGGGCTGGCGTTGCTACCCCTCTGCGTGGCGCAGGCGCAGGCGCAGCAAAGTGTGCAGTTCAACTTTGCCCTGGCGGCCAAACCGCTGCCCCAGGCCCTGAGCGATTTCAGCCGGGTCACCGGGATCAGCGTGATCTACACCGATGAAGCGCCCTACGGCCTCAAGGCCCCGGCGGTCAGCGGGCAGATGAGCGCGACCCAGGCCCTGCAACGCCTGCTCGGTAACAGCGGCTTTACCTTCCGCCAGATCGATGCCCGCACCCTGGCCCTGGAACCGGTGCCCACCGAGGGGGCGGTCAACCTCGGTGCCACCACCATCAGTGGCGTCGGCCAGCAGACCCAGGACAGCACCAGCTACCAGCCACCGCCTACCAGTTCGGTGATGCGCTCCCACGGCCTGCTGCTCGAAACCCCGCAAACCGTCAACGTCGTCCCCGCCCAGGTACTGCGTGACCAGACCCCGCGCAACCTGGATGACGCCCTCGCCAACATCAGCGGCATCACCCAGGCCAACACCTTGGCCAGCACCCAGGACGCGGTGATGCTGCGCGGCTTTGGCGACAACCGTAACGGCTCGATCATGCGCGACGGCATGCCTATCGTGCAGGGGCGTGCGCTGAATGCCACGGCGGAGCGCGTGGAAGTGCTCAAGGGCCCATCCTCGCTGCTGTACGGCATCCAGGACCCGGGCGGCGTGGTGAACATCGTCAGCAAAAAGCCTGACCTGGTGCAGTCCACGGCTCTGACCGTGCGCGGTTCAACCTTCGGTGACGGCAAGAACGGCAGCGGCGGCAGCCTCGACACGACCGGCCCGATTGGCGACAGCGGCCTGGCGTATCGGTTGATCGTTGACCATGAAGACGAGGATTACTGGCGTAACTTCGGCACTCGCCGTGAGAGTCTGGTCGCGCCGTCGCTGGCCTGGTATGGCGACACCACCAAGTTGCTGTTGGCCTACGAACATCGCGAGTTTCTCTCGCCGTTCGACCGTGGCACCGCCATCGACAAGTCCAACCACCCGCTGGACATCCCGTCTACCTGGCGTCTGGACGAGCCGTTCAACAACATGGAAGGCCGCTCCGACCTGTACCGCTTCGAAGCCGACCATGATTTGAACGACGACTGGAAAGCTCATTTCGGCTACAGCTGGAACCGTGAAACCTACGACGCCAGCCAGGTCCGTGTCAGCGCCGTGGCCACCAACGGCAACCTGACTCGCAGGATGGACGGCACCCAAGGCGCGATCACCACTGACCGCTTCACCACCGCGAGCCTTGAAGGCAAGGTCAATGTGTTCGGCCTGCAGAACGATCTTGTGTTTGGCATGGATGATGAGTACCGCAAGGTCTACCGCGCCGACCTGATCCGCCAGAATTCACGCAGCCCGTTCAATTACAACAACCCGGTGTACGGCAACGAAGTGGCGGGCACCACCGTCAGCGCCGCCGACAGCGCCCAGACCGACCTGCTGCGCAGCGACTCGCTGTTCTTCCAGGACGCGATCCACCTGACCGATCAGTGGATTTTCGTCGCCGGCGCGCGCTACCAGATGTACGACCAATACGCCGGCAAAGGCGTGCCGTTCAAGGCCAACACCAACGGCAATGGCCAGGCCTGGGTGCCGCGTGCCGGCCTGGTGTATCGCTACACCGATGAGCTGTCGTTCTATGGCAGCTACACCGAATCGTTCAAACCCAACTCCACCATTGCTGCCTTGGCGGATGGCAGCACCTTGACCGGCGACCTCACGCCCGAAGCATCCAAGTCCTGGGAACTGGGGGTCAAACTCGACATTCCGGGGCGTATCACCGCCAGCGCGGCGTTGTTCAATATCGACAAGCGCAACGTACTGGTGTCGGTCGGTTCCGGCGCGAATACGGTCTACAGCATTGCCGGCCAGGTGCGTTCGCGTGGCCTGGAACTGGACGCCACCGGCCAGTTGACCGACCGCTGGAGCCTGATCGGCAGCTACGCCTACACCGACGCCGAAGACATCAAGGACAACGACCCGACGCTGGAAGGCAACCGCCTGCAAAATGTGGCCAAGCACACTGGCTCGCTGTCGGTGGCCTATGACTTTGGCAACATTTTTGGCGGCGATCAGCTGCGTGTGGGCACCGGTGCGCGCTATGTCGGTGAACGCGCAGGTGATGCGGCCAACGATTTCACCCTGCCGGGTTACACCGTGGCGGATGCATTTGCCACCTACGACACCAAAATCGATGGGCAAAAGGTCAAGTTCCAGCTCAACGTGAAGAACATGTTCGACCGCGTCTACTACACCTCGGCCGCGAGCCGGTTGTTCGTGTCCATGGGCGATGCGCGACAAGTGTCGGTCTCCAGCACCCTGGAGTTCTAATGTGGGCTTGTCGTGAACGGGCTTGTCGAATCATCGCACCGCCCCGCAGCGCGGGACGAGCCCGCTGACTACACCAGCGCGCTCGCCACGCAGGGAGCGAGCTGGTAGCGTGGCCGCACAGTTTTTTGCGGAAATAAAGCACCGATGTTTTTTGGAAAATGGATATACGCCAGCGTCATACTGTTTCTGCTGGGTGGTTGCGCGAGTGTTTCGCCAACCTCCACCCAGGCCTCCCTGGACCATCTCCTGGCTGATCCAGCGCTGCATGGTGCCACCGTCTCCCTGATGGTGCGCGACGCCCGCAGCGGCAGCACCCTCTACCAGCACAACCCACGTACGCGATTGGTGCCGGCTTCCAATCTCAAGTTGTTCACCACTGCTGCGGCGATGGACGTGCTGGGGCCGCAGTACCGGTTCTCCACTCAACTGCTCAGTAATGGCGCGCAGCAAGGTGAGCGCCTCAGCGGCAACCTGTACCTCAAAGGCCTGGGCGACCCGACCACGCAATTCGCCGACTACCAAGCGCTGGCCGCGCAGCTGGCGGCGCAAGGCGTGCGCCAGATCCAGGGCGACCTGGTGTTCGACGACACCTGGTTCGACGCTGAGCGCCTGGGTGTTGATTGGGCCCAGGACGACGAAAGCACTTACTACGGCGCGCAGATTTCGGCGCTGACCGTATCGCCCAATACGGACTTCGATGCGGGCACCTTGCTCGTCACGGCGAAGGCGCCGGTCGCGGTCGGCCAGCCGGTAAGCGTGGTGATAAGCCCAGCCACCGACTATGTGCAACTGAGCAACCGTGCCGTCAGCGGCCCAGGCAACAGCTACGGCATCACGCGCCAGCACGGCACTAACCTGTTGCAACTCACGGGCGCTTTGGCACCGGGCAAGCAAAGACGGCAGTGGGTGAGCGTGTGGGAGCCGACACAACTGGTGGCCAATCTGTTTGAACAGGCATTGGCGCAGCAGGGCATTCAGGTGATGGGACGGCGTGTGATCGGCGGTGCAAGCCCTGTGACGGCCAGGGTCCTGGCGGAGCATCAATCGGCGCCTTTGCGGGAATTGATCACGCCGCTGCTCAAGCTGTCGAACAACAACATGTCCGAAGCCTTGCTCAAGGCCATGGGGCGCAAAGCATCCAATGCAGGTACGGCGCAGGCCGGTGTCGCGGCAGTGGCGGACTTCATGCGCCGCCAGGGTTTGGACCCGATGACGCTGAGCCAGGTCGATGGTTCGGGCTTGTCGCGGCGCAATCTGGTGTCGTCGCAGAACCTCACCGATCTGTTACTGGCCACGGCCAAACAGCCCTGGTTCGAGGCTTGGTACAACGCCTTGCCGATCGCCGGCAACCCGGACCGCATGACCGGCGGCAGCTTGCGCTACCGCTTGCGTGGGACGGCTGCAGAAAACAATCTGCACGCCAAGACCGGTTCCATGGCCGGGGTTTCCTCGTTGAGCGGCTACATCACCGACGCCGAGGGCCGACGCCTGGTTTTTTCAATAATCAGCAATAACTACCTGAGCAATGCCGCGCCCATCCGTGCGCTGGAGAATCGCGTGGCACTTGCACTGACCCAATGGCACGACTAGCTCACGGCTGATAGCCCATGCGCCAACTCACGGCCCGGGTCGCCGCCAGCAAGCGCTGCGCCGCCGGGCCATCTTCATCGGCGTGGAACAATGAGGTGGGACCGACCACGGTCATCACCGCCGCCACTTGGCCGATGGCGTTGAACACAGGCGCCGACAAGGCATCCACCCCCGGCATCAGCAGACCATGCACAAAATGCAGGCCACGGCTGCGGATCTGCTGGCAGACGGTGGCGTAAGCCTGGTCATCGGCCAGGGCATGGGCGATGCCAGCCTGGATCTCGCGTTCACGCAATTCCACGGTTTCCCGCGACGGCAGAAAGGCGCTGAACACCAGCCCGGTGGACGAGCTGAGCAGCGGCAACACGGAACCCAATTGCGTCACCACCGTGACGGCGCGCACGGCGGGTTCGATCTGCACCACGGTCGCCCCCTGGTTGCCCCACACCGCCAGAAAGCAGGTCTCATTCAACGCGTCGCGCAACTCCGCCAGCGGCATTGCGCCGACTTTCAGCACGTCCATGCTGCCCAGCGCCGCCAGGCCCACGCGCAAGGCTTCGCGGCCCAGCCCATAGTGGTTGGTGGCGGTGTTTTGTTCGGCAAATCCCGAGGCGATCAACGCCTGCAAATAACGATGCACCTTGCTCGCCGGCATCTGCACGTGCTCGGCCAGGCGCGACAGCGAGGTGGCCGGCGACAGTTCGGCCAGGGCCTTGAGGATGTCGGTGCCCACTTCGGCCGAGCGGACTTTCTGTTTACCGGTGTCGCGGGGCTTTTCCATGGAAGGGCGAGAATCCGAGAGATGAATGGGCGTCTTTATAGCTTGACGGTCGACAGTGATCAAATTACGTTATGCGTAACTGGATTACGATAAAAACAACTTCCGTGTAGAGGACGATCCATGAACCTCGAATACCTGTCGGGCTTCGGCAATGAATTCGCCAGCGAAGCCCTGCCCGGCGCATTGCCGGTCGGCCAGAACTCCCCGCAAAAAGCGCCTTATGGGCTGTACACCGAGTTGTTCTCCGGCACAGCGTTCACCATGGTGCGCAGCGAAGCCCGGCGTACCTGGCTTTACCGCATTCAGCCGTCGGCTAATCACCCTGCGTTCGTCAGGCTTGAGCGGCAATTGGTCGGTGGGCCGTTGGGCGCGGTGACGCCCAATCGCTTGCGTTGGAACCCGTTGGATGTTCCAAGTGAACCGACGGACTTCGTTGATGGGCTTGTAGGAATGGTCGCCAATTCGGCGCTGGAAAAACCCTCTGGCATCAGCATCTATCACTACTGTGCCAACCGTTCCATGGAGCGCGTGTTCTTCAACGCCGATGGCGAATTGTTGATCGTCCCCGAGCAAGGTCGGCTGCGTATCGCCACGGAATTGGGCGTGCTGGAGGTGGAACCGCTGGAGATCGTCGTGCTGCCGCGAGGCCTCAAGTTCCGCGTCGAACTGCTGGATGCCCAGGCGCGTGGCTACGTCGCCGAGAACCACGGCGCGCCGTTGCGCCTGCCGGACCTGGGCCCCATCGGCAGCAATGGCCTGGCCAATCCGCGCGATTTCCTCACGCCGGTTGCTCACTACGAAGACCTGAAAAAGCCTACGACGTTGGTACAAAAATTCCTCGGTGAACGCTGGGCCTGTGAACTGGACCATTCCCCGCTCAACGTCGTCGCCTGGCACGGCAATAACGTGCCGTACAAATACGATCTGCGCCGTTTCAACACCCTCGGCACCGTGAGTTTCGATCACCCGGACCCGTCGATTTTTACTGTCTTGACCTCGCCGACGAGCACCCACGGCTTGGCTAACCTCGACTTCGTGATTTTCCCGCCGCGCTGGATGGTGGCCGAAAACACCTTCCGCCCGCCGTGGTTCCACCGCAACCTGATGAATGAATACATGGGCCTGATCCAGGGCGCCTACGATGCCAAGGCCGAAGGCTTCCTGCCCGGCGGCGCGTCGCTGCACAGTTGCATGAGCGCCCACGGCCCGGACGGCGAGACCTGCACCAAGGCGATCAACGTCGATCTGGCGCCGCACAAGATCGATAACACCATGGCTTTCATGTTCGAGACCAGCCAAGTGCTACGTCCCACGCGGTTCGCCCTGGAATGCCCGCAACTGCAAAACACTTACGACGCGTGCTGGGCCTCGCTGCCCGCCACCTTCAACCCGAATCGGAGATAACCCATGACTCAGCCAACACTAACGCGCAGCTGGGTGGCCTCGGCCAATGGGCACGCGGATTTCCCCCTGCAAAACCTGCCGCTGGGGGTGTTCAGCCTCAACGGTTCGGCGCCGCGCAGTGGCGTGGCGATTGGTGATTCCATCCTTGATCTGCACGCAGCCTTGGATGAGTTCGAGGGTGAAGCGCGTCGCGCCGTTGAAGCGACCGCCGGCGGCCAACTGAACGCGTTTTTTGAACTCGGCCGTGGCCCGCGCGTGGCCTTGCGCGAGCGTCTGCTGGAACTGCTGGCTGAAGGCAGCACACTGCAAACCCGCGAGGCACAGGTGCTGCACCGCGCCGCTGATTGCCAGATGCACCTGCCGGCGAAAATCAATGACTACACCGACTTCTACGTCGGTATCGAACACGCGCAAAACGTCGGCAAACTGTTTCGCCCCGACAACCCGCTGCTGCCCAACTACAAGTACGTGCCGATTGGTTACCACGGCCGCGCATCGACCATCCGCGCCTCGGGCACCGAGGTGCGTCGTCCCAAAGGCCAAACCTTGCCAGCCGGCCAGACCGAGCCGACCTTCGGCCCGTGCGCGCGCCTGGACTACGAACTGGAGCTGGGCATCTGGATCGGCCAGGGCAATGCGATGGGCGATTCGATCGCCATTGGTGACGCGGCCGAGCACATTGCCGGTTTCTGCCTGCTCAATGATTGGTCGGCGAGGGATATCCAGGCCTGGGAATACCAGCCGCTGGGGCCGTTCCTGTCGAAAAGCTTCATCACCACCCTTTCACCGTGGGTGGTGACCGCCGAGGCCTTGGAGCCGTTCCGCAAGGCACAACCGGCGCGGCCTGAAGGCGACCCGCAACCGCTGCCGTACTTGCTGGATAAGCGTGACCAAGCTGCGGGTGCGCTGGATATCGAATTGGAAGTACTGCTCACCACCGCCGCCATGCGCGAGCAGAACCTGCCGGCTCATCGCCTGGCTCTGAGCAACAGCCTGCACATGTACTGGACCGTCGCGCAGTTGGTTGCGCACCACAGCGTCAACGGCTGCCAGTTGCAAGCGGGTGATCTGTTTGGGTCGGGCACCTTGTCGGGGCCGCAAGAAGGCCAGTTTGGCAGCCTGTTGGAAATGACCGAAGGCGGCAAAAAGGCTATCGAGTTGCCGTCCGGCGAAGTGCGCAAGTTCCTTGAAGACGGCGACGAAATCATCCTGCGCGCCCGTTGCAGCCGCGAAGGGTTTGCTTCGATCGGCTTCGGCGAGTGCCGCGGCACTGTGATCGCGGCGCGCTAGGAGGGCAGGGTGATGGAACTCTACACGTACTACCGTTCGACCGCGTCGTACCGGGTGCGTATTGCCCTGGCGCTCAAGGGCCTGGATTTCAGCGCCGTGCCGGTCAACCTGCTGGTGCCGTCGGGTGGTGCCAATCGCCAGCCGGAGTACCTGGCGATCAACCCACAAGGTCGCGTGCCGGCGCTGCGTACTGATGAGGGCGAGTTGCTGATTCAGTCACCGGCGATCATCGAATACCTGGAGGAACGTTATCCACAGGCGCCGTTGCTTTCCAAAGACTTGACGACCCGCGCGCATGAGCGTGCGGTGGCGTCGATTATCGGCTGTGATATCCACCCGCTGCACAATTCGAGCACCCAGAACCTGCTGCGGCAATGGGGGCATGACGAGGCGAAGGTGTTGGCGTGGATCGGTCATTGGATCAGCCTGGGGCTTGGCGCGGTGGAGCAATTGATTGGTGATCAAGGTTATTGCTTTGGCGAGCAGCCGGGGTTGGCGGATGCGTTTCTGATCCCTCAGCTGTATGCGGCAGAACGCTTCAAAGTGCCATTGGCGGCGTACCCGCGCATTGGCCGTGTGGCGGGGCTGGCGGCGCAGCATCCGGCATTTATACAGGCTCACCCTGCCAATCAACCTGACACACCCCAACCCTGAATGTGGGAGCGGGCTTGTTCGGCGTCATCTCTATAAAAATAATAGGTACCTTGCGATGCACAACCAAATTGCCAGCTTTCGCGCGGCACTCGACGCCCGTCCGGTGTCGCGCTATCAGTGGTTGATTCTCCTGTTGCTCGCGCTGCTGCTGGTCACCGATGGCTACGACGCCCAAGTGCTGGGTTATGTCGTGCCGGCGCTGGCCAAGGATTGGGGGCTGGAGAAAGCCGCATTTGGTCCGGTGTTCAGCGCCAACCTGCTGGGGCTGACGCTCGGGTCATTGCTGGTCACACCCTTGGCCGATCGCTTTGGCGTGCGCCCCATCCTGCTCGGCTGTGTGCTGATCTACGCCAGCCTCACCGTGCTGATGGTGTTTGCCAACTCGCTGAACACGCTGATGGCCGCGCGGTTTATCTGCGGTATCGGCATGGGGGGCGCGATGCCGAGCGCGATGGCGTTGATGTCGGACTACTCCCCACCGCGCTTGCGCACGTTGATGGTGACCTTGGCAGCCTGTGGCTTCTCGTTTGGCGGGGCCGCGGGTGGTTTTGTGGCGGCGGGGTTTATTGAAGGCTTCGGGTGGCAGGCTGTGTTTCTTGCAGGAGGCGTGACACCGTTGTTGCTGTTCCCGTTTCTGGTGTGGCTGCTGCCGGAATCTCTGCCGCGTTTGCTGCGTGATGCCCCGTCCTACGCAAGGTTGCGGAAGGTGACGGTGCGTATGCTTCCCGACTGGCAACCGCCGTTGGCGACCGAGGCTGAAAACCAACAGGCGCAAAGCAGCAAGCTGACGGTCGTGGAGTTGTTCCGTAACGGCTACGCGCGCCCGACCGTGCTGATCTGGGCGACCTTTTTTGTCAGCCTGATCCTGCTGTATTTCATGATCAGCTGGTTGCCGTCGCTGCTTCTGGAAAGTGGTTTGACGCTGAAAGACGCCAATCTGGTGACGTCGATGTTCCTGTTCGCCGGCACCTTGGGCGCCATCGGCATGGCTTGGTTCGCCGACCGCTTGAAAAGCAAAGTACGACTACTGTCAGGCGTGCTGGCGGCGGCTGCTGTGTGCACCGTTTTACTCGGCCTGAACCATGACAACCCTCGCTACTTGGTGGCCTGCGTATTTGCGGCCGGGTTTTGCATCATCGGTGGCCAGTTGACCCTCAATGCCTTTGCCAGCAACTTCTACCCGGCGCATGTGCGCGCTACCGGTACGGGCTGGGCGTTGGGGGTAGGGCGATTTGGCTCAATCCTGGGGCCGCTCTTTGGCAGCATGCTGCTCGCGATGCATATCCCGGTGGAGCAGATTTTCTTCTTCTGCGCGATACCGGCGGTGATTGCGGCATTGTTGATTATTCAGGTGCGTTCGCCCGGGGTTGATGTGCCGAAGAGCCGGATGACAGGGGATATTCTCAAGACGCCACAGGCTTAGTGCACCACTGAATTGGGTGGCAGGTGCCCCAGCCGCTCGGTCAGGCGCAGGCGTTGGATGGGATCTTCGCTGAGCATCAGTGCGTGCTCCAGGTCGAAGCGTTCGGCGTTAGGGCAATCCAGGCGCTGATACAGGCTGGCCCTCGCCAGGTAATCGGCGGCGCTGGCGTTGCCCAGCTCCAGCACGCGTTCGGCATCGACCAGCGCTTCAAGCGGGGCGTCATTGGAAAGGTGCAGTTGCCGCAAGTTGCGCGACAGCCGTTGCAGGATCGAACGCGGATCGGCGGTGTACAGGTGGTCGGCCTGCAACTTGAGGTTGGGGCCGTACTGGCGTTGCAGTAGGTCCCGACAATCATTGGGGTACAAACGCCGCCCGCCGCAGGGGTCCAGCAGGTGATCGGCACCGGGTACCCGCAGCAGGAAGTGGCCGGGGAAATTCACGCCGACCATGGGGATGTCCAGGCGCCGCGCCAGTTCCATAGCGATCAGCCCCATGGCCAAGGGTTGTCCACGTTTGCGTCGCAAGACCTTGTCCAGCAGGGCAGCGGCGGGGCGCAAGGGGGTGAATTCATCCTGGGCAAACCCCAGGTCATTCATGCGCCGCAGCAGCGGCTGGGCCTGCTCATCCGCTGGCAGCATGGGCATGCCCAGGCTCACCTGCTGTTGCAACAGGGTCAATTCCTGCAGGATCAGCAAAGGCTGCACCGCCGGGTCGTGCTCGGCGGCAATCCACAGCGCCGCTTCAAACAGCGCAGGTGGTGAGCGTTCCAGGCAGGCGAAAAAGGCTTTGCGGGGATTCATTGCATTCTCCGACATAGGCCCCCGTTTTAGCCTTGCTGGGGTTTTTCGTCCAGTGGCTTAGCAAATATCCAGCGCGCTTATGTCCCAAATCCTGCAAAAACGGGCGTCTTATTCCAGCGTGGTCCGGCATTTTTCTGCCGCAAGCCTATACTTGGCCCACTACCAGAAGTGATTCGGGAGCTTGACGATGTTTGCTCTCATGCATAGCACCCGCCTTGAATCGCTGCACTTGAGCGTCGACCCGGTCACCGGGCTGAAGGCGGTCATCGCCATCCATAACAGTCGCCTTGGGCCCGCCCTCGGTGGTTGCCGTTACCTCTCCTACCCCGACGACGAAAGTGCCGTGGCCGATGCCGCGCGCCTGGCCCAGGGCATGAGCTACAAGGCCGTACTGGCGGGGTTGCCGGTGGGCGGCGGCACCGCAGTGATACTGCGCCCAGGCCACGTGGAAAACCGCGCGGCACTGTTTGAAGCGTTTGGCCGTTGTATCGAACAACTCGACGGCCGCTACATCACCGCCACCGACAGCGGCACCTCGGTGGCGGACATGGATTGCATCGCCCAGTACACCCGTTACGTCACCAGCACCACCGCCGCGGGCGACCCTTCACCCCATGCCGCCATGGGCGTGTTTGCCGGCATCCGCACCACCGCCATGGCCCGCCTGGGCAGCGACAACCTCGAAGGGTTGCGCGTGGCCATCCAGGGCCTGGGCAATGTTGGCTACGCCCTGGCCGAACAGCTGCACGCCGCCGGTGCCGAGTTGCTGGTCAGCGACATCGACCATGGCAAGGTGCAACTGGCCATGGAGCAACTGGGCGCGCACCCAATCGCCAACGAGGCGCTGTTAAGCACGCCGTGCGACATCCTCGCGCCCTGCGGCCTCGGCGCCGTGCTCAATCGCCAGAGCGTCGGCCAGCTGCGCTGCGCCGCCGTGGCCGGTTCCGCGAGTGCGCAACTGACCAACCTGCAAGTGGCCGACCAACTGGAAGGGCGCGGCATCCTTTACGCCCCCGACTACGTGATCAACTCCGGTGGCCTGATCTACGTGGCTCTTAGGCACAGCGGCGCAGAGTTGCCGATCATTACCGCGCACCTGTCTAACATCGGCACGCGCCTTACCGAAATCTTCGCCCACGCCCAGGCCGAAAAGCGCTCCCCCGCACGGGTGGCGGATGAGCTGGCCGAACGGTTGCTGTACCAATAGCCAGCTATTAAAAAGGCCCTGAATCCATGATTCAGGGCCTGTTCAATTCTGGCTTTACTCCGCTGCAGCGTTGAGCAACTCGGACAACGCGTCCGGTTGGCTCTTGAACGCCTTGGCAAATACATCGCGGTTCTTCGCCATGTAGATACCGGCTTCTTCCACCTGCTGCTCACTCAGGGACGGCACTGCTTTTTGCAACACTTCTGCCAGCAACTCAGCGAGTTCAAGCATCTTGTCATGACGGTCAGCTTCGGCTTTATCCATGAACAAACGCTCCAGATCTCGGCTGCTGCGGTATACCACTTCGACGGCCATTCACCACCTCACATGCCTTCACGATAGTTGTCTTTTGCGACTACTGTATTTATATACAGCAAAAAGAGTAAGCCAAACCGTGGGGTTTGGATAGCAGTTTTTAATGTAGCCGGTAAATACAGG
This sequence comes from Pseudomonas sp. RA_15y_Pfl1_P11, assembly GCF_963970975.1. Taxonomy (NCBI): domain Bacteria; kingdom Pseudomonadati; phylum Pseudomonadota; class Gammaproteobacteria; order Pseudomonadales; family Pseudomonadaceae; genus Pseudomonas; species Pseudomonas sp. RA_15y_Pfl1_P11. The sequence goes on from NZ_CAXAOY010000003.1 coordinate 257,009, forward strand.
TTAAGCGTGCCTCATGTCACCCGGCCACCATCTCATACCTGCCCTGGCCTTTTTTCTGCATGCAACAGCAGAACAACCGTCACGTCCAACCCGCATTATCCGGTCGAGTCGACCTAAGGAAGCATCATCGTGAAAATCAACTGGGCCGAAAGGCTGCGCCAGCAAGTACATGGTCTGGCCGAGTCCCTGGGCAATCTGTTTGTCGAGTCGTTCCACTTCCTGGCGTTGTTCGCCATTGGTGCGGTGACCGCTTGGGCAGCGGTGATGGAATTTCTGGGGATGCTGGAGAACGGGCACATCAAGATTGATGACATCTTGCTGCTGTTCATTTACTTGGAATTGGGCGCCATGGTCGGGATTTATTTCAAGACCAACCACATGCCGGTGCGCTTCCTGATCTACGTGGCGATCACCGCCCTGACGCGGCTGCTGATTTCCAACGTGTCGCACCACAACCCACCAGACGTAGGAATCATCTACCTGTGCGGCGGGATTCTGCTGTTGGCGTTCGCCATCCTAGTGGTGCGCTACGCGTCGTCGGCCTTCCCGTCGGTGAAGGTCGAAGGCCCGCGTCGCAAGGGTGGTGCGAGCCTGGAAACCGAGAAGGGCGAGCTTTAAAGCCCGGCGCTGAAGGGCAGGGGACGGGGGGGCAGTCGCTGTAGCACTGTGTGATCGCCATCTGTCATCACGGCGAGGATTTCCATGGCGCTGTGGCCTTGTTCGATGGCAATACCGAATTGGATGCTCTGCACCAGACGCTTCAGCCGCTTTGGATCGTTGCGCTGTTCGGCGCTGATCATGCGTTTGGCCACCACCCCGTCGTCATTGGAGAGGGTGAGCATAATGCTGCCGTCCAACCGTTGGATGCTCAGGTTGACCCGATAGTCCGGGGTGAAGGTGTCGGTGATGATCTGAAAAGGATTGTCCATGGTGCGTACCGCCTGATAAGAACATGCAGTCATTGACGACCGGTGTTGGGATTAGTTCGTGTCTCCTGACCACCGGCCACTTCGTCGCTGAAGCGTCACAAGATCCGTTTGCTTCGTAAGCTGTACAGCAAGGGGCGTGCCGTGTGGCGGTCTATCAGCCAGTGAGGTGTCAATGTGGGCGCGGGCTTGCTCGCCCGCGCCCATATTGAATGGGCGTTGTGGGCTATTTCAGGGCAGTACTGAAAAAACGATCGCAGACAGCGCAATCAGCCCGATCCTCCCAAAAATACATTCGAGACTTGGCCCGAATACTGGCGCAGGGAAGGCACGCGGCGGATTGCGTACATTGGCATCAGGAGCAGCAGGCACGCGATGATCGGCCCGCCCATGGTCTCGATCATGCCCAGAATGCTCGGGTTGAAAGTGTCCACGGCCCAGCAGGTCAGCACGATGGCCATGAGGCCGAGGATCAGTACCAGCGACAGGATCGCCCGCGGCAGCGGGTCATGTGCTGTGGGTGCTCCATGAAACTGCCCAGGGTGTTGGTGAGCGCCACGCTGTACACAAGCAGGATCGGAAGACCGCAAAGAAATAGAGCAGGGTGCGGATCACCCGGTCGAGGGAAATAAAGTGTTTGCCGTCATCGCGCAGGGCCATTTGCACGAATTATCCTAAGACAACCTTTAGCAGCACTAAACGCTATGACCCGACCCCTCCATGGTCAGACTTACGTCTGGCTGCACGTTTTTTCCAGTGCGGCGCGGCATTTGTCGTTCACCCGCTGCGCTGAAGAACTACACATCACGCCAGGTGCGCTGAACCATCCGGGCGTGCGGGCAGTCCATGATTGGCTGGTGGAAGAAGCGATGATTTTTCGCGGATTGCACCCCTTGGGAGAAGGGCAATTGTAGGGAATTGGGAGCGTAGGAAGATGTACCCAACTCCCGAAGATAACAGCGTGTTTGATCCTTGTCAGACTTAATTTGTAATGTGTGATTTATCTTTGCAAAGGGCTTGAATTGTTTCGCGGACTGCCCAATTGTGTAATCAAGAGGTCATGGTTTTACCTGCCTGGTAAAGCAGTCGTGACCTCTCGCGAGCTAGCTGAAATAAGGGAAAAACTATGCAAATCCAAGTCAATAGCGATAACCATATTGAAAGCAGCATCCGACTGGAGGAGTGGGTACGTACTACCATTGAAAGCACGCTCGAACGTTATGAAGAAGACCTGACCCGCGTTGAGGTCTACCTTAAAGATGAGAACGGGGATAAGCCCGGTCCCCACGATTTAAGTTGCCGCCTGGAAGCACGGCCAAAAGGCCACCAGCCGGTTTCGGTACTGCACAAGGCCGATACCCTGGAACAGGCGATCGACGGTGCAGCCACCAAGCTGGACCATGCGTTGGAACATTTGTTTGGCAAACTGCAAGGCAAGCCGCGCGCTGCCGGTAAAAACCTGTCGGTCAATAAAGTGAACGATGACGCGCTTGAAGAGGAATTCCTGGAAAACGAAAATGCTGCACTTAACAGCTGACAGTTTTTTCACACCCCACTAAAAACGGGCCTGCATTTGCAGGCCCGTTTTCGTTTCAGTCTTAAAACGCGATGGAGGTTTGCACGTAGACCGTACGCGGCTCTCCCACGTATTTGCCCTTGTTGTTATCGTCGAACGAGCGGGTGAAGTACTGCGTGTTGAAGATGTTTTTCACGCCGACTGCCACGTTCAAGTCCGACAACTGCGGGCCGAAGTCATATGCCGCGCGGCTGCTGAATAACAGGTAGCCCGGGATGCGTCCGTTTGCGCCGTCAGCACTTTCCTTTTGGGTATTGGCGTTGTCGGCGAACTGGCTGCTCTGGTAGCTGCTGTCCAGGTTGAGCTTCCAGCGGCCTTCGGTGTAACCCACGCCCAGGGTGCCCTTGTGCTTGGACGAGAACGGCACGCGGTTGCCTTTGTTCGGGCCGTCTTCGCGGATGGTGGCGTCGACGTAGGCATAGGTGGCATACACATCAAAGCCGGCCAGCGCCGGGCTCAAACCGTCGAGCGCATAGTTGACGCTGGTCTCGATGCCTTGATGGCGCGTTTCGCCACGGGCAATCACCGAGTCGTTGGTCTGGTTGCTTTCGTACTGGTTGTCGAAGTTGATCAGGAACGCACCGATTTCTGCACGCAACGTGCCGTCGTCGTAGCGGGTGCCCAGTTCCCAGGTGCGGGCTTTTTCCGGTTTCACTTCGCCGCTGGTCACGCGGTTGGGCATCTGGCTGTATTGGACGCTGCCCAACGAGCCTTCGGTGTTGGCGTAGAGGTTCCAGCTGTCAGTGAGGTGGTAGAGCACGTTCAGCGCCGGCAGCGCGGTGTTGTAGTCGCCCTTGTATTTGACGTTGGTGAGGTTGTTGGTCTGCTGGGACTCGATCATCTCGTAGCGAATGCCCGGGGTGAGGGTCCACTTGCCGATATCAATCCGGTCATCGACGAAGAAAGCGTTGGCTTCGGTGCCGCCACGGGTGTCGCGGTCGTTGCGGCTGTCGGTGCTGGGGATTTGCTGGTTGGCGGCGATCGGCGTGCGGTAACGCAGTTCGTGGCCAGCCTCGTTGATGTAGCGGTAACCGACGCCGACTTCATGGCTGGTCGGGCCCAGGTCGAAGCCTTGGGCGAAGCGGGTCTCGATGCCACGTACCCAATATTCACGTGGGGACAACGAGAGGAACGTGCCCTGGTCCAGGTAGCCGCTGCGCAGGGTCTTGGTGAAGAAACTGTTTACGGTGAATTCGCGACGGTCCTGCTCATAGCGATAGCCGATGTTGAACATCGTACGGCGGCCCCAGAATTTGTCGTAGGGGCGGGTGGACTGGTACGGGTCGGCCTTGTAGTTAGCGACATTCAGGCCTCCAGGCATATCGGCCTGGCCTTCGTAGTACTGCGCCATGGCGTTGAAGCTGTTGGCGTCGTCGAGTTGGTATTTACCCTTGAGGATCAGGTCGTCGATTTGCGTGTCGCTGTGTTCGCGCCAGTCGCCGCCACGGGTACCGGAGTACAAAATCGCCCCGCCCAGGCCGTTGTCGGCAGTGCCGCCCGCCAGCAGGTTGCCGGTGGTCTTGAAGCCGTCGTGGCTGGAAGAGGGGCTGGTTTCGGTCTGCAAACCGCCTTTGACGGTGGGCGCATCCGGAATTGCGCGGGTCACGAAGTTGACCACACCGCCGACGTTTTGCGGGCCGTAGCGCACAGCGCCGCCGCCGCGCACCACGTCTACTGCATCCATATTGCCCATGCTGATCGGTGCAAACGAAAGCTGTGGCTGGCCGTAAGGCGCGAAAGGCACCGGGATGCCGTCCATCAGCACTGTGGAGCGTGATGCCAGGCGCGGGTTGAGGCCGCGAATACCGAAGTTCAGCGCCATGTCATGGCTGCCGGTGCCGTTATTGTCCGGGGCGTTGACGCCGGGAATGCGGTTGAGCACGTCTTTGGCCTGGGTCGCGCCCTGGCGTTCGAATTCTTCACGGCGGATCACATCACGGGCGCCGGGGTGTTCGAAGACGTTGGTTTGCGCGGCGTCGCCGAGCCAGTCGCCGACCACGCTGGAGGTGCCCAGCTCAATGCTGGCTGGGGCAGTGGCCGGTCGCAGGCTGTAGGCATTGTCGCCTTCGGCGCGGGCTTGCAGGCCGGTGCCTTCCAGCAGTTTTTGCAGGCCTTCAGCCGCGCTGTAGTTGCCCGTCAAGCCACGGCTCTGCATGCCCGCCGTCACTTCGGAACCAAAGGAGATCAACACGCCGGCTTCGCGGCCAAATTGATTCAGTGCGGCTTCCAACGAAGTCGGCGCGATGTGAAAAGGCTTGGCGTCGGCGGCCATGACCTGAGGCAGTACGGTAAGACTCAGGCTGGCGCCGAGTAGGAGTTGGCGCAGTGAGCGGGCGAGAAGCGTCGGTTGCTGGGGCATGACGGGCGGTCCTGAGAAGGAAGGATCTAGGTGGCTTTCCTTCTCTGTCACGCGAGGTGTGGAAAACGGCTCATCGTTTTTAAGAAAAAGTTCAGGCGCGGGCCTGGACGGTCACCCAGTAGCGGGTAAACCGCCGAACGTTGACCGGCAGGCTCACTTCCAGCAGGTCGAGAATGCGTTCGCTGTTGTCCAGTGGATAGCTGCCGGAGATCAGCAGATTGGCCACCTGTGGGTCGCAATTAACCTGGCCACGGCGATAACGGCCGAGTTCGGCGAGGAAATCTTCCAGGCGCATGTGAGACGCGACCAGCATGCCGTCGGCCCAGGCGCCGCTGTTGGCGTCGGTAGGGCGCGGGGTGTCCCAGCCTTTGCGCGTGAAATTGACCTGATGCGAAGCCTGGACTGTCAGCGGCAGGCCGCTATAGGTATTGGGCATGACGTCGACGCGCCCCTCGAACACCGACAGTTGAGTGTGATCGCTGAACTGACGCACGTTCAAACGCGCCGCCTGGCTGCTGAGCAGGCCCTGGCCGGTCAGCACCTGCAGCGGCGTATTGCCTGCGGCGCCGGTCAGCAGGATCTCGCCTTCGAGCAAGCGGATCAGGCGTTGCTGGCCGTCGAAATGCACATCCACCGCACTGGCGGTATTGAGCTGCAATTGGCTGCCATCCGCCAGTTGTACCTTACGGCGCTGGCCGACGGGGCTGCGGTAGTCGGCGCTCAGCGGCGGCAATATAGGTTGCTGGCACAGGCTCCAGGCGGCGGCCGAGCCTGCGCCGAGTATCAGCAGCAGCTTCAGGGCCTGGCGTCGGCTGGTGGAGGTGGGTGCGTTCAGTGCCGCGTGGGCCAGGGGCAGCGGCATGCCGCGCAGGCGCTGGTTGACACGCTGCATGTGGTCCCACGCGCGCTGGTGTTCGCTGTGGGCGTTCAACCATTGCTGCCAGGCGGCTTGCTGGCGTGGATTGAGGGCGCCTTGCTGCATTTCCATCAGCCAATGCACGGCTTGTTCGGCGACGTGCGTGGAAAAATTCATAGGGCGAAGTAGCAGCGCATCGCCGCTTTGCTCAAGTGGCGTTTAACAGTGGCGATGGAAATGCCCAACTCAGCGCCGATTTGCGCGTAGGTCAGGCCATCCAGTTGGGCCAGCAGGAAGGCACGCTTGACCTGCGTGGGCAGGCCGTCGAGCAGTTGGTCCAGTTCAACCAGGGTTTGCAGAATGATCGCGCGTTCTTCTTCCGACGGTGCAACGTGTTCGGGCATTTGCGCCAAGGCATCGAGATAGGCGCGTTCCAGGTCTTGGCGACGGTAGAAGTTGAACAGCACGCGCTTGGCGACAGTGGTGAGGAACGCGCGGGGTTCGATCAGCGTTGGCGTTTCCCGCGCGGTGAGCACGCGGATGAACGTGTCCTGAGCCAGGTCGGCGGCACTTTCCGGGCAGCCGAGTTTGCGTCGCAACCAGCCGGTGAGCCAGTGGTGATGGTCGTTGTACAAAACTTCGACGGTAGTGGACGGGCTCAACGGGAACGCTCCGCAAGCATCGGCATGCTTTAGAGAACAAGAATTGTTCGCATTGTAGAGCGCATGGCGGGCTTCGGCAATCCATCTGCACAGGTGTTTCATCCGTTCTCTTTTGCTTATGAGAATATTTATCATTAATATCGCGTGCTGATGAACCTGGCGCCTCTCGCATGAAAAGCAAAACCTCGCTGCCTGTCTCCTATCGTCTCGCTGTGACCTCGCGCGTACTGGCTGCTGTGGTGGGCGGTTACCTGATGGCTTCACTGGCCAGCATCTGCCTCGCGCTGTGGATGCCCACGTCGCGTGCCGACGCTGTGATCACCGGGATGATGAGTTCATTCGTGTTCTATCTGCTGGCCGTGCTCTGGTGTTTCGCCTGCCGCAGCGCCATACGCGCCTGGTTCGGCGTGATGCTGCCGAGCGCAGCATTTGCCACGCTGGCGGGCGTGGGCTTTTGGATGGCGCGCACATGAAAGAGGGCTTTCGACAGGCCATGGCCTGGTTGCACACGTGGGCTGGATTGATCTTCGGCTGGCTGTTGTTTGCGATTTTTCTGACAGGCACGTTGGCGTATTTCAAAGACGAAATCAGCCACTGGATGCAGCCCGAAGTGCAGGCTCGTCCCTTGGACGATGCGCGTAGCCTGAACGTCGCTCAAACCTATCTGCAGCACGTCGCGCCGACCGCTGCCCGCTGGTTTATCACCCTGCCGGACAGCCGCGACCCCAGCCTGTCGGTAATGTGGCAAGACAAAGTCGACCCCGGCAAGCGTGGCAACTTTATCCAGAAAACCCTCGACCCCGTCACCGGCCAGGCAGTGCAGGCCCGTGAAAGCATGGGGGGCGAGTTCTTCTATCGCTTTCACTTCCAGCTGCAAATGCCGCATCCCTGGGGCCGCTGGCTGTCGACCATTGCCGCGATGGTGATGTTTGTTGCACTGATCACCGGGATCATCACCCACAAGAAAATCTTCAAGGACTTCTTCACTTTCCGCCCCCGCAAAGGCCAGCGTTCCTGGCTCGACGGGCACAACGCGGTGGGTGTGTTAGTGCTGCCATTTCACCTGATGATCACCTACAGCAGCTTGGTGATTTTCATGAGCCTGGTGATGCCGGCACCGATCCTGGCCTCGTATGGCAACGACACCCGCGCCTTCTTCAGTGAGGTGTTCCCGGCGACAAACAATGCACCGGCGCTCGGGCAACCTGGGCAGTTGAAGCCGCTGGTGCCGATGTACGAACAGGCGCGTGAGCAGTGGGCGGGTGGACATGTCGGGCGTGTGGCGGTGAATAACCCCAGTGATGTGAACGCTTCGGTCAATGTGTTTCGCGCCGGCTCTGACAGCGTGGTGCATGATTTCGGCAGCACGGTGTCCTTTAACGGCAACACGGGCGAGCTGTTGCGGGTCAGTGGTGAGCAGTCACTGCCCGCCGTGATCGGCGGCAGTTTTTATGGCCTGCACATGGGCCATTTCGCCGGCCCGGTACTGCGCTGGTTGTACTTTATCTGTGGTCTGGCGGGCACGGCGATGATTGGCACCGGGCTGGTGATCTGGCTTGGCAAACGCCAGCTCAAGCACGCTAAAAGCGCGGTGATGCCGTTTGAATTGCGCCTGGTGGAAGTGCTGAACATCGCCAGTATGTCCGGACTGATGATCGCCATCGCGGCGTTTTTCTGGGCCAACCGTTTGTTGCCGGTGAGCTTCGCCGAGCGTTCCGACTGGGAAGTGCAAACCTTCTTTATCGTCTGGGGCCTGAGCCTGGTGCACGCCATGCTGCGCCGCGGTCGCCAGGGGTGGATCGAACAGTTGAGCGCTGGCGCGCTGCTGTTTATCGCCATTCCACTGCTCAATGCGCTCACGACCTCCCATCACCTGGGCGTTTCCCTGGCAACGGGCGACTGGGCCATGGCCGGCTTCGACTTGACTTGCCTGGCCAGCGGCGTGTTCCTGGCCTGGGCCGCCTGGAAAATGCAGCAGCGTATGGTGCCTGCCTCCAAGCCTGAACGCGCACGCCGGTTGACGCTCAAGCGGGAGGCGAACTGAATGCTGCTCGCACTGCTGATGTGCTACGGGGGGTTCACCGCATTGTGCTTGTCTACCGACCGACATCACGGCGAACTGCTGCACAGCAAGCCATCGCCCCGTCGTCGGCTGGCCCTGCGTGTGGCCGGGTGGGTGCTGCTGACGGTGTCGATCTGGCCCGCCGTGAATATCGCGGGTTGGGGCCAGGGCCTTGTGCAATGGTGCGCGGTATTGATGCTCAGTGCGCTGTTGCTGGTGCTGTTGTTGCCGTATCGGCCAAGGCTGGCCTTGATCCTGGCGGGCGTCGGCCTGCTCGCCAGCCCTGTTGCGGCCTTTGCCACTCTTTGAGTTCAGCCTGATGATCAGCACCCCACCCGAGTCCCAGGACAGCCCGCACGCTGACGCGGTAGGTGGACGTGCGCATTTCCTGCAGGTGTTTTTGTCCCAGCGTTCGCAGATGGAGGCCTTGGTGAACCGCCGTGTGGGATGTCGCGCCACGGCGGCCGACCTGGTGCAGGACCTGTTCCTGCGCTTCTGGCGCAGGCCATTGGTGCAGGTCGAAGAACTCAGCACCTACCTGTTGCGCTGCGCCGGCAATATTGCCATCGACCACCTGCGCAGCGAAAGCGCGCGGGTGCGCAGCAGCGAAGGCTGGCTGCCCGAGCAGCAGGACAATCAGGGTTGCGAGCCGCAGGCAGCGCTGGAAGCCGGCAATGATTTGCGCCACGTCGAAGCCGCCTTGCGCAGCTTGCCCGAACGCACGCGGCAGATTTTCCTGCTCAACCGCATTCACGGCCGCAAATACGCGGAGATCGCCAAGGCCATGGGCCTGTCCCAAAGTGCCGTGGAAAAACATATGATGCGTGCCCTCGAAGCCTGCAAAGCCAGCCTTCGCGAACCATCGCCCCCACGCACGCCAGGGAAAGCACCGTGAACGTCACCCCCACGCCCGCGCAGGAGCAGGCCGCACTGGCTTGGCTGAGCCTGTTGCATGACCAACCCAGCAGCGGCGACCAGGCCACGTTCAGCCACTGGCTGCGCGCCGATCCCGCGCACGTCGAGGCCTATGCACAGGCACAGGTGCTGTGGGAGGTGAGCGAAGTGCCGGCACGCAAACTGGCGGATGAAGAGGCCATGGCCTTGCAGGGTTATCTCAATGCGATGAACACCTCGAAGCGCTCACGGGTTGTGCGTTGGTCTGGCGCGTTGGCAATGGCCGCCTGTCTGGTGTTGATGGTGTCGATGGGCGCCGGTTGGCAGCCGTCGCGCTGGGTCGATGACTTCGGCGCCGACTACGTGACGGCGCCGGGGGAGGTCAGAACCTTCACGCTGGCCGACAAGTCCCAAATCACCCTCGATGCCGACAGTGCCATTGCCGTGGATTTCAGCCAGGGTGAGCGGCATATCCAGTTGCGTCGCGGTGCCGGGTTTTTCAGCGTAACTCACACCGGGCAATCCTTTGTGGTGGAGGCGGGCAGCGGTGAAGCGCGGGTGTTGGGTACGCAGTTTGAAGTGCGCCTGCAACCGGAGGGGGCTGAGGTAACCGTGTTGTCCGGGCGCGTTGGCGTCATACCGTCCAAGCAGGGCCCGCAGCAAATTCTTACGGCAGGCCAGCAAGTGACCTACGCCGACGGTGTCGCCGACCCTCTGCATGCGGTCGACAGCGAATCACGCCTGGCTTGGCGTGACGGCTGGCTCAACTACTACAACGCGCCGCTGGCCGATGTGATCAATGACTTGGGGCGCTACTATCCTGGACGCATTCTGTTGCTCAACGAAGAGGCGGGCGCCAAACGGGTCAGCGGCAGCTTCCCGAGCAAAGACCCGCAGGCGGTGTTGAATGCGTTGCAGGCTGTGCTTGGCTTTGAGCAGCACACGGTATTGGGGCGGATGATCGTGGTGCGCTGATTACTTCAGCGCAGCCATGATCTTCTCGGGGCTGTAATCGCGGATCAGCGTGCCATTTACATCCACGAACGGAATCCCACCGCCACCCAACGCCTTATACGCCTTGCGCGCCTGGGGGTTTTTCTCGATATCAAACGCTTGGTACGCAATGCCCTTCTGGTCCAGGAACCGGCGGATCTGCTTGCAGTAACCACACCACTCGGTGGAATAGAGCACCACGCGCGCCGAGGCGCGGGTCTGCTCTGGTACCACCTGCGATGGGTTGAACACCCGCTCGATCTTGCCCCAGTTCTGGATCACCACCACGACCAGCAACACCAGCAGGACTTTCTTGAAAACACCGCCGAGCATCAGTTACGGCGCTTGAGCTGGTCGGTCAGTTGGGTCGGCAAGCCCTTGATGATCAAGGTCCCGGCGGCTTCGTCGTACTCAATCTTGTCGCCCAGCAAGTGCGCTTCAAAGCTGATCGATAAGCCTTCGGCGCGGCCGGTGAAGCGACGGAACTGGTTGAGGGTGCGTTTGTCAGCCGGGATCTCTGGCGACAGGCCGTAGTCCTTGTTGCGGATATGGTCGTAGAACGCTTTTGGCCGATCTTCATCGATCAGCCCCGAGAGTTCCTCCAGGCCCATCGGCTCGCCGAGCTTGGCCTGGCTGCTGGCGTAATCCACCAGGGTCTTGGTTTTTTCGCGAGCGGATTCGTCCGGCAGGTCCTCGCTTTCGACGAAGTCGCTGAAGGCCTTGAGCAGCGTGCGGGTCTCGCCCGGGCCGTCGACGCCTTCCTGGCAGCCGATAAAGTCGCGGAAGTACTCCGAGACTTTCTTGCCGTTCTTGCCTTTGATAAAGGAAATGTATTGCTTGGACTGCTTGTTGTTCTGCCACTCGGAGACGTTGATGCGTGCCGCCAGGTGCAGTTGGCCGAGGTCCAGGTGACGAGAAGGGGTCACGTCCAGCTCATCATTCACCGCCACGCCTTCGCTGTGGTGCAGCAGGGCGATGGCCAGGTAGTCGGTCATGCCTTGTTGGTAGTGGGCAAACAGCACGTGACCACCGACGGAGAGGTTGGACTCTTCCATCAACTTCTGCAGGTGCTCGACGGCAGTGCGGCTGAACGTGGTGAAATCCTGGCCGCCGTCGAAATATTCCTTCAACCAGCCGCTGAACGGGTGCGCGCCGGACTCGGCATGGAAGAAGCCCCAAGCCTTGCCTTGTTTGGCGTTATAGCTCTCGTTAAGGTCGGCAAGCATGTTCTCGATGGCAGCGGATTCGGACAACTCCGAGTCACGGGCGTGAAGAACTGCAGGTGTGCCGTCGGGTTTTTTGTCGATCAGGTGGACGATGCAATGACGGATCGGCATAGGCTTCTCGGCTGGTTGAAGGGGAGCGGTGCGCCCTCCCCAAAAAGTCGCCCAGTGTACCGCACCCATTGGGTAAGACGTGCTTCGAAGGCGGTTATGCGTACCCTCCGACGGTTCCTATACCTTTTTTTCACGGTTTAGAGCGATAAAGCTGACCAAATGGGTAGGTAGAGGCGGATATTTCCCCGTCTCTGTGCTAGTTTTGCCCCGTCTTACGCCAAGTCTCGGCGATAAGCGTGCATTCAGCATCTGTCAGGTCGAACCAATCCCCGTTTCAAGCATCTATAACCCCGATCTCCGTGGTTATAGCCGGGGGTGCCAGGCCGTGACGGTCGGGCTCGACGGCTGACACTGCACTCTGCAATCCATATGAATTTGATAGGGAAGGAACACCACAATGGCTATTACTAAAGACCAACTGATCGCTGACCTGGCTGAAGCAGTAGACGCACCGAAGACCACCGTGCGCGCTCTGCTGGACCAACTGAGCCAGATCGTTGCTGATCAGCTGGAAAACGGCGGCGAAATCACTCTGCCAGGCGTTGGCAAACTGAAAGTGACCGAGCGTCCTGCCCGTACTGGCCGTAACCCTTCGACTGGCGCTGCCATCGAAATCGCTGCCAAGAAAGTTATCAAGCTGGTTGTGGCCAAAGGCCTGACCGACGCTGTTAACAAGTAAGACGCAGCAAAAAAACCGTGCTCCGGAGCGATCCGGGCACGGTTTTTTGTTGCCTGCGATTCTACTGTGATGAAGGGCTAGTCGCGTACCCAGCGCTGGCGCCAGATCTGCTGTTCGTTCTTGGTCTGGAAGGTCCAGGCCACAAAGCGGCTTTGCTTCTGCCCCTGAGACATTTCCACCACTTGGCTTTCCAGCACGCCGGCTTTTTTCAGCGCAGTCTCGATGGCGGGCAAGTTCGACGCTTTTGACACCAGAGTGCTGAACCACAACACCTTGTGGGCAAAGTGCGCGCTCTCGGCGATCAACTGGGTCACGAAGCGTGCTTCACCGCCTTCACACCACAACTCGGCCGATTGGCCGCCGAAGTTCAGCACCGGCAACTTGCGTTTCGGGTCAGCCTTGCCCAAGGCTCGCCACTTGCGTTCGCTGCCCTTGGTGGCTTCGTCCATGGACGCGTGGAATGGCGGGTTGCACATGGTCAGGTCAAAGCGCTCACCCGGTTCCAGCAAGCCCAGCAGGATCTGCTTAGGGTTAGCCTGCAGGCGCAACTGGATGACTTTGCTCAGGTCATTGGACTGCACGATGGCCTTTGCCGCGGCCACGGCGGTAGGGTCGACCTCCGAGCCCAGGAAGTTCCAGCGGTACTCCATGTAGCCAATCAACGGGTAGACGCAATTGGCGCCCATGCCGATGTCCAGCACCTTGACGATTGAACCACGCGGGATCTTGCCGTCGTTGACGCTGGCCAGCAGGTCGGCGAGGAAGTGTACGTAGTCTGCACGTCCCGGCACCGGTGGGCACAGGTAATCCGCCGGGATGTCCCAGTGCTGGATGCCATAAAAAGCCTTCAGCAGTGCCCGGTTGAACACCCGCACCGCATCCGGGCTGGCGAAGTCGATGCTTTCCTTGCCGTAGGGGTTGAGGATCACGAACTGCGCCAGTTCCGGCGTGGTTTTGATCAGCGCAGGGAAGTCGTAACGGCCCGTGTGACGGTTGCGCGGGTGCAGGGTGGCCTCTTTGCGCGGCACGACGGGCTTGGCCGTGACTGCGGTTTTAGGCTTCTTGCGCGGAGGTTTTGGCGTGCTGGGGGGGGTCATGATGATTCTGGTGTTGGCTCAAAGTGGTGGGCATTGTCACACATTCTTGAGGTGATCTCGGTCAAATGTGGGAGCTGGCTTGCCTGCGATGGCATCAACGCTCTCTTGCAGGTACACCGAGTTGCCTGCATCGCAGGCAAGCCAGCTCCCACAAAAAGCAAAAAAAAGAGACCCGAAGGTCTCTTTTTTCACGCGGTTCACACCTTACAGGCTGGAAATCCGCGCATGTTGCTCCGCCAGCTTACCCAAGGCCTGTTCAGCCTCTGCCAGCTTGGCGCGTTCTTTTTCGATCACTTCAGCCGGCGCCTTGTCGACGAACGCCGCGTTGGACAGCTTGCCGCCCACCCGCTGCACTTCGCCTTGCAGGCGCAGGATTTCTTTGTCGAGGCGGGCCAGTTCAGCGCCCTTGTCGATCAGGCCAGCCATCGGCACCAGCACTTCCATGTCGCCCACCAGAGCGGTGGCGGACAGCGGTGCTTCTTCGCCCGCAGCCAATACAGTGATCGACTCCAGCTTCGCCAGCTTCTTGAGCAGTGCATCGTTCTCAGTAAGACGACGCTGATCCTCAGCGCTGGCGTTCTTCACAAACACTGCCAGTGGCTTGCCCGGCCCGATGTTCATCTCGGCACGGATGTTACGTGTGCCCATCATCAACGTCTTGAGCCATTCGATATCGCTTTCGGCCGCCTCATCGATACGCGCTTCGTTGGCCACCGGCCAAGGCTGCAGCATGATGGTCTTGCCTTCGATACCGGCCAGCGGCGCGAGGCGCTGCCAGATTTCTTCGGTGATGAACGGCATGAACGGATGCGCCAGGCGCAACGCCACTTCCAGCACGCGCACCAGGGTGCGACGGGTGCCGCGCTGGCGTTCGACAGGTGCGTTTTCGTCCCACAGCACGGGCTTGGACAGTTCCAGGTACCAGTCGCAATACTGGTTCCAGATGAACTCGTACAAGGCCTGTGCGGCGAGGTCGAAACGGAACTGGTCGAGTTGGCGGGTCACTTCGGTTTCGGTGCGTTGCAGTTGCGAAATGATCCAGCGGTCAGCCAGGGACAGTTCGACCTCTTCGCCGTTCTGGCCGCAGTCTTCGCCTTTGTCCAGCACGTAGCGCGCCGCGTTCCAGATCTTGTTGCAGAAGTTGCGATAGCCCTCGACACGGCCCATGTCGAACTTGATGTCGCGACCGGTAGACGCCAACGAGCAGAAGGTGAAGCGCAGGGCGTCGGTGCCGTAGCTGGCGATGCCGTCGGCGAACTCGTCGCGGGTCTGCTTCTCGATCTTCTTCGCCAGTTTCGGCTGCATCAGGCCCGAGGTGCGTTTCTGCACCAAGGTTTCCAGGTCGATGCCGTCGATGATGTCCAGCGGGTCCAGGACGTTGCCCTTGGACTTGGACATCTTCTGGCCCTGGCCATCACGCACCAGGCCGTGCACGTACACGGTTTTGAACGGTACTTGCGGCGTGCCGTCTTCGTTCTTCACCAAATGCATGGTCAGCATGATCATCCGGGCAACCCAGAAGAAAATGATGTCGAAACCGGTAACCAGCACGTCGGTGGAGTGGAATTTCTTCAGGAATTCGGTCTGCTGCGGCCAGCCCAGGGTAGAGAACGTCCACAGGCCCGAGCTGAACCAGGTATCCAGTACGTCGTTGTCTTGTTGCAGCGCAACGTCCGGGCCGAGGGTGTGCTTGGCACGCACTTCGGCTTCGTCGCGGCCTACGTAGACCTTGCCTGATTCGTCGTACCAGGCCGGAATGCGATGGCCCCACCACAGCTGACGGCTGATGCACCAATCCTGGATGTCACGCATCCACGAGAAGTACATGTTTTCGTACTGTTTCGGCACGAACTGGATTCGGCCATCTTCCACTGCGGCAATCGCAGGCTCGGCCAGCGGCTTGGTGGACACGTACCACTGGTCGGTCAGCCACGGTTCGATCACGGTGCCGGAACGGTCGCCCTTCGGCACTTTCAGGCCGTGGTCGTCAACGCTCACCAGCAAACCGACGGCGTCGAAGGCGGCAACGATCTGCTTGCGCGCTTCGAAGCGGTCGAGGCCGACGTATTCGGCCGGGATCTTGCCGTCGATGCTCTCGTTCAGCGTGCCGTCCAGGTTGAACACCTGGCAGGCCGGCAGTACGGCGGCATTCTTGTCGAAGATGTTCAGCAGCGCCAGGTTGTGACGCTTGCCGACTTCGTAGTCGTTGAAGTCGTGGGCTGGGGTGATTTTCACGCAGCCGGTGCCGAATTCAGGGTCGCAGTAGTCGTCCGCGATGATCGGGATGCGACGGCCAACCAAAGGCAGCTCGACGAACTTGCCGATCAGCGCCTGGTAGCGTTCATCGTTCGGGTTAACCGCTACGGCGGCGTCGCCGAGCATGGTTTCCGGACGGGTGGTGGCGACGATCAGGTAGTCATTGCCTTCAGCGGTCTTGGCGCCGTCGGCCAGTGGGTACTTGAGGTTCCACAGGAAGCCTTTCTCGTCGTGGTTTTCCACTTCGAGGTCGGAAATCGCCGTGTGCAACTTGGTGTCCCAGTTGACCAGGCGCTTGCCGCGGTAGATCAGGCCGTCTTCATGCAGGCGCACGAAGGCTTCTTTCACGGATTCCGACAGGCCATCGTCCATGGTGAAGCGCTCGCGGCTCCAGTCGACGGACGAGCCCAGGCGGCGGATCTGACGGCTGATGTTGCCGCCGGACTGGTCTTTCCATTCCCAGATCTTTTCCAGGAATTTCTCGCGACCCAGGTCGTGACGGCTCTGGCCGGTCGCTTCGAGTTGGCGTTCCACCAGCATCTGCGTGGCGATACCGGCGTGGTCGGTGCCTGGCTGCCACAGGGTATTGCGGCCCTGCATGCGGCGGAAACGGATTAACGCATCCATGATCGCATTGTTGAAGCCATGGCCCATGTGCAGGCTGCCAGTGACGTTCGGTGGCGGAATCATGATGGTGTACGAGTCGCCCGCACCTTGTGGGGCGAAATAGTTCTCGGACTCCCAGGTGTTGTACCAGGAAGTTTCGATAGCGTGGGGCTGATAGGTCTTATCCATGCGCGGCGGGACCCTAGTTGGCATTAATTCAGGAAAGCCGGCAAGTATAACGGGGGGGAGCAGTTGCAAGCTACAAGCTATGAGCTACAAGCTTGGGGGCAACTGCTCTTGCAGCTTGTAGCTAATTGCTTGTAGCTGCGGCGATCAGCCGCTCCATCCGTGCATCCAACCGACGCTTTATCTCGGTCTCGATATGCGGGGCAAAGTCGTCGATCACGTCTTGCATGATCAATTGCGCAGCGGCGCGCAGTTCTTTATCCAGGTGCAGCAGCAGGGCGTCGGGCCCTTTTTCGGCGGGAGCGGGTTCTGCTACTGCAGTGACTGCTACCGGGGCTGCGGGCTTATTACCGACCATGTCGAATAACAGCGGAATCTGGACCTCGCCATTGACCGTCTCGGTCAGCAGCGGCGGCTGCAAGTCATCATCACCCAGCAACTGGCGGATCGACTCAAGGTCGTCCAGCAGGTGGTCGTCTTTTTTTACAGAATTGGGAGTGTCCATCGTGTGCTCAAAGTCGTTGTAACCGGTGATCTTGCAGAGGATAGCCCTGTTCGCGGTAGAAACGGAAACTCTCCCGCGCGGCCTGACGAATAGCCGGATCTTCCACCACCACTTCCGCCACACGGGCGAACGCCTTGGCAAAGGGCGGTACTTTCAGGTCCAGGTTGACCAGCAGGTCCTGATGAGCGCCGCAGTTGTCGCCTAAGCCCAGCACCACCAAGCCTTCAGGTTCAGACTCGGCGGGGCCGTGGGGCACGAAGCTTTCGCCCTTGAAGCGCCATAGGCGGGCATCAAGCTCGTCACGCTGCGCAGCATCGCTGCAATGCAGGTAAATACGGTGGCCCAAGCGCCAGGCTTTTTCGGTGAGTTTGCAGGCAAAGTCCAGGCGCGCGAGCGGGTCGGCGCTGGGCAATATATAGAAGTCGACTTGGGTCATTGGGGTTCCTGAGACCGGGACGGCGTGATGGCCGTCCCGGAATCGTCAGTTTCAGGCCTTGGCGCGATCCAACAGGTATTGGGTCAGCAGTGGCACCGGACGGCCAGTGGCGCCCTTGTCCTTGCCGCCGCTGGTCCAGGCCGTGCCGGCGATGTCCAGGTGGGCCCAGTTGAAGTTTTTGGCAAAGCGCGACAGGAAGCAGGCAGCAGTGATGGTGCCGGCTTTCGGGCCGCCGATGTTGGCGATGTCGGCGAACGGGCTGTCCAGCTGTTCCTGGTACTCATCGAACAGCGGCAGTTGCCAGGCGCGGTCGTCGGCAGCCTTGCCGGCGCTGAGCAGTTGCTCGATCAGCTCGTCGTTGTTGCCCAGCAGGCCCGAGGTGTGGGAGCCCAGCGCGACGATGCAGGCGCCGGTCAGGGTGGCGATATCGATCACGGCCTGTGGCTTGAAGCGCTCGGCGTAGGTCAGGGCATCGCACAGCACCAGGCGGCCTTCGGCGTCGGTGTTGAGGATTTCGACGGTCTGGCCGCTCATGGTGGTCACGATATCGCCCGGGCGCGCCGCGCCGCCGCTTGGCATGTTCTCGGCGCAGGCCAGGATGCATACGAGGTTGATCGGCAGTTTGAGTTCCAGCACGGCACGCAGGGTACCGAACACGCTCGCGGCGCCGCCCATGTCGTACTTCATCTCGTCCATGCCCTGGCCCGGCTTGAGGCTGATGCCGCCGGTGTCGAAGGTGATGCCTTTGCCGACCAGGGCGTAAGGCTTCTCGGACTTCTTGCCGCCGTTGTATTGCATCACGATCAGGCGTGGCGGCTGGTCGCTGCCCTGGCCTACGGCATAGAACGAGCCCATGCCCAGTTCCTTGATCTTTTTCTCATCCAGCACTTCAACTTTCAGGCCCTTGAACTCTTTGCCCAGTGCCTTGGCTTGTTCGCCCAGGAAGGTCGGGTGGCAGATGTTCGGCGGCAGGTTACCCAGGTCGCGGGTGAACGACATGCCATTGGCGATAGCTGTCGCGTGGGTCACGGCGCGCTCGACTTCAGCCTGGGCCGCCTTGATGGTCAGCAGGGTGATTTTCTTCAGGGCACGCGGTTCGGCTTTCTGGCTCTTGAACTGGTCGAAGAAGTAACCGCCATCCACCAACGTTTCAGCCAGCAGGCGGGTCTTGCCGTAGCTGTCACGGCCTTTTACAACGATTTCATCGAGTGCCAGCGCTGCATCGCTGCCGCCCAGGCCCTTGAGGGTGGTGAGGATGGCGCTGATGATCTTGCGGAAAGGGCGGTCGCCGAGTTCGGCGTCCTTGCCCACGCCCACCAGCAATACACGCTCGGCTTTGAGGTTGGGCAGGCTCTGCAGCAGCAGGCTCTGGCCGACTTTGCCGGCCAGGTCGCCGCGCTTGAGCACTGCGCTGATAGCGCCGCCGCTGAGTTCGTCGAGTTGCTTGGCGGCAACGCCGAGTTTGCGGCCTTCGCCAATGGCGACCACGAGGGTGGCGGTTTTCAACGTTTCGGGGCTAACGCTTTTTACAACCAATTCCATTTTCGGGTCCCTTATAAAGGTCTATTAGCCAGGAGTCTGTACTCCGGCTTTAATACCCGGCAGCTGTGTAAACCGCCGGCGACAAAGGCCGCAGTTTGAACCTCGCCGGCGGAGCCTGACAACCCTTGCCGCCAGCTTTGTGCACGTGCATGAGGTTGCGCAGTGACAGGCGCGGTCAATCACAGGATAATGCGCCATCTTTTTAGCCGGCCCTGTGTAAAGGGGCTGACTCGGTATGCTTGCTTGTTTGGCCGCCTTAGCCTGACAACCCTGGAGTGTCTGGTTTGATCGTCTTCCGTTATCTGTCCCGCGAAGTCCTGTTGACTCTGAGTGCCGTGAGTGCGGTATTGCTGGTCATCATCATGAGTGGTCGTTTCGTCAAATACCTGGCCCAAGCCGCTTCGGGCGCCCTGGACCCAGGCTCGCTGTTCCTGATTATGGGCTTTCGCCTGCCGGGCTTCCTGCAACTGATCCTGCCGTTGGGCCTGTTCCTGGGGATCCTGCTGGCATACGGCCGCCTATACCTCGAAAGCGAAATGACCGTGCTCTCGGCCACAGGCATGAGCCAGCAGCGCCTGCTGGGCATGACCATGATCCCAGCCGCCGGCGTCGCGCTGATCGTCGCCTGGCTGAGCCTGAGCCTGGCTCCCCAGGGCGCCATGCAGTTCCAGTTGGTGCTGAACAAACAAGACGCGATGACCGAGTTCGATACCCTCGAGCCAGGCCGTTTTCAGGCGCTCAATGACGGCTCTCGGGTGACCTACACCGAAACCCTGACCGACGATCGCGCTAACCTGGGCGGGGTGTTCATCTCCGAGAAGCGCCTGGGCCAGGACAAGAAGGACCGTGGTATTTCCATATTGGTAGCCGATTCGGGGCGTCAGGAAGTGCGCCCGGACGGCAGCCGCTACCTGATCCTGGAAAACGGCTATCGCTATGACGGTAGCCCCGGCATGGCCGATTACCGTGCAATCCAGTACGACACCTATGGCGTGATGCTGGCGCGTCCGGATATCAGCGACGAAGTTACCGACCGTGACGCCATCCCGACCTCCGAGCTGTTCGGCAGCAAGGAACTGCGTTCCATCGCCGAACTGCAATGGCGCATCTCCCTGCCGTTGCTAGTGTTCATCGTGACCTTGATGGCCGTGCCGCTGTCGCGCGTCAACCCGCGCCAGGGGCGTTTTCTCAAGCTGCTGCCGGCGATCCTGCTGTACATGGCTTACCTGACCATCCTGATTTCCGCCCGCGGTTCCCTGGAAAAGGGCAGGCTGTCCCCGACCCTGGGCCTTTGGTGGGTGCACGGGATCTTCCTGGTGATTGGCCTGGGCCTGCTCTACTGGGAACCCATACGTTTGAAAATGATGAGCCGTCGTGGCCAGAAGGAGTTGGCTCGTGGCTAAGCTCGATCGCTACATCGGTAGCAGTGTACTGATCGCCATCCTGGCGGTATTGGGCATCATCCTGGGCCTGGCGTCGTTGTTCGCCTTCATCGATGAAGTGGGTAACGTCAGCGACACCTATACCGTGTGGGATGTGCTCAGCTTTGTCGCGCTGACCGCGCCGCGTCGTCTCTACGAGATGATGCCGATGGCCGCGCTGATTGGCTGTCTGATCGGCCTGGGTACCCTGGCCAGCAACAGCGAACTGACCATCATGCGCGCGGCCGGGGTTTCCATCGGTCGTATCGTCTGGGCGGTGATGAAGCCCATGTTGCTGCTGATGCTGTGCAGCGTGCTGATCGGTGAATACGTCGCGCCGCCGACTGAATCCACGGCCCAGGCTAATCGTGCCTTGGCTCAGGGGTCGGGCGATGCGCAAAGCTCCAAGCGCGGTCTGTGGCACCGCCAGGGTGATCAATTTATCCACATCAATGCCGTTCAACCGGGCGGCCTGTTGATTGGCGTGACCCGCTACAACTTTGACAAAGAACGCCATCTGCTGTCGTCAAGCTTCGCCAAACGTGCGCAGTACGGTGATGAAAAGTGGCAATTGAGCGATGTCACTACCACGTATTTCCGCGATATCGGCCAAGGTGCCAAGGCCAGCACCGAAGTGATCAACGTGCCAAGCGCAGAATGGGACATCGCCCTCAAGCCGCAATTGCTCAATACCGTGGTGATGATCCCGGAAAGCCTGCCGATCTCGGGGCTTTGGAGTTACATCCACTATCTGAAGGACCAGGGCCTGAACAACGGTCGTTACTGGCTGGCATTTTGGGTCAAGGTGTTGCAACCGGTGGTGACGGCTGCGCTGGTGCTGATGGCGATCTCGTTCATCTTTGGTCCGCTACGCTCCGTAACCCTGGGCCAGCGTGTGTTTACCGGCGTACTAGTGGGTTTCACATTCCGTATCGCCCAGGACCTGCTAGGCCCGTCGAGCCTGGTGTTCGGCTTCTCGCCGCTGTTTGCGGTGCTGGTGCCCACGGCCATCTGTGCCTTGGCTGGCTTCTGGCTACTGCGTCGAGCCGGTTGATACCACGCTTATGAACAAAAAATGCCCCGGTCCAGAGTTCGGGGCATTTTTGTTCTGGTCAGCAAAGATGACGCCTGGCCTGAGCATCAGGTACAATTCCCGGCTATTTTTCGGCGGGCAATCTGCCTGCAGCCTTTTTGAGTGTTGATCCGTGAGTGATTTGAGTCATATCCGCAATTTCTCCATCATCGCCCACATTGACCATGGTAAGTCGACGCTGGCCGATCGATTCATCCAGATGTGCGGCGGCCTTGCCGAGCGTGAAATGGAAGCCCAGGTGCTGGATTCCATGGACCTCGAACGCGAGCGCGGGATCACCATCAAGGCCCACAGTGTCACCCTGTACTACACCGCCAAAGACGGTATCAAGTACCAGCTGAACTTCATTGACACCCCGGGCCACGTCGACTTCACCTATGAAGTCAGCCGTTCCCTGGCGGCCTGCGAAGGCGCATTGCTGGTGGTGGACGCGGGTCAGGGCGTTGAAGCCCAGTCCGTAGCCAACTGCTACACCGCCATCGAGCAAGGCCTGGAAGTGATGCCGGTGCTGAACAAGATCGACTTGCCGCAAGCCGATCCGGACCGCGTCAAAGAAGAAATCGAAAAAATCATTGGTATTGACGCCACCGACGCCGTCGAGTGCAGCGCCAAGACCGGCCTGGGCGTCGACGAAGTGCTTGAGCGCCTGGTCAATACCATTCCTGCGCCAACCGGCAACTACGAAGATCCGCTGCAAGCGTTGATCATCGACTCCTGGTTCGACAACTACCTGGGCGTTGTCTCCCTGGTGCGCGTGCGCCACGGCCGTGTGAAGAAAGGCGACAAGATCCTGGTCAAATCCACCGGCAAGATCCACCTGGTGGACAGCGTCGGTGTGTTCAACCCGAAACACACTGCCACCGTCGACCTGAAAGCCGGTGAAGTGGGCTTCATCATCGCCGGTATCAAGGACATCCACGGTGCGCCGGTCGGTGACACCCTGACCTTGAGCTCCACCCCTGACGTCGATGTGCTACCGGGTTTCAAGCGCATCCAGCCGCAGGTCTACGCCGGCCTGTTCCCGGTCAGCTCCGACGACTTCGAAGACTTCCGCGAAGCCCTGCAAAAGCTGACCCTCAACGACTCGTCGTTGCAGTACACCCCGGAAAGCTCCGACGCCCTGGGCTTCGGCTTCCGCTGCGGCTTCCTCGGCATGCTGCACATGGAGATCATCCAGGAGCGCCTTGAGCGCGAATACGACCTGGACCTGATCACCACCGCGCCGACGGTTATTTTTGAGCTGGCGTTGAAAACCGGTGAAACGATTTACGTCGATAACCCGTCGAAGCTTCCAGACCTGTCTTCCATCGAAGACATGCGCGAACCAATCGTGCGCGCCAATATTCTTGTGCCACAGGAACACCTGGGCAACGTCATTACCCTGTGTATCGAAAAGCGTGGCGTACAGCACGACATGCTGTTCCTCGGTACCCAGGTGCAAGTGACCTATGATTTGCCGATGAACGAAGTGGTGCTGGACTTCTTCGACCGTCTCAAATCCACCAGCCGCGGCTATGCTTCGCTGGATTATCATTTCGACCGTTACCAGTCGGCTAATCTGGTGAAGCTGGATGTGTTGATCAACGGCGACAAGGTCGATGCCCTGGCACTGATCGTGCACAAGGACAATGCGCACTATAAAGGTCGCCAGTTGACCGAGAAGATGAAAGAACTGATTCCGCGCCAGATGTTCGACGTCGCGATCCAGGCCGCCATCGGCGGGCAGATCATTGCACGGACCTCCGTCAAGGCACTCAGAAAGAACGTACTGGCCAAATGCTACGGCGGTGACGTAAGCCGTAAGCGCAAGCTGCTTGAGAAGCAAAAGGCCGGTAAAAAACGCATGAAGCAAGTGGGCAACGTGGAAATTCCACAAGAAGCCTTCCTTGCGGTGCTCAGGTTGGATAGTTAGGTCCTATGTCACTAAATTTCCCGCTGTTGCTGGTCATCGCCGTTGCCGTTTGTGGCTTCCTGGCGTTGCTTGATCTGGTGTTCTTCGCCCCGCGTCGGCGGGCGGCTATCGCTTCGTATCAGGGCAGCGTCAGCCAGCCCGATGCCGTGGTGGTCGAGAAGCTGAACAAAGAGCCTTTGCTGGTTGAATACGGCAAGTCGTTCTTCCCGGTGTTGTTCATCGTGCTGGTGCTGCGTTCGTTCCTGGTGGAGCCGTTTCAGATCCCTTCGGGGTCGATGAAACCTACCCTGGACGTGGGCGACTTCATTCTGGTGAACAAGTTTGCCTACGGGATTCGCCTGCCGGTGATCGACAAGAAGGTCATCGAAATTGGTGACCCGCAGCGCGGCGATGTGATGGTGTTCCGCTACCCGAGCGACCCGAGCGTCAACTACATCAAGCGCGTGATCGGCCTGCCGGGCGATGTGATTCGCTACACGGGCGACAAGCGTCTGTTGATCAACGGTGAGTCGGTGGCCGAGAAGTTGCTCGGCTCCGAGCCAAGTTCCCTGGGCAGCGCCGAGCTGTACCAGGAAAAACTCGGCGCGGTAGAGCATGAGATCCGCAAGGAAATGTCGCGCTACCGCCAGCCTGGCGGTGAGTGGAAAGTGCCTGCCGGGCACTACTTCATGATGGGCGACAACCGTGACAACTCCAATGACAGCCGCTATTGGAATGATCCCAACATTCCCAAGGACCTGCTGGGCATGGTTCCCGACCAGAATATAGTCGGTAAGGCCTTTGCGGTCTGGATGAGCTGGCCGGAACCCAAACTCAGCCACCTGCCGAATTTCTCGCGGGTCGGGCTGATCAAGTAATACAGGCGGCGCTGTGAACACAGCGCCGAATGCTTTTCTGGGGCTGGGACAATTATTTGCCCGGCCCCATGCAGCACCAACCAGGATTTGAATTTGAACACTGCGTCAATCGTCGATGGCCGCCGGTGCCACCAAACAGATATGGGTAAACCGTGAGCGTTTCTTTAAGTCGTCTCGAGCGCCAGCTCGGCTACACCTTCAAGGACCAGGAATTGATGGTCCTTGCCCTCACACACCGCAGCTTTGCTGGGCGCAACAACGAGCGCCTGGAATTCCTCGGTGATGCCATCCTTAACTTTGCCGCCGGTGAGGCGCTCTTCGAACGTTTCCCTCAAGCGCGCGAAGGCCAGCTGTCGCGCTTGCGTGCACGCCTTGTGAAAGGCGAGACCCTGGCCGTGCTGGCCCGTGGTTTCGGCCTGGGTGAATACCTGCGACTGGGCTCCGGTGAATTGAAAAGCGGTGGCTTCCGTCGCGAGTCGATCCTGGCAGATGCCCTGGAAGCGTTGATCGGTGCGATCTACCTCGATGCAGGTATGGAGACGGCCAAGGAGCGCGTGGTCGCCTGGCTGGCCTCGGAAATCGAAAGCCTGACGCTGGTCGACACCAACAAAGATCCCAAGACCCGCTTGCAGGAATACCTGCAGTCCCGTGGTTGCGAACTGCCACGTTACGAAGTGGTGGATATCCAGGGTGAGCCGCATTGCCGCGTGTTCTTCGTGGAATGTGAAATCACCTTACTGAATGAAAAAAGCCGAGGTCAGGGTGTGAGCCGTCGTATTGCCGAACAGGTAGCGGCCGCTGCAGCACTGATTGCCCTGGGCGTGGAGAATGGCCATGACTGATTCAACCGCAACACGCTGTGGCTATGTTGCCATCGTTGGCCGCCCCAACGTGGGCAAGTCCACGCTGCTCAACCACATCCTCGGCCAGAAGCTCGCGATCACCTCGCGCAAGCCGCAGACGACTCGCCACAACATGTTGGGCATCAAGACCGAAGGCAGCGTGCAAGCGGTCTACGTCGACACCCCGGGCATGCACAAAGGCGGCGAGAAAGCGCTTAACCGCTACATGAACAAAACCGCTTCGGCGGCGTTGAAAGACGTCGACGTTGTGATCTTCGTGGTCGACCGCACCAAGTGGACTGATGAAGACCAGATGGTTCTCGAGCGAGTGCAATACGTGACCGGCCCGTTGATCGTCGCGCTGAACAAGACCGACCGTATCGAAGACAAAGCCGAACTGATGCCGCACCTGAGCTGGCTGCAGGAACAACTGCCAAACGCCCAGATCATGCCGATCTCGGCCCAGCACGGGCATAACCTCGAAGCCCTGGAACGCGTGATAGCAGGCTACCTGCCGGAGAACGAGCACTTCTTCCCGGAAGACCAGATCACCGACCGCAGCAGCCGTTTCCTCGCCGCCGAACTGGTCCGCGAGAAAATCATGCGCCAGATGGGGGCCGAGCTGCCGTACCAGATCACCGTCGAAATCGAAGAGTTCAAGCAGCAGGGCAAGACCTTGCACATCCATGCGCTGATCTTGGTCGAGCGTGACGGCCAGAAGAAAATCATCATTGGCGACAAGGGCGAGCGCATCAAGCGCATCGGCACAGAAGCGCGCAAGGACATGGAGTTGCTGTTCGATTCCAAGATCATGCTCAACCTGTGGGTGAAGGTTAAGGGTGGCTGGTCTGATGATGAGCGTGCGCTGCGTTCGTTGGGCTACGGCGACTTGTAACAAAGCCTGAGAACACCACCGGACAAAATGTGGGAGCGGGCTTGCTCGCGAAAGCGGTGGATCAGTCACTAATAAGTCGACTGACATAACGCATTCGCGAGCAAGCCCGCTCCACATTGGATAGTCGTAGTTTTCAAGGCCGTGCTCTGTCAGCGAGAACCTCATGTCCCAATCCCCGCCCCCCAGCCAACTCGCCTACGTCCTGCACAGCCGCGCCTACCGTGAGACCAGCGCCTTGGTGGACTTTCTCACGCCTCACGGTCGCCTGCGCGCGGTATTGCGCAGCGCGCGAGGCAAGGCGGGCACGCTGGCAAGGCCATTCGTGGCGCTGGACGTGGAATTTCGCGGCAAGGGCGAGTTGAAAAACGTTGGGCGGCTCGAGAGCGTCGGTACGTCGGCCTGGCTCAACGGTGATGCGTTGTTCAGCGGCCTCTACCTCAACGAACTGCTGATCCGCCTACTGCCCGCCGAAGACCCACACCCTGGCGTCTTCGATCACTACGCCGCCACCTTGCTCGCCCTCGCCGAAGGCCGCCCGCTGGAGCCGCTGCTGCGCGCCTTTGAATGGCGCCTGCTTGACGACCTGGGCTACGGCTTCGAACTCGCCAACGATCTGCACGGTGACCCCATCGCCGCCGACGGTATGTATCGTCTGCAAGTCGATGCCGGCCTTGAGCGCGTGTACCTGCTGCAACCTGGCCTGTTCCAGGGTACCGAGTTGCTGGCGATGAGCGAAGCCGATTGGAGCGCTCCGGGTGCTTTGTCCGCCGCCAAGCGCCTCATGCGCCAAGCGCTGGCTGTGCACCTGGGCGGGCGGCCGCTGGTCAGTCGCGAGTTGTTTCGAAAGCCCTGACAACCCCGTGTATGCTGTGCAGCGTTTCTTTCCCTATTCAGGAGCGCTTCCGTGACCACCAGCAATCGCATTCTTCTTGGCGTCAACATCGACCACGTCGCCACCCTGCGCCAGGCCCGGGGCACCCGTTACCCTGACCCGGTCAAGGCCGCGCTGGACGCCGAAGAAGCGGGCGCCGACGGCATCACCGTGCACCTGCGTGAAGACCGCCGCCACATCCAGGAGCGCGACGTGCTGGTGCTCAAGGACGTGCTGCAAACTCGCATGAACTTCGAGATGGGCGTCACCGAAGAAATGATGCAGTTCGCCGAGCGCATCCGCCCGGCGCACATCTGCCTGGTCCCGGAGACCCGTCAGGAACTGACCACCGAAGGCGGCCTCGACGTGGCGGGCCAGGAGGCAAGGATCAAGGCTGCGGTAGAGCGCTTGTCGAAGATCGGCAGTGAAGTGTCGCTGTTCATCGACGCCGACGAGCGCCAGATCGAAGCCTCGCGCCGTGTCGGTGCGCCGGCCATCGAGCTGCACACCGGCCGTTACGCCGACGCTACTACACCGACCGAAGTCGCCGACGAACTGCAACGCATCATTGACGGTGTGAACTGCGGCCTCAAGGAAGGCCTGATCGTCAACGCCGGCCACGGTCTGCACTACCATAACGTCGAGGCCGTGGCCGCGATCAAGGGCATCAATGAGCTGAACATCGGCCACGCACTGGTGGCGCACGCGCTGTTCGTCGGTTTCAAAGGCGCGGTAGCCGAGATGAAAGCGCTGATCCTGGCCGCCGCCAGGACTTAAGCCACAGCCTAAAGAACGCTGAATATCAGACGTGTGTGAGCGCCAGTGAATTCAGCCATGCGGCAATGCGAAGCCTTACTGTTTAGCCGTTGCAGGTGTATCGTATCTGCCCTTTGCAGGCCCTGGGCTTGCGGCAGATACGTGAGGTTGTTGTGTCCCGATCCTTTTCCCGTCGACAAATCCTGGGTGGCCTTGCAGGCCTGGCCGTAGTGGGCGTGGGGGCCGGTGGCGCCTACCGCTACTGGCTGGGGAAAGTCGCCGAGGCTGAGGCTGGGCACGATTACGAACTGATCGCAGCACCCCTGGACGTGGAGTTGGTACCGGGCCACAAGACCGAAGCCTGGGCATTCGGCCCCTCAGCGCCGGGCACCGAGTTGCGCGTGCGCCAGGGTGAGTGGTTGCGGGTGCGCTTTATCAACCATCTGCCAGTCGCCACCACCATCCACTGGCATGGCATCCGCCTGCCGCTGGAAATGGACGGCGTGCCCTACGTCTCGCAATTGCCGGTACTGCCCGGTGAATACTTCGACTATAAATTCCGCGTGCCGGACGCGGGCAGCTACTGGTATCACCCCCATGTGAACAGCAGTGAAGAACTGGGCCGTGGCCTGGTCGGCCCGCTGATCATTGAAGAGCGCGAGCCTACCGGTTTCAAACACGAGCGCACCCTGAGCCTGAAAAACTGGCACGTGGACGAAGAGGGCGCTTTCGTGGCCTTCAGCATCCCCCGTGAAGCGGCGCGGGGCGGCACCGCCGGGCGTTTATCGACGATCAATGGCGTGTCCCAGGCGGTCATCGATCTGCCCGCCGGGCAGATCACCCGCGTGCGCCTGCTCAATCTCGACAACACCTTGACCTATCGCATCAATATTCCAGATGTCGACGCGCAGATCTACGCGCTGGACGGCAACCCTATCGAGCCGCGCCCGCTGGGCAAGGAATACTGGCTGGGCCCCGGCATGCGCATCTGCCTGGCGATCAAGGCACCGCCTGCCGGTGAAGAACTGTCGATCCGCAACGGCCCGGTGCGCCTCGGTACGTTTCGTTCGGTGGCCAACTCCGATGCACCGAGTGAGTGGCCGCCCGCATTGCCCGCCAACCCGATCAGCGAACCGGACCTGGCCAATGCCGAGAAGCTCAACTTCAATTTCGAATGGGTTGGCAGCGTTTCAGTCGATGATGGCAAGCCTCCAAGCCTGTGGCAGATCAACGGCAAGGCGTGGGACATCACAGACAAAACCTGTGCCGACCGCCCGATTGCCAAGCTGGAAAAGGGCAAGAGCTACATTTTCGAATTGAAGAACATGACCCAGTACCAGCATCCGATCCACCTGCATGGCATGAGCTTCAAGGTGATTGCCTCGAACCGCCACAAGGTGATCCCGTACTTCACCGACACCTACTTGTTGGGCAAAAACGAACGCGCCCGCGTGGCCTTGGTGGCGGATAACCCGGGGGTGTGGATGTTCCATTGCCATGTGATCGACCACATGGAAACCGGCCTGATGGCCGCCATCGAGGTGGCGTGATGCGCCAGTTTCGCCCACCGGCGATCATCGACCGCAGTCGCGACCAGGACTTCATGCTTGAAGCCCTGGCCCTTGCTGCCCAGGGCGCTGCACTCGGCGAAGTGCCCGTCGGCGCAGTGCTCGTACAAGACGGCGAGATCATCGGTCGTGGCTTCAATTGCCCGATCAGCGGCAATGATCCCAGCGCGCATGCTGAAATGGTCGCCATCCGCGCCGCCGCGCAAGCGATCAGCAACTACCGCCTGATCGGCAGCACCCTGTATGTCACGCTGGAGCCGTGCAGCATGTGCGCCGGCCTGATCGTGCATTCGCGTGTTGCGCGGGTGGTCTATGGCGCGCTGGAGCCCAAGGCGGGGATTGTGCAAAGCCAGGGGCAGTTTTTTACCCAGGGATTTCTGAATCACCGGGTGTTGTTTGAGGGGGGAGTGTTGGCTGAGGAGTGTGGGGCGGTGCTGAGTGAGTTCTTCAAGGCCCGGCGGGCCAAGCCCACACTCTAACGATTACGGGTGAGCAAATGTGGGAGCGGGCTTGCTCGCGAATACGGTGTATCAGTCACACATGTACCGACTGACCCACTGCATTCGCGAGCAAGCCCGCTCCCACATTTTGATCTCCACTTGGCAGGCAGATTGGAGGTTACTTCTTGGCGATGATCACTGCGCGCATCGGCGCCGGCAGCCCTTCGATGGTCTTGCTGTGATCCTCCGTATCAAGAAAATCACTCAGCGACTGAAACTTCATCCACTCGGTCCCGCGCTGTTCTTCAACCGTGGTCACGCTCACATCCACACAGCGCACATCGCTGAACCCTGCACGGCGCAGCCACAGCATCAACGCCGGCACCGACGGCAGGAACCATACGTTACGCATTTGCGCATAGCGGTCTTCCGGCACCAGCACTTGCTGCTGATCGCCTTCCACCACCAAGGTTTCCAGGACCAGTTCACCGCCTTTGACCAGCGTGTCTTTCAGCGCCAACAAATGCTCGATCGGCGAGCGGCGGTGATAGAACACGCCCATGGAAAACACCGTGTCGAACCCTTCCAGATTCGACGGCAAGTCTTCGAACGGGAACGGCAAGTGCCAGGCGTTGGGTTCGGACAGGTAACGCTGCACCGCCTGGAACTGGCAGAAGAACAACCAGTTCGGATCGACCCCAATCACGCTGTCCGCGCCGGCGCCGAGCATGCGCCACATGTAGTAGCCATTGCCGCAGCCGACGTCAAGGATGCGCTTGCCTTTCAGATCCAGGTGCGGCGCGACCCGCGACCACTTCCAGTCCGAACGCCATTCGGTATCGACATGCACGCCGAATAGGTGGAACGGGCCTTTGCGCCACGGGCTCAGGCCCATCAGCGCAGTGTGCATTTGCGCGCGGGTAGCGTCGTCGCAATCAGTGTCCAGGGTCAGGTCATTCAGCAAATCGACTTCGCTGGGCATTATTTTCGGTAAGGCATCCAACGCACTCTGCCAACGCTCCAGGTCGCCATGACCTTTCTCCATCTTGCTATCGAGTTGCGCTTGCAGGCCCTGGGCCCAAACGGCCAAAGGAGTGCCCACCAAGTGGCGGGCAAGGGGGGAGAGATCAATCATGGCAGGGCAATCAACGAGGCAAAGTTAAGACACTGGAACCACGGCACGACGTTCGAGAACCCCGCCGCCAGCAGGCGTTCGCGGTGTTCTTCGAGGCTGTCGGGCTTCATGACGTTTTCGATGGCGCTGCGCTTCTGGGCGATTTCCAGTTCGCTGTAGCCGTTGGCGCGTTTGAACGCGATATGCAGGTCGGTGAGTAGCGCGTGTTCTTCAAGGTCATTGAAGCGCAGCTTTTCCGAGAGGATCAGCGCTCCGCCCGGCAGCAGCGACTGGCGGATACGCGAGAGCAAGGGCAGGCGTTCATCCGGTGCGATAAATTGCAGGGTGAAGTTGAGTGCAACCACTGAGGCCGGTTGGAATTGCAGCGCGAGTATATCGCCCTCGATAACCTCGACCGGCAGCAACTCCTGGAACATCGAGTCCTGGCCATTGAGGTACTCGCGGCAGCGCTCCACCATCGCCGCCGAGTTATCCACTGCAATCACCCGGCACCCGTCGGTGCGCACATGGCGGCGCAGGGCCTGGGTCACTGCGCCGAGGGAAGAGCCCAGGTCGTACAGCACGCTGCCCGGCTGGGCAAACTGCGACGCGAGCACGCCGAGGTTCTCGACGATGGTCGGATAACCCGGCACCGAGCGCTTGATCATGTCCGGGAACACCCGCACCACGTCCTCGTTAAAGGCGAAGTCCGGCACCTGGGGCAGGGGCTGGGCGAATAGGCGATCGGGTTCTTTGCTCACGGTTGTTCCGGCGACGAAGGGGAAAGGCCGGCATTTTAGCCAAGTTAGCCTTCGTGCGCGCGAGTTGTCTGATAAACCGCGATGTAACAGGCAGTGTTGGCTTCACCACCCCTTCGGGTTGACCGGGAGGCGGTGGAGCGCTTTGTCACTGTTTGGAGAGTGGATTCGTGCGGATATCACAATCACCGACTACGCCAATAGTGTCTTTTGGCTGAAAAAGGTTGTTTGCAGTGAAGTTGAAGTGGCACCTGTAGCGGCCATTTTCACGGTCGAAATCAACGTTCACGCTACCGCTCTGAGTCAAATAGTGCGCAGGAGCAGATTTTCCACCGGCTGTGAGTGCACAAATCTGCTTGCTCGGAAAAACATAGTCGCCGTTCGGTGTATTCGACAGCATCTCAATTTCGATGATGCGCAGGGGGCCGGGTGAATTTTCCTCGACGCCTACGATAGTTATCTGCTCATTCTCATTAGTCAGGTCAACCGCGCCTGCATTGAAACTCACGACACCGTTGACGGATGCGGTCAATGTTCCCGTTGCTTCCCCGTAAGCAGTACTGTTGGTCATGATCGAACCCTCTTGAACCACTCGCCCACCGGATTGTGTGCGATGTCGTGGAACGATAGAGGCAGGCACCCATCTGCGTAACTGTTAGAAATACCAGTTCTGCAGAGGTTATTAATCTAAATAGGCGGTGTTTTTTCAATGATGGCGCGTAGGGTGTTCAGTCTGTGGATTGAGGGCAAATGCAGCCGCAGTGATCCCCCACTGTCCCAGCCAGTAAGTACTGATCAGCACATACGGCGCCGCATCGAATGCCACCACAAACCGACTGATGCCGATCAGCGTGTCGGAAAAAACAAACGACAGCGCGCCTGCTGCCGCCAGCAATGCCGAGCGTTTCGGCACGTCAGTGCCCAAGCGTGCCAGCGCACGCCAGAGCATCGCACTGATCACCAGCGCATAAACCACTACCGGCATCAGCAGGTCGCCAAGGCCGTGGGAGATCAGGATGCTCAGCAGAATCGCGCCCACGCCCAGGGCCAATGCCAACGGCAACAGGGCTAAGCGGCGGCAGTCGCTGAAGTAGGCTTTGAGGTAGGCCAGGTGCGCAAACAGAAATGCGCCCAGCCCAAAGATAAACAGATCGCCCGGCCAGGCGAGCAGCACATCGCCTATCAGGGAAAAGATCAAACCCAGGCTGATCCAGCGTCGATACTCGGTGGGCGGCGCATCATGCAGCCAGCCCAGCAGCGCCAGGACCGGCAGCGGCTTGACCAGCAGGCACAGCAACGTGGCATGGGTGGTCAGGCCGTAGATAAAAGTGCCGGCGCCCATCAACGCAAGAATCAGCCATGGCATATCAGTTCACCGTGATGGCGCAGTCGAACGTTTCGGCGGGTTCGGCTTCCGGCTCCCAGGGTTGCTGGGACGTCAGGCGCAAGCGGCCCTGGCCGGTCGCGAACGCCTGGAACCGCCAGGTCGACTGGCCGCCGCCACCGACCACGCCGGATTCCGAGCTGGTGTAGACCTCCGGGCTCAAGGCGCGCAACACACCGCCAGCGGAATCCTGGATGGCCCAGCGGTAACCCGTGGTGGGGTTGCTCGGCAGGGTGAGGATCAGGTTTTGACCGGTTTTAAGCTGAAGTGGGCAGGCGCTCTGGTTGTCCACGCTGACGTTTTGCTTGGGGGCACTGGCGCAGGCGGCCAGCAGGGCAAGGCTCAAGGGGAGAAACAGGCGAGCAGCGGTCATGAGGGCTCCATTGATTGGCGACGAAGGGCGAGCATAACCGAAGATGGGACGAGGTGTGACTGGGTGGGGTTTTGTGGTGACCGGGCCGGCCCTTTCGCGAGCAAGCCCGCTCTCACATTTCGACCGCATTCCAAAGGATTTACTCGGTCAACATGTGGGAGCGGGCTTGCTCGCGAAGAGGCCAGTAAAGGCGCTACATAACTATCAGAAGAGCACTTTAGCCACATCCGCAAACCGCTTGGCAAAGTGCACTGTCATCCCTTCCTTCAGGTACTCCGGCAACTCCTCAAAACTGCCCCGATTCGGCTCCGGAAGGATCAGCTCATGGATCTTCTGGCGCCGCGCCGCGATCACTTTCTCGCGCACCCCGCCAATCGGCAGGACATGCCCGGTCAACGTCAGCTCACCGGTCATGGCCACGCCTTTTTTCGGCGGCTGGTTACGTGCCAGCGACAACAGCGCACTGGCCATGGTCACCCCCGCACTCGGGCCGTCTTTGGGCGTGGCGCCTTCCGGCACGTGCAGGTGCACGAAAGCTTCGTCAAAAAATTTCGGATCACCGCCAAACGACTTCAGGTTCGAGCTGATGTAGCTGTAGGCAATTTCGGCGGACTCCTTCATCACTTCACCCAACTGCCCGGTGAGCTTGAAGCCGCGATTGAGCGTATGGATACGTGTCGCCTCAATCGGCAGCGTCGCGCCGCCCATGCTGGTCCACGCCAGGCCGGTGATCACACCGGTGCCGGACAGCACCTGCTCATTGCGGAACACCGGTACACCCAGTGAGCTTTCCAGGTCTTTGTTGCCAATCTTGATCACCAGGTCCGGCTTATCCAGCAGCTTGACCACGGCCTTGCGCACCAGTTTGCCCAGCTGTTTTTCCAGCTGGCGCACACCGGCTTCGCGGGCGTAGCCGTCGATCAATGCGCGCAACGCGCCGTCGCTGATGGTCAAGGTGTTTTTCGACACGCCGGCTTTTTCCAACTGCTTGGGCCACAGGTGGCGCTTGGCAATCGCGACTTTTTCTTCGGTGATATAGCCCGACAGGCGAATCACTTCCATACGGTCCAGCAGCGGGCCTGGGATGGAGTCCAGGGTATTGGCGGTGCACACGAACAGCACTTTGGACAGGTCCAGGCGCAGGTCCAGGTAGTGGTCGAGGAATTCGACGTTTTGCTCGGGGTCGAGGGTTTCCAGCAGTGCCGACGCCGGGTCGCCCTGGAAGCTCTGGCCCATCTTGTCGATCTCGTCGAGCATGATCACCGGGTTCATCACTTCCACATCTTTGAGCGCCTGCACCAGCTTGCCGGGCATGGCGCCGATGTAGGTGCGGCGATGGCCCTTGATCTCGGCCTCGTCGCGCATGCCGCCGACGCTGAAGCGGTAGAAGGGCCGTCCCAGCGACTCGGCGATGGATTTACCGACGCTGGTCTTGCCCACGCCCGGCGGGCCGACCAGCAGCACAATGGAACCGGCGACTTCGCCTTTATAGGCACCCACCGCGAGGAATTCGAGGATGCGACTCTTAATGTCGTCCAGGCCTGCGTGGTGCTTGTCCAGCACCTTGCGCGCATGTTTCAGGTCGAGTTTATCCTCGCCAAACACACCCCACGGCACCGAGGTGGCCCAGTCCAGGTAGTTGCGCGTCACCGCGTATTCCGGCGAGCCGGTTTCGAGGATCGACAGTTTGTTCAGTTCTTCATCGATGCGTTTTTTCGCCTGGGCCGGCAGTACTTTGCTTTCCAGGCGTTGCTCGAATTGCTCGACATCCGCACTGCGGTCGTCCTTGGTCAAGCCCAGCTCCTGCTGGATGACTTTGAGCTGTTCCTTGAGGAAGAACTCGCGCTGATGCTCGCCGATCTTGCGGTTCACTTCAGCGGAGAGTTCTTTTTGCAGGCGCGCAACTTCGACTTCTTTGCGCAGCATCGGCAGCACTTTTTCCATGCGCTTAAGCATGGGCACGCAGTCCAGCACTTCCTGCAATTCGTTACCGGTGGCCGAGGTCAACGCGGCGGCGAAGTCGGTGAGCGGCGACGGGTCGTTGGGGCTGAAGCGGTTGAGGTAGTTCTTCAGCTCTTCGCTGTACAGCGGGTTGAGCGGTAGCAGTTCCTTGATCGCATTGATCAGCGCCATGCCGTAGGCCTTGACCTCGTCGGTCGGCTCCGAGGGCTGGTGCGGGTATTCGACTTCCACCAGGTACGGTGGGCGGTGGTGCTTGAGCCAGGTCTTGATGCGCACGCGGGTCAGGCCCTGGGCCACGAATTGCAGCTTGCCGTTTTCGCGGCTGGCGTGGTGCACCTTCACCAGCGTGCCGTACAGCGGCAGGCTGGAGGTATCGAAGTGGCGGGGGTCGTCCGGCGGGGTGTCCATGAAGAACAGGGCCAGGGAGTGGTGGTCGGATTTGCTCACCAGTTCCAGGGTCTCGGCCCACGGCTCTTCATTGACGATCACCGGCAGCACTTGCGCCGGGAAGAAGGGCCGGTTGTGGATCGGGATGATGTAGACCTTGTCCGGCAGGTTTTGCCCGGGTAGGGCCAGGCCGGTGTTGGAGGACGCTTCGTGCTCGGCGTTTTCGGGATCTGCGTAGTCGTTGAGGTCGTAATCAGGGAATTCTTGCTGGTCGCTCATGGGGCACCTGCATCAGGAAGTATGGTGCTTAGATGGGGCGGGGCGGCGGTGGTTTCAATGGCAGCGGCGAGATCGCAACATATTGCATGAAATTCTCGACAGCACCGCCGCTCCCTCCTCTATTTGGAACTGTGTGCGGTCAGCTGATTTTGTGCAGGTAGGCGGGCAGGGGTTGTTCTGGCA
The DNA here is from genome assembly GCF_963970975.1 of Pseudomonas sp. RA_15y_Pfl1_P11. Taxonomy (NCBI): domain Bacteria; kingdom Pseudomonadati; phylum Pseudomonadota; class Gammaproteobacteria; order Pseudomonadales; family Pseudomonadaceae; genus Pseudomonas; species Pseudomonas sp. RA_15y_Pfl1_P11. Next base: position 293,076 of record NZ_CAXAOY010000003.1, read on the forward strand.
GGACTGAGAGCACTTTCAGCCGTTGCAACATGCGCTGGCGTGCTCGCTGAAGATGCTCACGCAGATTCAGCGCCGCCGCATCCACCGCGCCATGCAACAAGAGCTCAAGAATCAACCGATGTTCGGCCAACATCGCCGGATCGGCGCCGATCCCCAGCAACCGATAAAAAATCCGGCTGATGATCATTGGGCTCTGGCCCTGGCGGATCAGTGCAGCGATCTTGCGATTCTGCAAGCCGGCCAAGCAGTGCTGGTGCAAGTCTTCCTCGATCTGTTCGATGGCCTCAAGGCTGCAGTGAGGGCTGTCCTGGGCAGCCAGTACGCGTTGCAACATGGCTTCAAGCAGCTGGCGATCAAGGTGCGGTGCGCTCTGGCGCAAGGCTTCGGGTTCCAGGCAGGCGCGCAGTTCGTAGTCTTCGGTAACTTCCCGCGCCGTCAAAGGCCCCGCCAACCATTGGGAATAGGGTTCCTTTTCCACCAGGCCGCGATCTCGCAGGCGCATCAGTGCTTCACGCACCACTGCACGGCTGACGCCATAGTGGTCGGCGGCGGCTTGCTCATCCAGGCGGTAATGGCCGAAGGCAATGCAGGTGGACAGCGCCGCGCCGATTTCCTCGACGATACGTTCACCCAACGGCCGCGTATCCACCAGATCATCCTTACCATCAAGACCCAAATGTGTATGGCTCAAGGGCAGGCGTAGCGGCTCCATCGCCAGGCCTTCGGGGTTGATCAGGTAACCCCGGCCATTGAAGCGGCAGATCAGGCCTTCGGCGTGCAGCAGGTCCAAGGCCTTGCGCACCGGTACACGGCTGGTACCGAACAGTTCGGCCAACGGCGCTTCCAGCAAAACCAGGCCGTGGCGAGCGGTGCCGTTGACGATCGCGTCACGCAACACTTGGTGAATCATCGCGTAACGAGAGGCCGAAGCGGACACTGCTTTCATCGATTTCTCTAAAGGGGGGAGGACGGTGGCCGGGGATTCTCTCATAAGTTGCACCTGTCACTCTGGGCCACGTCGATGGCACTTTTTTGGGGCCCGAAAACTGGGAATGTTACCTTTCTGCACCAAAATGTACTTATTAATAAAAGATACATTATTTCGTTGGCGGCATTGCACCTCCCTCAGTCACGGTTTTTTCCTGCCCATCAAAACCATCTATCCCGTTGCTCTCAGCGAAAAAACCTGACAGCGCAAAACCACCTCACAAGAGACTGGCACGAAAGCTGCCTTTGTAAAATGTACATTTTATTAATATGTACGTTTTTTGAGGGTCATCTTGATGTCAGACGCCACTTCAATGGCCGAGGATTTTGCCTGCGGTCGCAGCGATCCGGTGCAAGCCCTCGAACAGGCACTCGAAAAGGCAAGCCAGGTGCCGTCGGTATTTATCAGCCTGACCACCGAGCGTGCCCGCCGTGAAGCCGAAGCCGCCGCTGCCCGTTGGCGCGCCGGCCAGCCCTTGAGCGTGTTCGATGGCGTGCCGTTGGCCTGGAAAGACCTGTTCGATGTGGCCGGCAGCACCACCACTGCTGGCGCCGCCTATCGCCGCAATGCGCCTGCCGCTTTGCTCGACGCGCCGACCGTGGGCCTGTTGTGTCGCGCCGGGATGGTCAGTGTGGGCAAGACCAACCTCAGCGAATTGGCCTACTCAGGCTTGGGTCTGAACCCGCATTTCGGCACGCCGCACAACCCCCATGGCACTGACCAACCACGCATCCCAGGCGGTTCGTCGTCCGGTTCTGCAGTGGCCGTTGCGGCCGGGATCGTTCCCATCGCCATGGGCACCGACACCGCCGGGTCGATCCGCATCCCGTCGGCGTTCAACGGCCTGGTCGGTTATCGCAGCAGCAGCCGACGCTACAGCCGCGATGGCGTATTCCCCCTTGCCCACACCCTCGACAGCCTCGGCCCGCTGACCCGCAGTGTGCGCGACGCCTTGGCCATCGACGATTTGCTGCATGGGCGCGCCCAAACCCACCATGCCCGCAGCCTCAAGGGCCAACGCTTCGTATTGGCGCAACAGGATGTCGAGCCTGCTGTGCGCAACAACCTGCTGCGTGCAGTCGAGCAACTCAAGGCCCAAGGTGCGCTGATCGAAGAGCGCGAATGCCCGACCTTCCAGGCCACCCTGGACCTGATCAACCACCACGGCTGGCTCGGCTCGTTCGAGGCCTTCGCCTTGCACCAAGGGTTGCTCGACAGCCGCGACGCCGAACAACTCGACCCTCGCGTACGCCGCCGCCTCGAAGCCGCACGTTCGCTGCCAGCCAGCCAACTGATCCACCTGACCGACGCGCGCAGCCGCCTGCAACAGCAACTGATCGATGACCTCGACGGCGCCATTCTCATCACCCCAACCGTTGCCCACGTGGCGCCCGCATTGGCACCGCTGGAAGCCGACGACGACCTGTTCGTGAAAACCAACCTTGCCACCCTGCGCCTGACCATGCCCGGCAGTTTGCTCGACATGCCCGGCGTGACCCTGCCCAGCGGCTGCGATGCCCAGGGCCTGCCCACCGGGCTGCTGCTCAGCGCACCGGCGGGAGAAGACGCACGCCTGCTGCGCGCGGCGTTGTCCGTCGAAACCGTACTTAACGTTTAAGGAGATTCATCATGGCTAAAGACATTCTCTGTGCATTTGGCGTCGACGTTGACGCCGTGGCCGGTTGGCTCGGTTCCTATGGCGGTGAAGACTCGCCGGACGACATTTCCCGCGGCTTGTTTGCCGGTGAGATCGGTGCGCCGCGCCTGCTCAAATTGTTCGAACGCTACGGCCTGCGCACCACCTGGTTCATTCCCGGCCACTCGATGGAAACCTTCCCCGAGCAGATGAAGGCGGTGGCCGACGCCGGTCACGAAATCGGCGTGCACGGCTACAGCCACGAAAACCCCATCGCGATGACCGCGGAGCAGGAGGAAATCGTCCTCGATAAATCCATCGAGCTGATCACCCAAGTGACTGGCAAACGCCCGACGGGCTACGTTGCGCCATGGTGGGAATTCAGCAAAGTCACCAACGAACTGCTGCTGAAAAAAGGCATCAAGTACGACCACAGCCTGATGCACAACGACTTCCATCCCTACTACGTGCGCAAGGGCGACAGCTGGACCAAGATCGACTACAGCCAGCACCCCGACACCTGGATGAAACCCTTGGTACGCGGTGAAGAAACCGACCTGGTGGAGATCCCGGCCAACTGGTACCTGGACGACCTGCCGCCGATGATGTTCATCAAAAAGGCCCCCAACAGCCACGGCTTCGTCAACCCGCGTCACCTCGAAGAAATGTGGCGCGACCAGTTCGACTGGGTTTACCGCGAACACGAACACGCCGTGTTCACCATGACCATCCATCCCGATGTCTCCGGCCGCCCGCAAGTGTTGTTGATGCTTGAGCGGCTGATCGAACACATCCAGAGCCATGCCGGCGTGCGCTTCGTCACCTTTGACGAAATCGCCGACGACTTTATCCGCCGCCAACCGCGTACCTGACACCCACCCTTGCTCACCCCCTGAGGCGCGATTATGTCCATCTATAACAAGCTTGACCTGACTGGCTGGAAACCCCGGCAACTGACGTCCAAGGAAGTACGTTTCGCCACCTGGATCGCGTTTTTCGCCTGGGTGTTCGCGGTGTATGACTTCATCCTGTTCGGCACTTTGCTGCCGGAGATTGGCCGGCATTTTGGCTGGGGTGAAGTGGAGCAAGCTGAAATCGCGACGTGGGTGGCGGTGGGCACGGCGGTGGTCGCCTTTGCCATCGGCCCCGTCGTCGATAAGTTGGGGCGGCGCAAAGGTATTATTTTCACCGTGGCGGGTTCCGCGCTCTGCTCGGCACTGACTGCAATCGGCGGCGCGTGGGGCAAGTCGCCGCTGATTCTGATCCGGTCGCTGGGCGGGCTGGGCTATGCCGAGGAAACCGTCAACGCGACTTATCTGAGCGAGCTGTATGGCGCCTCGCAAGACCCGCAGTTGACCAAACGTCGCGGCTTTATCTACAGCCTGGTGCAGGGCGGCTGGCCGGTCGGTGCGTTGATCGCCGCAGGGTTGACCGCGTTACTGTTGCCGATCATTGGCTGGCAGGGCTGCTTCATCTTTGCCGCGATCCCAGCGGTGGTGATAGCGATCATGGCGCGCAAGCTCAAGGAGAGTCCGCAGTTCCAGATCCATGAACGCATCAGCCGGCTGCGTAAAAGCGGCGCGGTGACTGAAGCACAAAATGTCGCCGTGACCTACGGCGTGGACTATGACGAACACAGCAAGGCCGGTCTCAAGGCCGCCTTCCGTGGTTCGGCGCGGCGCGCCACCCTGGTGATCGGCGCTGCGCTGTTGCTTAACTGGGCAGCTATCCAAGTGTTCAGCGTGCTCGGGACATCGGTGATCGTCAGCGTGCACCACATCTCGTTCGAGAACTCGCTGATCATCCTTGTGCTGTCGAACCTGGTGGGCTATTGCGGCTACCTCAGCCACGGCTGGATGGGCGACAAGATCGGCCGTCGCAACGTGATCGGCCTGGGCTGGATGCTTGGCGGGCTGGCGTTCGCCGGGATGCTGTTTGGTCCGAGCAATATGCCGATGGTGGTCGGGCTGTACAGCCTGGGCCTGTTCTTCCTGATCGGGCCGTACTCGGCGGCGCTGTTCTTTATCAGCGAGAGTTTCCCTACCAGCATCCGCGCCACCGGCGGCGCGATCATCCATGCCATGGGCCCGATCGGGGCAGTGGTCGCAGGTTTTGGTGCGACCCAGGTGTTGTCCGCCGGCAGCGACTGGCAGACCGCCGCGCTGTGGTTTGGCGCATTGCCGTGCTTCCTGTCCGGCGTCCTGATGTTTGCCGCGCGCCATGTGCGCCCGGAAACCGTTCAGTAAGGAGTGAGTGATGAGCCGTAAAGTTGCCTTGATTACCGGTGCCGCCAGCGGCATCGGCCAAGCCCTCGCCGTGGCCTATGCCCGCCACGGTGTGGCGGTAGTGGGCGGGTACTACCCGGCTGATCCGCATGACCCGCAGACCACCCTAAGCCTGGTGCAACAAGCCGGCGGCGAGTGCCTCATGCTGCCGTTGGACGTGGGCGATACCGCCTCGGTCGACGCACTGGCCGCGCAAGCCATACAGCATTTCGGGCGGCTGGATTATGCGGTGGCCAATGCGGGCCTGTTGCGCCGCGCGCCGTTGCTCGAGATGACCGATGCGTTGTGGAACGAGATGCTCAATGTCGACCTCACAGGGGTGATGCGCACTTTCCGCGCGGCGACCCGGCATATGCACGAAGGCGGCGCGCTGGTCGCGATTTCGTCGATTGCCGGTGGCGTGTATGGCTGGCAGGAACACAGCCATTACGCGGCGGCCAAGGCCGGTGTGCCGGGGTTGTGCCGGTCGTTGGCGGTGGAATTGGCGCCGCTGGGCATTCGTTGTAATGCGGTGATTCCAGGGTTGATTGAAACGCCGCAGTCGCTGGATGCAAAGAACTCGCTGGGACCGGAAGGTTTGGCCAAGGCGGCGCGCGCTATTCCGCTGGGGCGGGTAGGGCGGGCGGATGAAGTGGCGTCGTTGGTGCAGTTTTTGACCAGTGAAGCGTCGAGCTACCTGACCGGGCAGAGCATCGTCATCGACGGCGGCCTGACCGTACGCTGGCCTGACTGAATGTGCTGGATCTAAATGTGGGAGCGAGCAAGCCCACATTGGATCTGTGTTTGCTTTAGGAGATTTGACATGCCCCAACTGACTAACCGCCGCGCCGTCATCACCGGTGCCGGCAGCGGCATCGGCGCCGCCATCGCCCGCGCTTACGCCGCCGAAGGCGCGCGCCTGGTGCTGGCCGACCGCAACGCCGCCAGCCTCGCCGAAACCGCGATCACCTGCCGCAACCTTGGCGCCGAGGTGTTCGAATGCCTGGCCGACGTCGGCACCGTCGGAGGCGGCCAGGCCAGTGTCGACCGTTGCGTCGAACAGTTCGGCGGTATCGATATCCTGGTCAACAATGCCGGCATGCTCACCCAGGCGCGCTGTGTCGACCTGACCATCGACATGTGGAACGACATGCTGCGCGTCGACCTCACCAGTGTGTTCATCGCCAGCCAGCGCGCCTTGCCGTACATGCTCGAGCAGCGTTGGGGCCGGATCATCAACGTCGCCTCGCAACTGGGCATCAAGGGCGGCGCCGAACTGACTCACTACGCCGCCGCCAAGGCTGGGGTGATCGGCTTTACCAAGTCCCTGGCGCTGGAAGTGGCCAAGGACAACGTGCTGGTCAACGCCATCGCACCGGGCCCGATTGAAACGCCGTTGGTGGGCGGTATCAGTGAGCAATGGAAGCGCGCCAAGGCCAAGGAGTTGCCGCTGGGCCGTTTCGGCCTGGCCGATGAAGTGGCGCCGGTGGCGGTGCTGCTGGCCAGCGAGCCCGGCGGCAACTTGTTCGTTGGCCAGACACTGGGCCCGAACTCCGGCGATGTCATGCCATGAATGAGGTGTAGCCATGTGCGGACTCTGCGGACTGCTTGGCGAAGACCTGCACTGGAGCGATCCCCTGGGCGATGAGTTACCCCGGCGCCGTGAACGCCTGCGCCGGATCGCGGCGATCAACCAGGTGCTGGCGGTGTTCCGGCTCAAGGTCGAAGACTTCCAGGGCGCGTCGTATCTGCTGCTCGGCGCCACTGGCAAGCAGGCGCTGGCCAGCGGTCTGGATCAACTGTGGCAAGCCGCCGAAAACATGCTCGGCCGGCCGCTGGATCCCCTCGATCCGCGTTTGTTGGACCACTTGGAGTCAGCCCCATGAGCATCGCCCTCAACGTCATCACCGGCTTTCTCGGCAGTGGTAAAACCACCTTGCTCAAGCGTCTGCTGCAGGGTGAAAGCCTGGGCGACACCGCGTTGCTGATCAACGAATTCGGTGATGTCGGCATCGACCATCTGCTGGTGGAAGAGGTGGCGCCGGACACGGTGCTGCTGCCCAGCGGCTGCGTGTGTTGCTCGATCCGTGGCGAGTTGAAAGACGCGCTGCTCGGCCTGCTGCAACGCCGCGAGCGTGGTGAAATCCCCGCCTTCAAACGGGTAATCCTCGAAACCACCGGCCTGGCCGACCCGGCGCCAATCCTGGCCACCTTGAACAACGACGTGCAACTGCGCGGGCGTTTTCATATTGGCTTGGTGATCACCCTGGTGGACGCCAGCCATGCCATCCTGCAAGAACGCCTGCACCCGGAATGGCTGGCCCAGGTGGCGGCGGCGGATCGTTTGCTGCTGAGCAAGACTGATCTGGCGGATGACTGCGCTGCGCTGCGCGCACATCTGCAAGCGCTCAATACCGGCACGCCGATCCTCGATACCCACGACATCCATAGCGGCGACCAACTGCTGCTGGGCGAAGGCCTGCGCAGTGCCGAGCCCGCCATGGAAGTCAGCCGCTGGCAGCTGCATCACACCACCACGGCCACCCACGGCGCCGCGCAAGTCTGCAGCCTGACCTTCGACCAGCCTCTTGATTGGGTGGGTTTCGGGGTATGGTTGTCGATGCTGTTAAGATGCCACGGCGAACGAATTCTCCGCGTCAAAGGGCTGCTCAACGTGAACGCCAGTAACGCCCCTATCGTCATTCATGGCGTGCAGCATTGCCTGCATGCGCCGGTGCATTTGCCTGCATGGCCGGGCAGCGACCGCCAATCACGCCTGGTGTTTATCCTGCGTGGCCTCGAGCCTGCGCTGCTAAAGCGTTCGTTTGAAGCGTTCTCGCGGCGGCTCGCTGCATGATCACACTCCGCGTTCTCGGCACGTCGGTCACCCTGCTTGAATGCCTGCGCGTACGCGCCGAAGAGGAGCTGGGCATTCGCCTGGTCTACCAAGTGCACGACGTCGAACAGGCGCAACGCATCGCGGTGATGCAACCCGACAGCTACGACCTGTATGACCAGTGGTTCCACAACGTCGACTTCGTGTGGCCGGCCCGGGCGATCCAGCCTATCGACACCCGACGCATCGCGCTGTGGCACGAGATCAATGACCTGCCCAAGCGCGGGCGCCTGTCGCCCGATGACCGCCTGGGCAGCGGCAGCGTGCCCAGCGAGCGGCTGTTCGTGCAGCACGACGGCAGCCTCGGCAGCACGGTCACCGAGCGCATCAGCATGTTGCCCCTGACCCACAACGCCGACAGTTTCGCCTACCGCCCAGAGCGCTTGCCCGAAGGTTTTTGCCACGGCAACGAAAGCTGGGGCTGGCTGCTCAACCCCGCGTGGCGTGCGCGCACCGCCTTGCAAAGCGACGCCGCCATCGGCGCCCTGGATGCTGCGCTGGCGGTGCAGGGCGCGGGGCTGGCGCAGTTCAAGGACATCGGCAATATGAGCATCGAAGAGATCGATGTACTCGCCGATATCCTCGTGCGTAAACAGAAGGAGGGGCATTTCGCGGCCTTCTGGTCGGACGACGAAGAGGCCGCGCAACTGATGCTCAGCCCGAGCATCGACATCCAGAGCCTGTGGTCGCCGACCCTGATGCGCCTGCATCGTGCCGGAGTGAAATACCGCCTGGCGGTGCCGCGCGAAGGTTATCGCGCCTGGTTTGGTGGTTTGTCATTGTCGCAGCATGCCAAGGGGCCGGTGCTGGATGCTGCCTATGCGTATCTGAATTGGTGGTTGTCCGGTTGGCCGGGGGCGGTAATGGCGCGTCAGGGTTACTACATCGGTAACCCGGCGCGCGCGCGTGATCACTTGAGCAGTGCGGAGTGGGATTATTGGTACGCTGGAAAGCCCGCACGCGAGCAATTGCTGGGCAGTGATGGGTTGCCGTTGATCGAGATCGGAGAAGTGCGCGATGGAGGGGCTTATGAGGCGCGCATGGGGCATATTGCGGTATGGAATTCGGTGATGGACGAACATAATTATCTCGTGCGCCGATGGGGCGATTTCATGCGAGCTCGGGCTGTTTGACCGGGCTCACCCGTTTGAACCGACCGGCCTAACGTCGATCTCGCTCTCACATTCGATCTCCCGTATCAGGCATATATCACGCGCTCTGGATCGGTGCATCCCCTGGTCAACCCTCTGTCGCCAATAAAATGCCACCAAAATCCTAGCTTTTATTGGGTGCACGTACCCCAAGTCCCAGCTAATCTCCTGAATCCGAATATTCAATAAAAATGGATATCTTTTTGACGCCAGGTTAGCTGTCGCAGGGAATGCACATGACAAAGGGACGCGGTGGCAGAGAGAGGCGAGCGCTGCCGGAGGGCACTGCAATGAGGTGGCGTCATACGTTCCAAACCCGCATCGCCGGAGTGCTCGCGCTGTTGCTGTTGGTCGTGGTCGCCGCTACTTACTTCGCCGTGAAGACCGCCACCACCCGCGCCGTGGAGAACCAGGCGCAAGTCCAACTGCAAACCGGCAGCCAGGTGTTTGAACGCCTGCTCGACCTGCGCGGGCATCGCCTGCAGTACGGGCTGGGCTGGCTGACCGTCGATATTCCCTTCAAAAAGGCCGTGGCCGAAGGCAAGGCGGCACCGATTCTCGCCGCGCTGCGTCGCCACGGCACGGGCATTCGCTCCAGCGAAGTGTTCGTACTGGGCCTGGATGGCAAGGTCATGGTCAGTACCTTGCCGATATTGACCCGCGGCGAGTTATTCCCCTATCACGACGCCCTGCGCCGTGCGCGGCGCACGGGGTTGCAGATGCTGATTGTGGCCATGGATGGGCGCCCGTATTTGCTGGTGCAGGATGAAGTGCTCGACCCGCTTCCCATCGCGCGCATCGTCATGGGCTTTCCCATGGACAAACTGTTCGCCAATGAATTGCGCGCCATGAGCAACCTGGAAGTGTCGTTCCTCAGCGTGCAGAACGGCGCGCCCGGCCCGTTGTTCAGCACTCAGCCGGATGCTCACCAAGCCGCCATCCTCAGCCTGTTACGTGACGAGCCCGTCGACCCCGAGCCAAGAATCCATGTGTTCTTCGGCCTACGTGTGCTCAGCCAAGTGTTGCCGCTGGACAACACCGGCGATGGCGATGAAGTGCGGGTGCTGCTGCAAAGCCGGCTGGACCATGCGCTGGAATCCTTTGCGCCGCTGGATCGGCAGTTCCTCGGGATCGCCCTGGCGGTGCTGCTGGTGTCGTTGGCCGGTGCGTTGTTTTTGGCACGCAGGGTGTCACGCCCGCTCAATGCCCTGGTGCAAGCGGCCGAACGGATTGGTGCCGGTGACTACCGCACGCCGGTGCGGGTGCGCAGCCATGATGAATTCGGCCTGTTGGCCCGGGCCTTCAACGCCATGCAAAGCGGCATCGCCGTGCGCGAGCGGCAATTGGCGCACAACGCACTGCACGATCCGCTGACCGGCCTGCCCAATCGCGCCTTGGTCATGGAGCGCCTGGGCAGTGCGATCAGCGCGGGGCGGCCAGTGGTGTTGCTGTACCTGGGGATCGAAAATTATCGGGTGATCAATGAAGATTTCGGCCCACAGGGCGTGGAAGAAATGCTGCGCGAGGCCAGCCGCTGCCTGTCCATGAGCCTGTTGGCCAGCGATACGGCGGCGCGCATCACCGGCAGTGAGTTCTTGCTGTTGCTGGAAAATACCGAAGTCGACCGCGCTGTAGCCCGCGCCGACCGCCTATACGCACTGCTCACCGAGCCCCATCGCATCGGCAATGACGAACTGCGCCACGAAGTGAGCATCGGCATCGCCGCCTACCCTGCCGACGGCCAGCAGGTGGACGAGTTGATCAGCCGCGCCGCGATCGCCCGGCATGACGCCGCGAGCCTGCCGGGGCATCTGCAGGTCTACCAGCAGGACCGCGACCTGGCCCACCAACGCCAGATCACCCTGATCCGCGACTTGCGGCGTGCGGCCCTTGAGGGGGAATTATTCCTTTGCTACCAGCCCAAACTCGATCTCAAGCACGGCCATGTGCGCCAGGCCGAAGCCTTGTTGCGCTGGCAGCACCCGACGTTGGGCCAGGTGTCTCCCGCCGAGTTCATCCCCCTGGCCGAGCGCACTGGCAGTATTCGCAACCTGACCCTGTGGGTGATCGAGGAAGCCATCCGCCAGATCGCCGAGTGGGCACAACGCGGCATGCTGATCCAGCTGTCAGTGAATATCTCAGTGGACGACCTGGCCGATGATGACCTGGCGATTCGCGTTACCGCCCTGCTGATGCAGTACCGCGTGGCGGCCGAACAACTGATCTTCGAAATCACCGAAAGCGCGATCATGCACAACCCGCAACAGGCCCTCAGCGTGCTGGAGCAACTGCGCGGCTGCGGCATCAGCCTGTCGGTGGATGACTTTGGTACCGGCTATTCGTCCCTCGCGCAATTGCAGCGCCTTCCGGTGCAAGAGTTGAAGATTGACCAGTCATTTGTGCGCAACCTCAGCAGTACCAGCGGCGACGCGGTGATCGTGCGCTCCACCATCGAGATGAGTCACAACCTGGGGCTCAAAGTGGTGGCCGAAGGGGTCGAGTTCGAGCCTAGCCTGAAGCTGCTCAAACAGTGGAAGTGCGACACTGCCCAGGGCTATTTGATCAGCCGGCCGTTGAATGCGATGGCGTTTGAGAGGTGGATGCGTCGGGAGCGAGCGCCGCTCTAAAGACCGGTACTCCCACATTTTGATCTTCGTCGTACATTAAAAAGGCGGCTACCTGTGAGGGTAGCCGCTTTTTTTACCGCCAGTTTCGCTTAATCCGGCAGTTTAAACGCCATCACATAATCACCCTGTTTGGTACCCAGGGAACCGTGACCGCCCGCCATGACCAGCACGTACTGCTTGCCGTCCTTGCCGGTGTAGGTCATCGGCGTGGTTTGCGCGCCTGCTGGCAGGCGACCTTCCCACAGTTGCTTGCCGTTTTTCACGTCATAGGCACGCAGGTACTGGTCGAGGGTGCCGCTGAGGAAGGACACGCCACCTGCGGTGGTGAATGTGCCGCCCAGGCTAGGCACGCCCAGGGTCAGTGGGATCGGAACCGGCGAGCTGTCGCGCACGGTGCCGTTTTTGTGCATCCAGATGGTTTTGTGGGTGGTCAGGTCGACCGCCGCCACGTAACCCCACGCTGGCGCCTGGCACGGCAGGCCCATTGGCGACAGCATGGCTTCGAGGATCACACCGTACGGCGCGCCTTTGTTCGGCTGCACGCCTTCGGTTTCACTGACGCGTGGGCCTTGCTTGGCGATGTCGGCCTTCGGGATCAGCTTCGATTTGAACGCCATGTAGCTTGGGTTCACGAAGGCGATCTGACGCACGGGGTCGACGGAAATGCCACCCCAGTCGAACACGCCAAAGTTACCCGGATAAACGATCGAACCTTGCAGCGATGGCGGGGTGAACGGGCCGTCGTAGCGCAGGGATTTGAAGTCGATGCGGCACAGCATCTGGTCGAACGGCGTCACGCCCCACATGTCACGCTCTTTGAGCGGCGGTGGCATGAAGTTCAGGTCCGACTTCGGTTGGGTAGGGGAGGTGCGGTCGCCCGCCACTGCGCCTTGCGGTACCGCCACTTCGTGGATCGGCACGACCGGTTGGCCGGTAGCGCGGTCCAGTACATAGATGCTGCCTTGTTTGGTCGACGCCATCACTGCCTGCTTCACGCCGGCTTCGGTCTTGATGTCGATCAGCGAAGGCTGGCCGCCCACGTCCATGTCCCACAGGTCGTGGTGAGTGAACTGGAAGGTCCACTTCACGTGGCCAGTGTCGATGTCCAGCGCAGTGAGGCCAGCAGCGTATTTTTCGGACTCGTCGGTACGGTCGCCGCCGTACTGGTCGGGCATCTGGTTGCCCATCGGCAGGTAGAGCATGCCGAGCTTTTCATCCACGGCGAACATGGACCACATGTTCGGCGAATTGCGGGTGTAGGTCTTGCCTTCGGCCAACGGGGTGGTGTCTTCCGGGTTGCCGCTGTCCCAGTTCCACACCAGCTTGCCGGTGTGCACGTCGAACGCGCGGATCACGCCGCTCGGCTCGTCGATGGAAACGTTGTCGGTCACGTGACCGCCGATCACGACCAGGTTCTTGGTCACGGCCGGTGGCGACGTGGAGTAGTAACCGCCTGGGGCGAAGCTGCCGATATTGGCACGCAGGTCGACCTGACCTTTGTCACCGAAGTCTTCGCACATCTTGCCGGTGTCGGCGTTCAGGGCGATCAGACGGGTGTCGGCGGTCGGTACGAAAATGCGTTTCGGGCAGGCATTCGGCGCGGCAGCCGGGCTGGCGGTGCCGGTCGGGCTCTGCGACGAAGCGTAGACGGCATCATCGTGATACGACACGCCACGGCAGGTCATGTGCGCCCAACCCTTGAAGTTCTCAGCACCCTGGGTGGTGATCTTCGGGTCGAAGCGCCAGATTTCCTTGCCGGTGTCCGGGTCCAGGGCAATCACTTGGCTGTGCGGTGTGCACACGTAGAGCATGCCGTTGACTTTCAGCGGGGTGTTTTCTGCGGTGGTTTCACCCGGGTCGCCTGCGCCAGGGATGTCACCGGTGCGGAAGGTCCACGCCGGCACCAGTTTGTGGGCGTTTTCCGGGGTGATCTGCGCCAGCGGCGAGTAGCGATCGCCAAAGGCCGAACGGCCGTAGGAGTTCCAGTCGCCATCGGCCTGGGCCGGTGCAGCGTTGGCCATGCCCGGTACCGCGTCGCGGTCCAGCTGGCCTTTGATTTCACCGGGGTTGGTGAATTGGCTGGCAATGGCGGCAGCACCGGCCAGCACCACGGCCACGCTCAGCGCGCCAGTGCCCAGCGGAGCAGGCTGGCCACGCAGCAACGGACGGCGAAACCACGGGAGCAGCATGATGAGACCCAGCGCGAACAGCAGCGCCAGGCGTGGCACCAATTGCCACCAGTCCAGGCCGACTTCCCACAGGGCCCACACGGTACTGGCGAACAGCACCAGTGCGTATAGACCCAGCGCGGCGCGGCGAGTAGCCAGCAGCAGAACGCCGGTCAGGGCGATGCCGATACCGGCCAGCAGGTAATACAGCGACCCGCCGAGCATCGTCAGCTTGATACCCCCGGCCAGCAAGGCCAGGCCCATGATCAGCAGCAAGACGCCTAGCAGCCTGGGCAGCAGGCGACTTGGGCTTGAGGCACCGTCAGTGCTCATAATTGTGTTTCTCCGTTGCGTTGGAATTATGTATCCCGTGTTTCTTCACTGTAGATGACGATTCGACACGGGCTTGGTTCAGCGTTAATTCAGTTTTCTGGGAATAAGCACGGTTATCCACAGGCGGGCGATTTATTCCCACGCGCAGGTCCGTGTAAGACAGCGCTGTCTTGATGGGCGGTATGAATCGGCAAGATGGGTTCGACCGGGAGGTGAAACGTTTCAGATTATTGCGGGCAAGGATAAAGGGAGTGCGCGTCGAGAGAAAGCGCAAATCGCAAGATGCATTATTTCAAATTGGGTAACAGTGACTAAATGTCGCTGCAAAACCATTGGGCAGGGCGGGATATTTGTAGTGAGCGAGCTTGCCTCGCGCGGGGCAAGCCCGCTCATTACAAATAGTGTTTGTACTTATTAGAAGGTGGTGCGAACGCCGAACTGCACGCTTCTGCCCGGCGCGGGTGCGATATCCCGCAGGATCGAGCTGGCGTAGCGCACGGTTTGGTTTGTCAGGTTTTCACCGTTCACAAACGCCAGCCATTGGCTGCCACCGAGATTGAAGCGATAGCCCGCGCTCGCCCCCAAGGTCGTATAGCCATCGGTGCCACTCTCGTTATCCGGCACGCGGCCTTGTCCGGCGGCATGTTCAACATCGATGCGTGCCTGCCAGCGGTCCAGCTCCCACAATAAGCCGCTGTTCAAGCGCAGCGGCGCAATACGCGGCAAGGCTTCACCGGTATCCAGGTTGTTCGCGCGGGTGTAGTCGCCCGACAGTTCCAGGGCGAACTTACCGTAGGCACTTTCGCCAAGTTTCCAGTGATCCTGGGCTTCGAAGCCGGCAAACCGTGCACGCACGCCGGTGTATTTGTACTCAGGAATACCGCCCGCGTCGTCTTCACCCTCATCGTTCAGTGTGCGACCGCTGCCCAGCAGGCCGATGTAGTTGGAGAAACGGCTGTAGAACACGCCAAAGCTGCCTTTGTGGGTGCCATTGTCAAAGCGCAGGGCCAGGTCGCTGGACACGGCTTTTTCTTTCTTCAGGTCGGCATCGCCCAGCTCGTAGGTGCCGGTGGCGACATGGGCACCGTTGGCGTACAGCTCGTAAAAGGTCGGCGCGCGTTCGGTATAGCCCAGGGTCGCGGCCAGGGACCAGATTGGCGTGAGTGTGTAGACCGCCCCGGAGGACAGGCTACCAGCGGTGAAATCATTGGATTTGTCTGCACTGGCGAAGCGCGCGTTGCCTTTGGCATCCGGGTCGACGCTGGTGTGTTCCAGGCGCCCGCCGAGGCTGAGTTTCAGGCGCTCGGTGGCCTGCATTTCTTCGAGGATAAACAGCGCGCCGGCGTTGGTGTCGGTCTGCGGCACGAAGGCTTCTTCACCGAGGGCCGAGAACTCGTTGCGGGTCACTTGTGCGCCAACCACGCCGTCGAACGGGCCGATGGGCTGGTGACGGGCTTCGACGCGCGCTTCATACCCCTTGTTCTTGAAGATCGTGCCGGTTTCGCCGCCTTCGATTTCACGGTGTTCGTAATCGGTGTAGCCCGCGTCAAGTTTTACCGAGGTAAACGGGCCTTGCAGGTTGCGGATCTCCGACGCGAACGCGTAGTGGTCCTGCTGCATGCGGATACGTACGTCCTGCTCGGCCGGGGAGCCATAGTTTGCGTCGTAGTTGCTGTAGGACAGCCCGGCATAACCGTCATCCCAGGTGTAGGACCCTCCCACCGCGCCGCCGTCCTGGCGGCCGTCGCTGTTGCCCAGGCGGCCGCTTTTGCCGGGTGCATCATTGGTTTCCGGGGCATGGCGGCTGCGCGCCTGGCCAGGGATTTTCAGGTCATTGAATTCCCGCGCATTGGCGTCCAGGTGCAAGGCAAAGGCGCCGTTACCGGCTTCCAGCCTGCCAGCGCTGCTGCGCGTAGTGTCGGCGCCGCCGTAGCGCAATTCACCGGCACCGTGGATGCCTTCGATGGCCTCGGTGGGGATACGGTTGTCGAACGTGTTGACCACGCCGCCGATGGCGCTGCCGCCGTACAACAACGCCGCCGGGCCGCGCACGATTTCAATGCGATCGACGTTAACCGGGTCCAGCGGCACCGCGTGGTCGTAGGACAGCGAAGAGGCATCCAGCGCACCCACGCCATTGCGCAGGACGCGGATACGGTCGCCATCCTGGCCACGGATGATTGGCCGGCTCGCGCCCGGGCCGAAGTAAGAAGACGACACGCCCGGCTGTTTGTTCAGGGTTTCACCGAGGCTGCCTTTTTGTTGCAGGGTCAGTTCATCGCCCTCCAGCACAGTGGTCGGCGAAGCAAGCTGTTCGCTGCCCAGCGGGTTACCGGTAATGACTTGGGGTTGCAGCTCCAGGGCGTGGGCTTCGGAGCAGATCAACAGGGCGGCGGCGAGTGGGGTCAAGCGCCACAAAGAAGAGAGGGGCATCGGACATTCCTTGGAAAAACGACGAAAAGATTTGAGATTTATAGTTACAATATAACATCTCCTTTTCGTTGGAGGCCGGAACTTTTTATAACGAGCAGGTGGGGTGATAAGGTGTGCGCCTTCGTGAACACATTTTTCATAGGCCTGGCATGACCGCGACAAGTAACGACCCACTCCACGGCGTGACCCTGCAGCACGTCCTCACCACCCTGGTGGAACACTACGAATGGGAAGGCCTTGCCGAGCGTATTGATATCCGCTGCTTCAAGAGTGACCCGAGCATCAAGTCGAGCCTCACCTTCTTGCGCAAGACGCCTTGGGCGCGGGAGAAAGTCGAAGGGTTGTACGTGAAACTGATGCGCACCAAACGCCCGTTGGATTGAACCCATGAAGCGGTTCGTGGCAGCAGTGGCGCTGGCCGGTTGGGCGGGGCTGGCGATCCAGCAATACCTGATTTTCTATTCGCGCTGGGCGTCCGGCGCCAGCCTGATGGGCGGGTTGATCAACTTTTTCAGCTTCTTTACCGTGCTCACCAACACCCTGGCGGTGGTGGTGTTGAGCTATGCGTGGGTGAATCGCGATTGCGCAGCGAAGCGGTTTTTCCTCGGGCCCAAGGTCAGCAGCGGCATCGCCGTGAGCATCGTGGTGGTGGGCCTGGCCTATAACCTGTTGCTGCGGCACTTGTGGCAGCCCGAAGGTTTCCAGTTTATCGCTGACGAGTTGCTGCACGACGTGATGCCGGTGCTGTTTTTTGTCTACTGGTGGCGGTATGTGCCCAAGGGCAGCTTGCACGTCAGGCACATTGCGGCGTGGGTGATTTACCCGCTGGTGTATTTTGGCTATGCGCTGCTGCGTGGGGATTTGCTCGGGCAGTATCAGTACCCGTTCATTGACGTGAGCACGTTGGGTTATCCACAGGTGTTTGCGAATGCCGGGGGGATTTTGGCGGGGTTTGTGTTGATTGCGTCGGCAGTGGTGGGCCTGGACAGGTTTCTAAAGCGAGCACGGTAAAACGGTAGGAGCGGGCTTGCTCGCGAATGCTGTGTGTCAATGGATGTATCTGTAACTGATCCAGCGTATTCGCGAGCAAGCCCGCACACATTTTGACCGCGTCAGGTTTAATTGTCTTCACTGCCCTCGGCGCGCCAGTAGCCTGCGGCCTTGAGGTATTCCTCATTGACCTTGTGCGTGTCCAGCAGCACTCGCCGTACTCGGCGCGACAGCTTGGTTTCGGTCGCCACGAAGCTGTACAGTGAACCGCTCGGCAGCGTCAGGTTCTGTACGGTGTCGAGCAGATCGTCCTGGCCACGCACCACCCATTTCACCTGCACATCGGCGGCACTTTGCAGTGCTTGCTGCTCCGCCGCATTGGCGATCTCAATCACGGCCAACACCTTGCGGCCCGCCGGCAGTTCTTCCAGGCGTCGCGCAATGGCAGGCAGCGCGGTTTCATCGCCGATCAACAGGTAGCTGTCGAAAATATCCGGCACGATCATCGAGCCTCGTGGCCCGCCGATGTACAGGTGTTGGCCGACCTGCACCTGCTCGGCCCAGGTGGAGGCAGGGCCATCGCCGTGCAGCACGAAGTCGATATCCAGCTCGCCAATACTCAGGTCGAAACGCCGTGGCGTGTAGTCGCGCATGGCCGGTTGCGGGCCATCACCCTTGATGCTGAAGCCCGGGCTTTCCAGCGCGGCCTGTTCAGCGGCGTTCTGCGGGAACAGCAGCTTGATGTGATCGTCGCTGCCCAGGCTCACAAAACCCGCCAGTTCAGGGCCGCCGAGGGTGACACGGCGCATGCGTGGGGTGATATCGACCACCCGCAATACGTCCAGGCGACGGCGTTTGATGTCGTGGGTAACGCGGTGGATGACTTGCGTATTCATTGGTCTTTCCCGTCGGCAATGGCTTGGGCGGTGCGATTGAGCAGCGCCGCGACACGAACGATTTCTTCCGGGCTCCAGCGCCCGTGGTGCGAATGCAAGGCATGACGCAGGTTGTGCACCGCCTCGTGGATTTCCGGCGGGCGGTCATGGCCACGCAGTGAACGCTTGCTGACGTCGATGCGCATACGCACGCCGTCCAGGGCAACCGCTTGCTCGCTTAAGAAGAGACGACCGGCGTCGGTGATTGTGTAGCGCTTTTTTCCGCCATCGGCGTCGCCCTGGATCAAATCGCTTTCTTCCAGAAAGGTCAGGGTCGGGTAAATCACACCCGGGCTGGGTGTGTAGGCGCCGTCAAACAGGCTTTCGATCTGGCGAATAAGGTCATAACCGTGGCACGGCTGTTCGGCGATCAGTGCCGGCAGCAGCAATTTCAAGTCGCCGGGCGCAAATACCCGAGGGCCACGACCGCGGCCGGCGCGTGGGTCAAAACCGTCACGTTGGTGAGGATGGTCTCGCATGGTAGGAGCCTCTGTGTGTGTCTAGATATAACGTAAGATATATCTTATGGTCGTGGCAAGGGCTCCAGACGGACGGTCAGCCACACCTGCGTCCCAGCGTTCTTCAGCTCACCGCTACTTGAAACATGTAATAGCAGGACGACTCGACTAAATAGAAAGTGGGTGGGGACGCGTAAAGGCTGTTGTTTTTTAGTTGTTGTAATACTAGTCTTACGGAACTGATCCGCAATAAATTATTATCATTTATTCACGTGTAGTCTGTTTCTTACGGGTAATTTTAAAGTTTTGGCAAAATGCCATGATTTTCCTATGTGTCATGGTGTAACTCGGCTACGCAACTAAACGAATCAGACGGCTTACTTAGTATTTATTGCTGTGGATACTTGCCTGGCGTTGAACAAGTCCCCGACTTGCAATGCAATTAGTTGGAAAATTAAACGCTTCCAACGCCTCTAAGAACCCTTTTTTTAGATGACAGGTATTCAGCATGTTCAAGAAATTCGCCGTAGCGGCACCTCTCGTCGCCGTCGCCATGTCCGCCACCACGGCTTTTGCGGTCGACGATGCGCGTTCGTCCATCAACATCACGGCCAATATCCCTACCAAGCAGTTTCACGCTCAGCCGCGTGACCCTAACTTTGGTAAGGATGAAACCATGAACTACAACCCTGTCAGCGGTGAACTGAGTTCCCTGCGGGCAACTTTCGATGTCAAGAACACCGACGGTTCGGTTCACGCCTACATCGAAGGCGGCCCGACCGCGGCTGCGTTATACAACGGCTCGGACAACATCGCGCTGACCAACACCTTCAACGGCGTCACCCTGACGGCCACCCCACAGGAAGTGGTTGATGATCCTCAATCCACCCCAGGCACCCAAGCTGATCTGGTCGTCACTCCGGCCAAACCGCTGGACACTCAGAACGGCCTCTACACTTCCAACTACACCGTGATCTTCGACGCCGTACCGCGTTGATGTGAGCCTGTGGTTCACCCCGTGAACGCGATGATTGCGGGGGTTTGAATAGACAGGCCGGCAGCTTCCTTCCCGAACGCCGGCCTGGTTTAACAGTTTCGACTGTCCGTACTGACGAGTATTCCGTCCATGTTTCCGATGACGCCACTGATGGGCGCGCTCGCGTTATTGCTGTGCGCCAATGCCCTGGCTGCACCGACAGTTCCCGGTACAACACCGGGTAGCTTGTTATCACAGTCCAAGGGACTGCCTGAAGAGTTTGAGCAACACTTTTTCGATGTGCCACTGGCGGTGCGCGTAGAACTCGATCAACAGTTTCTCGGCGAAGCCATGATTGTATTGGGCCGCGATGACCGTATTACCTTACTTGAGTTTACTGACCGGGGCGACAGTCAACTGTCTGCCGCTGTCAGTGCCACTTGGGAGCAACGCCTTAAAGACGGCATGCCCTTGGGCGGCTGCGAACAAAGTTGCCCGTCGCAATTGTTGGCGGTGCACTACAGCCTGGAAAACTCGCTGGTCTCGATCCTCACGGAAAACGTCGAGCGCAACGCGCAGGTGAAGCAGTTTTACGATCAGCCGGCAGCCGGCAGCCTGGGCATGATTTTCAATAACCAATTCAACCTCACCGGTGGCCAGGACGAGTCAGTCGGCGGCCGCTATGGCCTTGAGGCCAGTTCCAGCATTGGCAACTGGAGCCAGGCGATGAACCTGCAGTTGTCCCGCGTCGGTGGGGTGGACACCACGCTCTACCACGCCATGCACGAGCTTTACACCCAGCGCGAACTGGAAGGCAATTTCGTCCGCCTGGGCTACTTCACCCCTGGCTCCAACGGGCTCACGCGGCAGATTCGCTCATTCGGCGCCAACCCCGACACCGCCGTGGGTGTGATGTACGGCAGCTCCGACAGCCTGCTCATCAACAACCCCAAGCCCAGCGTCTACCCGGTGTACGTCACCGCCAGCCGCCAGGCATCGGTGGAAATCTACCGCGCCGGCCTGTTGATCAACACCCAGCCCGTCGCTGCCGGCTTGCAGACCCTCGACACCCGGCCCTTGCCGGGTGGTATCTACGAGGTGGAGGTGCGCCTGATCGAAGACGGTTTCACCACCGCCACCACCCAGGAGTTGATCTACAAGCCCAACAACTGGCGCAACGCTGATGAACGCTGGCGCTACAACACCTTCATCGGCCAGGAAACCAAACTGCTGAGCAACTGGGACGAGCAGTCGAGTCGCTTCATGACCTATGGCGCCGGGATTAACTACCTCGCGCATCCTCGGGTGATTCTCGGCCTGTCGACGCGCAAGGTGCGGGAAAAAATGCAGTACGGCACGTCCATCGACTGGACGCTCGCCAACAGCCTCAGCCTGTATGCCAACGTCTACCAGACCCAGGACCACGGCACCGGCGTCGACCTGCAAACCCTCTACAGCTATGGCCAGGGCAGCGTGGTGTTCAGCCACAACCGCAGTTGGCTCGACACCACGCGCACCTACGAGCTGCTGCCGGACGGCACGCGCATCCGACAGCGCAACGTGTTTATCGGCCAGACCAGCAACTCGTCGCTGTCCCTGAACCATCGCCTCAGCAACAAAAGTTCGATCAACTCGCGGCTGTCCTACAGCCAGGGCAACATCGAAGGCACGGGCGTGGACGTGGGTTGGACCCAACGCGGCACGTTCCTGGGCAGCGATGCCAACTGGCGTTTGTCGCTGTTCGACCGGCCCGCCACCTCAGCCACCGGTGACAACCGCAACCGCGGCGTCGACCTCAGCGTCAGCGTGGCCTTGGGTTCGCCGGGCGAGCAGTGGTCCGCCAGCATCGGCTCGCGTACCGCGCGTGACGGTGGTCGCGACAATAACGGCTCGCTGACCTACACCAAGACCCTTGACGATCACCTGCTGCAAAGCGTCTCCGGCACCGCGATTGCCGACACCTATGGCGTGGGTTTGTCGGGGCGCGCCAGCTTCCAGAGCGACGAACTCTATGGCGACACCTACGTGCAGCGCTCGTCGTTCAACGGGCGCCTGTCAGGTGGCTTGAACCTCAGCAGCACGGTCGCGGTGGGCGGCAGCAAAGCCGTGCTCAGCAGCCAACAGCAACGCGGTGGCGCAGGCATGATCGTCGACGTGGAAACCGACCTCGAAGACATCACCCTGCGCGCCGATGACTTGACCGGCGGCAGTTCACGCCTGCGGCCAGGGCGCAACTTTGTGCCGATCAGCGCTTACAAGAGCAGCACCCTCGCGTTCGACTTTGACGGCAACCATCCACCGGCCGCCAATATCCAGCCGGCGCGTACCCAATACCACCTGAACAAAGGCGGCGTGGAGTACCGCAAGATCAGCGTGATGCGCACCGTCACGGTGTTGGGCCGCCTGGTCGACGGGCAGGGCTCCCCCCTCAAGGGCCACCACGTGATCAACCACGCCAGCCGCGCGGTCAGCGAAGTGGACGGCTTCTTCTCAATGGAAATGAACGCCGGCGCGCCGACCCTGGAAGTGCGCTACGCCAACCAGTTGCGGTGCCAGTTCAGGCTCGACCCGAGCAAGGCGCGTCAGGAAAGCGATGTGCTGATGATCGGGGATTTGCGGTGCACGCCGGATACGTTGGCTGATATCGCCCTGACTGACCGAGCTGCGGGCTGATCACCTTTTTATGCAACGGCCTGAAACGGTCCTAGACAACCGTCTTCTCGCGATAAACCTGAGGTTGAGTAAATGAAACGTGTGTTGATGCTATACGCCTTATCGCTGTTTTCCCTTGCGGCCCTGGCCGGCCCGCAGATCAATGTGGGGGTGGTGTACGACTACCTCGACGGCGATAGAAGTACCTACATGAAACGTGTGTTTAACGGCGGTACATCCACCGCGTTCGTCAAGGTCAATATCCTTGAGATGATCTATAACGACGACGGCAGCTACCGCGAAGTGCCGCTGCAAAACCAGGTGGGCGCCGTTGCGCGCGAAGGCTTGATGGCGAGCCCTGCGCGCTTGATCGTGCCGGCCAACGGCACACAGGGCACGCGCTTGCTGTTCATGGGCAACCGCGACAAGGAGCGCTATTTCCGCGTGCGCTTCGTGCCGGTGGTGCCGCAGTCCGACGATGACTTTGCCGTTACCGATGAAGAGCGCGACGAGTATCAGCAAAGCCTCGCGGCGGGTGTCAGGGTTTTGGCCGGCTACGGCACGGTGTTTTTCGTACGGCCCAAGGTCACCCGGTTCGACACGGCGATCCAGGACAACGCCACGCGATACACCCTAAGCAACAACGGCAACAGTGTGGTGGTGATCGACGAGTTCAAGGACTGCTCGGCCGAGTCCCCGCAAGAGTGCCGGCCGACCCTGCGTCACCACATCCGTGCCGGGCGTTCGTATGGCTTCGACAAGCAACCGGGTCGCGAATACCGCTTTAGCCTGATCGAAGGCGACGAGACCAGAAAAATCGAGGTCAAGGGGTAAACCTATGTACAAGCTCCTGGCCCTGGCCATGTTAGTCATCGTCCTTGGGATGACGGGGTCGCGGATTCACGCCGCCGTTGAGCGCGAGACGTTTGAAGTGTCTGTGACCATTCCGACGGCCGACTTTTATGTGCTGCCGGTCGACCCGCAACTGGTGCAGCGCGACCAGAAACTGGTCTACAACCCGGTGAGTTCCCAGTTGGCCACCTTGCGCGCGCCGTTCGATGTGAAAAATATCGCTGGGGCCATTGGTGCGCGGCTGGACCAGGAGGCGTACCTGTCCAACGGCACCGAGCGCGTTGACCTGCGCGTGACCTTCAATGAGGTGGAATTGGGGTTGAACCAGACCGAGGTGGTGTCCACAGCCCAAGCGCGGCCCGGCACACGCGTGAGCCTGGAAATCGCCGCCATCAAACCGGACGACGATTACCGGCCCGGCCATTACTACGGCACCGTGCACATGGTGTTCGATGCAATTGCGCCCTGATCGACTGGAGATTTATTGATGAATGTATTGAGTGGGCGCTGGATTGCGATGCTCGCATTTTTTTTGTGGACGGCGCATGCCCAGGCGCTCGTGCAGGAAATGACGGCTGAGTTTCGCCCTGACCCGTCTAATCCGATGATCAATCGGTTTAAAAACACCACGCCGGAAAGTGGCATTTGTCCTTGGCATATGCCAGAGCGTTGCAAGCAATTAGGTATCTTCAGTATTCGGACCACGGCGATTCAGTTCAACTCCAGTGGCCCAATCCTCGGCAATCACACAGACCCGCGCAAAGGCGCGATGTTCAAGGTGCCCACCGAATGGCGTGACCTGCAGGTGACCAATACGGTGACAGCAAAAACCGAAACGCTGCAGGTCAGAATTGCTGGCATTGGGGGTAAGTACGTGTTGCCCGTTGCTGACCGGTGGCTTTGGCTTTATGGCACTCTTGGATGGAAAATCGCCCGAAGTCCTTGCGTGTCCACGGACTACGCGATTGGCAACGATCTCTTTTTGTTGTGGTCGTGGATCACACCCGTTGGCATCGGAGCGTGCGCTGTGCCTGCGGCCAAGGACATTTCAACCCTGTTTTACGAAACGTTCGAGTATTCGTACGAATTGAAAACCCCCAACCCCTTGCAAATGGATGCCGGCCAATACGTTGGCAGCACGACCTACACCATCGGGCCCGGTGCGGATTTTGACTTCGGCGACATCATGATCCCCACCGACAACGTGCTGACCTTCAACTTCACCCTGGATGTGGATCACCACCTCAAAGCCGAAGTCCCCCCTGGTGGCAACCGCATCCAGCTTGAACCCCAGGGCGGCTGGCAAGCCTGGCTGCAGAACGGCCGTAGGCCCAGCCGGCTGTTCCGCGACCAGACCGTCAACCTGTGGGCCAGCTCGCAATTCAAGATGACCCTGGAATGCCCGGAACCCATGGGCAACAGCTGCAGCCTGCGTAACGCTGCCGGTCATCAGGTACCGCTGGACGTCGCCGTCAGTTTGCCGCATGGCCTTGTCGACGCTGCCGGGCGCCCGGTCAACCGCTTGCCCCTGCGCCTGGACGGCAGCGGTACCGAACTGTTCCAGCCGATAAACTACATCAACCGCAAACCCAGCACTTTGCACTTTGAAGTCAAGGCCGACGCCGTGGCCGAAATGCTTGAACAGGCCGGGAGTACCTACAGCGGCGTAGTCACCGTGGTGTGGGATTCGCAGGCCTAGCGTTTCCCGTGGCGAGCGGGCCTGTTGTGTCACGCGGGCGCGCCCGCTCGCCACGGCGCTCAATAGTTAGTGCGCTTGCTGTGGCGTGCCCCGGCCGCTTTCGTAGTCGTTCAGGCGATGTAAGGCGTTGCGGGTCAGTTGGTGGGCAAGGGCGGTTTCACTGATTTGGTCATCCGTGAAGCCGCCTGCGAGCAGACGTTCGTACGTTTCGGTGGTCATTGGCTTGCCCGTGAGGACGACGTCGTGGGGCACGTTCAGCGCATCCGCCAACGTCAGCAGGTGTTGCTTGAGCGTGGGTTGCTCTTCAGGGGGCCGCGATTGGCCTTTAGCCCATTGATCTTGCGCGTCTCGCAGTTCGTCCAGCGGGCCGATCAACTCATAGCCGCGGTCCAGGCTAGCGGCGAATTGCTCGGCATGCCGGGCATGCAAATACTCAACCCAGAACGGCTGATCGAGCATGCCCGCCGCCAGTCCGTCCCCGGCCTCTTGAGCGATCACCTGGTTGTACGCCGTTTCAAGGCTGGGTTCATCCACCTTCGCTGTCATGCGGTAGGTCATGTGCTCGGCGATCCAGGGCAAGTCGAGGCGTCGTTTGAGCCCGGTGTGGTAGGCCAGGTAAACCTCCACCTCATCCACCGTTCCCGGCACACCGTCGATAACGTCAGTGGTAAAGCGCAACCCGTGTCCGCCTTCCTCGGGCGCAGTGATGCGCAAGCGGATAGCGGCTTGCGCCACTTTGTTCAGGCGATCCAGGCGTGTTTTACCCCTGGCCAGGTGGGACAGTTTCAAGTCCCGATCGAGGCCGAGCAGATCACGGTTGATCTCGACGAGCAGCACCTCGTAGCCCATGGCATTGAACACATGTGCGCCGGCATCGGCGCAGGTCAACGGGTTGCTGGCCATGAGAAACAGTCGCAAGCGCAGCGCCTCATCGCCTTGCATCGCCAACAGCATGCGCCAGACCTTTGCGGTCAGTTCGCGGCGACCCTGTGCAAACATCGCTTCATCGTTGGGGTCCTCGAAATACGCCGACGGTTCAAGGCTCTTGATCACCTCAAAGAACCCCTGCGAGCCGTGTTCCTCTTCAAGTTCCTGCCACAGTTGCCGCAGCCAGGGGCTGTGTTCAGGCGTTTCGAGTTCAAGCCAATAAGCCGCGTCGCCTTTCGGCGGATAGAGGCGGAACGGGTCCAGCCCTGCCTCGATCCGGTAGCTCACCAGTCGTTTCTCGGCGTCAGTGGTCAGGTGGTTGCGATCCAGGCGCACCCGCGCCACCAGTTCGGCCTCGGGCTGCCAGGGCAGAAATGCCGGCACGTCGATAATCGCCGTGTGTTGTATATCGAGAAAAAAATGCGCCGGGCTCCGCCTTGGAAACAGCCCTTGCGGCCATTCGCTGATCGCCGTGTTGCGCAGGCACAGCCAGCGCAGGTCAGGCAGTTGGGAAAGGTTTGGCGCTACAGTCAGGTTGCGGTTGTCCGCCAGGGACAAGCGCCGCAGACGCCGCATGCCGCTGAGCTTGGCCAGACCGTGCGCCTCCCACTGAATCGGCGTGCGATCCAGGTTCAGGGTTGTCAGGCTGCGCATTCCGGTCAGCGCATCAGGCAAGCGCGTCAATCCATTGCCGGAAAGGTCCAGGTTGTGCAGCCGTGGAAACACGCTGAGAAAGTGCGTATCGCTGTCGGTCAGTTCGGCGTCGATCAAATCCAGCTGCAAGATATGTTCAAAGCGGGTACGCAGGCGCAGGTCGCTCAGCAGCCCTGACAGCTCAACCCCATTGAGGGTCAAGCCGAAACCGTCCGGGTCGGGGTCAATGTTCTGTTCCCAGGTGCGCAGCAGCGCCGTGGCCAATTCTTGCTTTATGCGGCCCATGTGCGGGTGTTCCAGCGCCGGCGCGGCGTCCAGCCAATTATTCAGGTCTTCCTCCAGGCGGGATTTTTCCAGCGCTCGCGCCTCGAAAAGATCGCGTTGCACCGAGTCATCGAGGCCCAGCAGATAAGTCTCGATCACGATCTGCGGCGCAAAAGGGTAGAGCGCCTTGACCCGATCCCTCAACGACGTGGGAAACAGCTCGCACATCCATTGACCCATCCGGTGCATCGGTTTTTGCGTCAGCACCAGCGCATCCCTGGGCGCGTTCGCGGGCTTACCGGCCGGTTCAAACAGGCTGCGCCGTTGCTGCGGCGTTTGAATGCGGTCCATCAGCCAGCGCTTGAGCGTCGTCCCCTCATTGAGCTTCAGGGCGGCGCTTGTGTCGACGGGCAACGCCAGTAGCAGCGCGTCAAAAAAATCATCCATGTGTTGCAACGCGTGCTGACGCTCGTCGTACAGCTGATAACCGCCATCGTGCGCGACCAGCACCCGCGTGCGGCGTGCACCCTGCGGCCCGGCACTCGCGCGCAGAGTGCCCTGCAGGTGTTGCTGGCGCACTTCGATTCGACAATCACCCAGCGCATCGCTGTTGACGCGCAGGGTATTGAGGCTCATCTGTTCGGCATCGGCGCCGAACAGTTCGGGTTCGTGCAAGCCCTGAAAGGCATGGGCGGCGCGTGCCTGCCACTGCCATTCGCGGGCGAGATTTTTCAAGCGCAGAGGCAGGCGTTGTTCTTCGCGCAGGCGCCTCAACTCCGCCGGGCGGGCGTGGTCGAGCACACTTTGCAACAGGCTTTTGGGCAGGTCCGGCATGGCTTGACGCACCCGCAACGCGGTTTCATCGTGCAGCTCTTCGCTGTTGCGATACAGGTAGTCGAACACCGCACCATGACGGCGCTCGAGGTTGTCGGCGAGGCGCTCACGCAGTGCCTGGATGCGCGCCGGGCGCTGGTCCGGCAACTCGCCGAGCAGCGCGCTCAGTTGTGTGTCGTCGAGCACGTCTAGCAGGCGCTCCGGCAACGTGCCTTGGTTAAGGGCCTCCTGGCTGATGGCAAGTACCTCGCCGGCGTCCGGCTCACCGAAGCGTAAGCAAGCGCCGCTGAGGTCTGCGTTTTCATACACGTCGATCGCCACATCGGCCGGCCAACCCTGCAGCTCACGGGCCAGGTGCGGGCTCCAGTAAGTGTCCTGGTCCACCGGTTTGCCCTCACGCAAGCGCTGCACCATGTCGCGGGTGTCCTGGCTCAGGCGCACGCGTTTGACGGTGTCGTCCAACAACGGTGCGCGCAGGTGCTCTGATTGCACGGCGCGCAATACGCCATGGTCGACACCGCTGATGCTGCGGATGTGCGCCTGTTGCTCGTCGCTGAACGGCCCCAGTTGGCGCCACAGTTGTTGTTCACTCCAGGCTTGCGGCTGGTCGAGGTACTGCAGGGGCGGCGCATAGGCGTCCGGGCGGCTGGCGTGCTGGACCCGGTAGGTGGCCTCAGGCGCATCCAGGGCGACGGCATAGTGTTGGCCATCCACCGGCAACAAGCTGCGGTCATTGTGCTGGAGTAGGCCGCGCTCATCCGGCGTCAAGTCGGCGGGCAGGTCCAGTCGCGGTTGCGCGTAGGGCTTTGGATCAGGGTTCCACAACTGCGTTTTGCCGTTGAAGCTGATCGGCTTGAGCTGATTGACGAAGGCCGACTGTGCAAAGTGTCCGGCCACGCCAAAGGCACCCAGTTGCACCACCTGGCTGACCACGCCGATCAGATGGCCGGCGGCTTCGCGGGCCTGGCCCTCGGTGAGGTCCACCACACCTTCGACCACTTCATCGAGCAATTGATAGGCGGTATAGGCCAGTGTCAGCTCGCCCAGCAACGGCACGAACGGCGTGATCACCAGCAGCGCCGCATTGAATACTTCTTCGAGCAATTGACTGAAATTGTCCCACCAACTCCAACGAGCACGGCTGTCGGCGTAGGCGGTAGCCACCGCCAGTTCGCGGCCGTCGTTGAGTATTTTATTCAACATCGATTGGTAGCGGTGCTGCCACAAATCGCCATTGATGAGGGTTGCCTCAAAACGCGGGCGCTGTTGCAGCGCACTGAAAAAACGCCCGCGCTGCTGCTGATCGACGAACTGGCTGAAGAACGCTGGGTAGCCCGTATCCTTCAGCCTCGCTTGCAAGTCATCCATCAGCGCGACGGTGCTGACGTACTGCTTTATCGGGGTTTTCAGCTCGTGGGGGATGTACATCACGATGGGGACGAGGGTCGTGGCTGCAAGCAGATCAGGCGCAATCAGCAGGATGCCGGTCAGTTGCGTGTCCTGTATGCGCAGTTGATAAAACTGCATCACGCCGCGCTCGCCGGCTACGGCGCGCTGCACCAGGTGAAAGGTCGCCGCGTCGAGCTCACCGGTATGCAGCGCCAGGTGCGCCGCCGCGTTCAAGGCGGCTTTCTGGCTGGCGATGACCTCAGTTTGCAAGGCGTCCTTGTCTGCCTTTGCAGGCGGCTGCAGGTAACGCTGCAGATGCCGCTGGTACTGCGCGCCCAGGTCCAGCTCGCGGCACAGCGTCACGAACTGCGCGATGCTCATGCGGTCTTTCATCGGCGTGATCATGAAGTGCCCGCGCGCATCAGGCCGGGTGATGTAGCTGGAATCGGTACTGAACACCTCGCTCCTGGCGAAGTTGTGCAGCGCGGCGTCCAGCAGGGACACGCTGCGGCTGGTCGTGCCCTTGAGCCAGGTGCCTTTTTCGCTGTGCAAGAACAGGTAGATGGCCTTGACGTCGAGGTGCAGCGCGTAGCGTTGCTTCAGTGCATGGGTGAGCAAGGGTTCGGCGAAGGCGTGCAGGTCGAGCACTGCGTCCAGACGTTTATCGACGCTGTTCTGCGCACGCCAGGCGTGCGCGTTGGCACGTTTGAGCGGTGCTTGAGGCGTGCCGGCCAGCCGATGGAAGGTCGTCAGTGCCGCCATCGACGCGCCTTGCAGACGCTGGGCGCGCGGCCAGGCGGTGCTGCGCAGCCAGTCGGGAAGGTTGAGTGTGATCACAGCGTCAGGTGTGACAGGCATGGCGGATGACCTCGAGTGCTATTCAAGGTCATCAGCCTAAGGACCCGGTGCGGGCCTTGGGGTTACATAGTTAGCGCGTTTCGCCCTGGGCTTCACAGACGGCGGCATACGGGCAGCCCGCCGGTACCGCGGTGAACAGGCCAGGGGTAATTGTTTAGTGCCCGCGCGCCGCCGCTCCCGCCTAGGGTTGCGCTCAATCCCTGACTGAGAACGCACCATGACTGTCGATGCTCCACTGTCGCTACGCCAGGCTCATATCGAGCAGGTCTTGACCCTATTCGCCGATCCGCCCACGCTGTTCGTCGTGGCCCAGGATTGCGCCCAGGCCTGGCTGGACACCTATGCTGAGCAACACCGTAACGCTGCCGGGCTGATTTATCTGGGGTTTCCGGAGATCGAAACCGCCCCGACCACTTATCGCTACAAAAGCCTGCCGCAACTGTTGCTGGAGCGTCTGGCGGCGGCGCAACCGACGTTATTGGCCGCGGATTACCACGTGGTCGCGCAGCGCACCCGTGAAACCTACACCGTCGCAGGTCCGAGCCTGGCGACCGTGGAGCGGCTGATCAATCAATGCGGCGCCCTATTGCTCACCCGCTTCGCCCAGCGCTTGCAAGCCTGGTGGAATGAATCGCTGCCGGTGAACAGGACGCGCTGGGGGTATCTGTCCGACGAATTACTGGGGTTGCTCTACGATTCCCCGCGCCCGCCCGGCATGAGCGAGGCACGGTATGCCCAGGTGTTGCCCAAGTCGGGCCTGCATCGGCAGCGACCCAATCGCCACTGGAGCGCTCTTGGCCCTGCGCTGCGGGTACAGACCCTGCATCTGCGGCGTGGCAGGAACGAGCCCGTGCAGATGCTGCCGTTGCTGGTGCTCAGCCCCGCAGGGCAGGGGCCTGTGGTGTTGTTCAGCCCGGCCAGCGGCGTGCAGGTGCTCGATAACCTGCAAGCGGTGCAGGCCTTGTTGCCGGCTTATGCCAGCCCGTTATTGCCGGGCGCTGCCGGGGATTGGTTCGCTGTCGAGGTCGTGAGCGACCCGTTCGATGAATTGGCGGCGAGTTACCTGCAGCGCCAATTGCGGGAAATCGCCAGCCTGGATCTCGCGGTGCCACGTGCCGTCGAGGATTATCAGGCGCTGCTGAGGACCATTACCGATGTGCAGCGCTGGTTCATTCCGCGCTTGAGCCCCCGTCAGCAACAGCTGCGCGATCAGTTGCCGCTGTGGCTGCTGCACGTCGACGGACAAACCTGCAGCGCCTACGCGCGTCTGCTCCAGGCCCAGGTGCTGGCCCGGCAGGAAAACGGAACAGAGCATTTTCTGGATGATATTCCCGCACTCCCGGAATACGCCGAACAGCAGTTGCAGGCGTGTCTCAAGAACGACCCGAAAACCGCCACACTCGAACCCTCTGCGATCAGTGTGAGCTTTGACAAAGTCATCGCCGCCGCCGTGCCGGTGCCGGGCGGTTTCATTGCCGGGCAAGTGCAGTCAATTACCGTCACCTTGGCGCAGCTTGCCCTGGAAAACCTTGCCGGGTTTCCCTATACCGCGAAAAGCATCCGCCTCAAGGGGGAACCGGCGCCCGCGTGGTTGACCTACAACCTGCTCAAGACGTGTGTGACTAACGCCGATGTGGGCCAGACGTACCCTGCGCTGTTGAAGAAAACCCTGGTCGACGACCCGGTGCAAGCGACGCGCCGCCGGCGCTTATTCAGTCAGCAACTGCGCATCCAACTGCCCATGCAGGCGCTGGAGTGGCAGGTGAGCGGCCTGCACGGCCTGACCTTCCAGGGGTTTCGCCGGCTGCTGGCGGCGCTGCAAGACACGCGGGCGCAACGCCTGGTGGACGGGCAAGCCGTGGCGATGTGGCCACTGGCGTTCAAGGCAACACGCGACGCCGCGCCGGACGAGGTGGCGAATATGTTTATCATCGGCCCGGAGCAAGGCCAGCAAGGTGCGCATCTGTTGTACCGGCCCTTGTGCGTTCCGCTGCTGCTCGAATACCCCAGCCTCGATGCCCTGTTCGCGGCCGTACAGGCGCCTGGCGATTTGCAGGCCAGCGTCCTGAACTGGCTCGATCCGTCGCGCCAGGCGGTGTATGCCCACGGCGGTTTTCGCGAACCTCATGTGCGGCGTTTTTTGTCGGGCGATGAGTTCACTGCGTTCGAGGCGCCTGGGCCTGCGCAATTGAGCAAGCGGATCAATGTGGACGACCCCGCGCACCAAGTGTTCGCCGCCACTGCCCAGGCTATGGTTGCCCAAGCGGATCGGCAAAGCGTGTCGAACGCTGAACAGCGCTGGGCCAGCGTAAAGCAGGTTGGCTGGCTGTTGTTCGGTATTTTGCAACCGCTGCTCGGCGGCCCGGTGATGTTGGCGGGCTGGCTGGTGCAGGTGCTCGACAGTGCCCGGCAGGATATGCCTAGCCTGCAAAGCGATGACGACCAGACACGTAACGCCGCCGTCATGGACGTGCTTGCCAACCTGATGGCAATCCTCGCGCACCAGGCCTCGCCCCACGACGCGCGCCAGCATCTGCTGCTGGAACACCCGGTGTTCGCCCCTCTGGCCGCCCAGGAGCCGAGCCCGCTGCCGCCCACCTATCACGTTCCGCCGGTGAACTTCAGCGTACCGGCCGCTTGGGCCAATGCGCGTGACGTTCTGACGCCGCCGCTGCAGGCGCGTTTGCAAGGGTTTAGCCTGAACACCGTTGGCAAGCCCTGGCCCCAGGGCTTTACCGAGCAAAGCGGACCCTGGCAGGGGTTGTGGCATGACACCGCGCGCGCGCCCACGCAGTGGAAGGCGTTGGTGCGCGGCCAAGTGTTCGCCGTGCGCCTGCAACGGGGGCGGGCCCGTGTGATCAGCTCTGACGGGAGCCGGCTCGGGCCCTGGTTGAAACTCATCGGTGCCGGCCTGTGGGATATTGATCTGCAGTTGCGCCTCAGCGGGGGCGCGGACCAGGAGCCGAGCGAGCCTGTCGTGGACCGCAGTGTCCTGGAAGCTCAGTACCAGCATGCGATCAAGAATCGCACGCGCGCGCAACAGGCAGCGGAAGTTGCGTACGACCTGCTCAAAAACCCCAACAGCGGCGCCGACGAAAAAATGCTCAACGCATTCCGCGACCGCTACATCAAGGAGCTCAACGGCAAGGTGGCGTATTTGCTGCAGGAACTGAGGTTGCTCAGGCGCCTGCGGGAACTGGCGCCACGCCCGCGATACGAAGAAGAACTGAGTCAGATAGTGGAGTCGATTGTCCTCGCCGCACAATTGTCCGACGTCGTCAGCCGTGAACACATTCAGCGGGTCACGAATAAATTGCCCGCCGTGTTGAAGCAGTTGGAGGAGACGAGGCAAGCACAGTTTCATGACGAGCTGAGACAGATCATGCGTGAGCTGGCGACCCTGCATGGCAGCGCGATTCACTGGCGCACGATAGAAGAGCGCTACCTTGAAGAACTGCGCCAGGTCCCGCGACTGGGACGTGACAAGGCGCGCGTGTTAACCCTGCGTATGCCGCAACGTCCGTCGATCCTCGACCTGCAAACGTTGCAATTGACCACGCTTTGGAGTGCCGCCTTTGATGTGCGTGGTTCGCTGCTCAAGGATGATTTTATCGATGACATGAATGAAACGTTCGACCGCGCCCGTTTGGCCAGTCGCTCCCAGGTCGATTTGCAGCACTTGCAGTGCAGCCATGAACAACGCATCGAACTGCTCGAGAGCATTGATCGGGTCTACGCACAAACCGATGATCGCATCGAATTCTGGCGCGCCATGGAGCCGGATAAATTCGACCTGCCGTATCTGCAAAAACTCCAGGAACTGTTGGCATCCCTGCATCACCAGGCGCAACAGGACTTGGCGCAGTTGCTGCAACCTGCGCCGCGCCGCGTGATCAAACCCCGTCCTGAGGCGGCTGGCCAGTCAAGTGGGAAAATCATTCTTACCCGCAATCGCGACCTTTATGTGGCCCGGCTGAGCCCGGAACCCATGAGCGTCGAGACAGCCCAGTTGCATGACGCTGCGGGCGGTGTGATCGGTTCGTTCACCCAGGCCGACGATGGCGTTTGGGATCAGTTGAAAGCACCACCCCCCGTGCGTCCTGATCCAGAACTGGGGGCCTTGTTGAAAAAAGCGGACGTTCTGCTGCGTGATGAGGACAGGGCCATCGCCAATGTCGAGGCGATGATGGCTCGGGCCAACGATGCGGCGTCGCTTCAGGAACTGCTGGAGGCTCAGGGGCGTAGCCGTACGTTGGCGGCCGAGGCTATCAGGCACAAACTGAGCGGTCGGACGATCGTGCGACTCGAGAACGTCCAGCGCAGCAAAGCGCAGGATACCGAGGCGAAGTTGCGCCTGGCCGCGGCGCGGCTGGACGCGGCCGGGCTGGACGCGCGCATCCGCGCCAGCCGCAATAACCTACGCAGCGTCAATGACGTGGCGTTTTTGCAACAGCAGGGTGAAGTGAAGATCATCCGGCAGGGACAACGGGTGCCGCTGCGTGGGCGCCGCAATGATTTTTTGCAAGTGTACGCGGTGAACGACATCCACACCGGCCGCGCGCTGTGTTTTGCGCATTTTCACTACGCCAGTCGTCACGGGCCTGACGATCACTACACCTTCGGCCACATCAAAAGCCCCGAACAGAACCGCCTGGGTCGCCTGGCCCAGGCTGAGTTCGAAGCCCAGGCCTTTGCGCGCATGCGCCTCGGGCAGGGCGGCCGGGCGCAACAGACGCTGGAGATTTATCGCTCGCCTGTTGGATTGGCCATGGCACGTCGTCTGTTTTTCAGCCTCGACTGATCCCGTGGCAAGCGCGCTCGCCAGCGGACAGGCGTGGGCCTGAACGTTCTCTGACTGAATCGCATTGAGGCGATCCCGCGTGGGCTCAGCCCGGGCTCATGCACTGGCTGTGACTGCCCGGTCGCCGGAACTGCCAATCGCGGTGGCCAGTGAGGGTAGCAAGTGATCGAACGGATAGCCGAGCGCCTGCCAGCGCTGATGGATGTCGAGAAAGGCCTCGATCTCCAGCATGGTGCGGATACGCGGTCCAAGTCGTAGAGCGGACGTTGAAGCAAGGCGGCCAGACGGCTGCGGGCGACGCTGATGCCCTTGTTGGTATTGATCGGCTGGACGGTGGGTTGTAATTGCCAGTCGCGGTAGGCCAACGGCGCGCTCAAGGCGGCCTGCAACAACGGCGCATCAATCAGAGCATTCTGCGCGAACATACGCAGTTTCCAACTGCGTGGCCAGGGTACTGCCGCCGGCGCTTTGCCCCGGCAGGTGCAGCCGCTTGGCCACCTGAGACCACGCAGCCCTGGCAAAGCGTGGCCAGTCCACGGCAGGGTTGGCCTGGGGGGGCGCGGGGTCGAGCAGGTCGCGGTTTTCGATAAACAGCAAACGGTTGACCACCAGCGGCGGAATCGCGGTGAAACGCTCGTAGAGTTGCTGTGGATACACGTATTGATACAGCGGCACGGCACGGCAATCGGTGATCGACAACTCGGCGTGGCTCTTTTCGGCGTAGGGCACGAACAGGCCTTTGTGGGCGTACTCCAACAGTTCGGCAGAGAACTGCGTCTGGGCCTCGATCACATAACCACGCTTGAGCAGCCGGCCGATCAAACGGGCCGGCGCCCGGGTAGACGATGGCGTCGCTGAGGCATTTTTACGCTCAAGGCAGGTATAATGCCCCTGCCAAATGGCATTTCTGCGGTTTGTTTCACTGAATTTTTCGTGTTTTATAGTGAATCACTCTAAGCCCCGCTTTTTATACTGCACGCCCGCCAAGCTTGCTCCACGGCGGACACTCCAATAACAAAATGAGGTTGTACCTTTATGCCAGTCGGCAACCCACTGCCCCACGGCGAGACCGCTCAAGGCGGTCCGCTCAAACGCGAACTTGGCGAGCGGCACATTCGCCTGATGGCCCTAGGCGCCTGCATTGGTGTCGGCCTGTTCCTCGGTTCGGCCAAGGCCATTGAAATGGCCGGCCCGGCAATCATGCTGTCGTACATCATCGGTGGCCTGGCGATCCTGGTGATCATGCGTGCGCTCGGTGAGATGGCGGTGCACAACCCCGTCGCCGGTTCGTTCAGCCGTTATGCCCAGGATTACCTCGGCCCGTTGGCGGGCTTTCTCACCGGCTGGAACTACTGGTTCCTGTGGCTGGTAACGTGCGTTGCAGAGATCACCGCCGTGGCTGTGTACATGGGCGTGTGGTTCCCAGACACGCCGCGCTGGACCTGGGCCCTGGCGGCACTGATCAGCATGGGTACGATCAACCTCATCGCAGTAAAAGCCTTCGGTGAATTCGAATTCTGGTTCGCGTTGATCAAGATCGTCACCATCATTGCGATGGTCATCGGCGGCGTCGGCATCATCGCGTTCGGCTTTGGCAACAACGGCGTGGCGCTGGGTATTTCCAACCTGTGGGCCCATGGCGGTTTCATGCCCAACGGCGTGCAAGGCGTGTTGATGTCGCTGCAGATGGTGATGTTTGCCTACCTGGGCGTCGAGATGATCGGCCTCACCGCCGGTGAAGCACGCAACCCGCAGAAGACGATTCCAAGCGCTATCGGCTCGGTGTTCTGGCGCATCCTGCTGTTCTACGTCGGTGCGTTGTTTGTGATTCTGTCGATCTACCCGTGGAATGAAATCGGCACTCAGGGCAGCCCGTTCGTGATGACGTTCGAGCGCTTGGGCATCAAGACCGCTGCGGGCATCATCAACTTCGTGGTGATCACGGCGGCGCTGTCGTCGTGCAACGGCGGTATTTTCAGCACGGGGCGCATGCTCTACAGCCTGGCGCAGAACGGGCAGGCACCGGCCACCTTTGGCACCACCTCGAGCAATGGCGTGCCGCGCAAGGCGCTGTTGTTGTCGATCTTTGCTTTGTTGCTGGGCGTGCTGCTCAACTACCTGGTGCCGGACCAAGTATTCGTCTGGGTAACGTCCATCGCTACCTTTGGCGCGATCTGGACCTGGCTGATGATCCTGCTGGCCCAGCTCAAATTCCGCAAAAGCCTGAGTCCCGCTGAGCAGGCCGGTCTCAAGTACCGCATGTGGCTTTACCCGGTCAGTTCCTACCTGGCGCTGGCGTTCCTGGTGCTGGTGGTGGGCCTGATGGCGTACTTCCCGGATACTCGCGTGGCGTTGTATGTGGGGCCGGCCTTCCTGGTGCTGCTGACGGTGCTGTTCTACGTGTTCAAGCTGCAACCGAACAACGCGACTGCGGCGCCGGTGCGTTCGGCCTGACGCCACAAATGGCCCGCTGCGTGCAGCGGGTCATCCAGTCTATCCCGCGTGCACGCTTGCCTTGAGCGACTGATCCAGGCGCTTGTTGAACGCCAGCCACAGCGCTAGCAACCCCATCAGTGCAGCACCGGCCACAGCGGTCAGCAATTGAATCGCCAAGGCATCCCCGGCCATGGCATTGATCATGTCCGCCAACGGCGCGAGCACGACGCCCAGGCAAAACACCTCCAGCGAATAACGCCCCATGCGACAGGTATGTTGCGCCAGCCAGTTTTCGGTCCAGCCACGGCCCGGCAGCAGCTTGGCGGTGACATAAGCCAGGGCAAGGAAGTGCAGCAGGCGCAGCGGTGATAAGTCGGTCTTGCTGATGGGGTAGATGAGGTCGCTGATCATCGACGGCATCAGCGCATCGTGGATCTGCGGCCAGCGCCAGGACAGCGTGAGCACGCCGGCCATCAACACATAAATCGTTGCCGCGACAAACATCGGCTGGCGGCGCAGTGGCCGGGTGTCCACCGGCCGTTCTTGTCGGCTGTAGAGCGCCGCCGCACCTCCCAGTATGAACAGCAGTTGCCAAGTGACGGGGTTGAAGTACCAGACACCATCGGCAATCGCCCGCAGGTTCCAGCCCATCCACGGCGCCAGCAAGTAGAGCGTCGTAGACACGGCCACCACTGCCCAGGTATTGCGCAGCATCAACGGCAACACCAGCGGCAGCCCTGCCAGCAGCACAATGTAGAGCGGCAACGGGTCCATCAGGTTGGGTTTGAAACGCAGCAGCAGCTCATCGGTCAGCGCTTGCTGCGGTTGGGTGACGAAGTGCGTCAGGCCCATCTCTTCGACAAGGTCGCGGGTTTCCACGTGGCTGTTGGCGAAGAACACGATGCCCATCAGCATCGCCAGCAGGAAGATATGCACCACATATAACACCCAGGCACGCCGCAGGATTTTCAGCGAGGCAATCCAATAGCCATCGCGTTGCAGGATCTTGCCGTAGGCCAATACCGCCGCGTAGCCGGCGAGAAATACAAACACCTCAGCCGCATCGCTGAAGCCGAAGTTGCGCAGCGTGATCTGGCCGAGCGGGTTGTGGGGGACGTGATCCCAGAAAATGAAGATCAACGCCAGGCCCCGAAAAAAATCGATGCGCGGGTCGCGTCCGTTCAACATGGCAGCGGGCTCTTGTACGAAATGTTTATTAAAGACAGGCAGGCGTGGGCGTTGGCGCACGCCACCCGTCGGGCGGGCGCAGGTTGGCGGTATTTGTAAGCAATTGCAAAGGTTGGGTATTACTGAATGTCTCGACGGCCTGCCCGGCACGGGCAGGCTCAAGAAGGAGGGTTATCAGGCAGCGACGACTTCCTGCGCCTCAAAACTGTCCGCCCGCGCCATCTGCCACATGCGCGAGTAAAACTCACCGTTCACTTCACCGGTCAGTAATTCACCGGGCTTGAGGAACACATGCAACTGCGAGAACAACTTGATCTCAGTCGCCGACATACGTCGTACCAGGTGTTTGGCCGACAGTTGCGAGGGGTGATCGAGGCCGGCGGCGGCGAGCATTTCCGCCAGCGCCTTGAGCGTGTTGCGATGGAAGTTGAATACGCGCTGGGCTTTGTCCGGGACCACCAGCGCACGTTGACGCAACGGATCTTGGGTAGCAACGCCGGTCGGGCATTTGTTGGTGTGGCAGCTCTGCGATTGAATGCAACCGATCGCGAACATAAAGCCGCGCGCCGAGTTGGCCCAATCGGCGCCGATGGCCAGGACGCTGGCGATATCGAACGCGCTGACGATCTTGCCGCTGGCGCCGAGTTTGATCTTGTCGCGCAGGTTCAGGCCCACCAGGGTGTTGTGCACAAACAGCAGGCCTTCACGCAGCGGCACGCCGATATGGTCGGTGAACTCCACGGGCGCGGCGCCGGTGCCGCCTTCCTTGCCATCCACTACGATAAAGTCCGGCAGGATGCCGGTTTCGAGCATGGCCTTGGCGATGCCCATGAATTCCCACGGGTGACCCAGGCAGAACTTGAAGCCTACCGGTTTGCCGCCGGACAGTTCGCGCAGTTGGGCGATGAACTGCATCAGTTCGATAGGGGTGGAAAACGCGCTGTGGCGCGACGGCGAGATGCAGTCTTCGCCCATCATGATGCCGCGGGTATCGGCAATTTCCTGGGTGACTTTGTGCTTGGGCAGGATCCCGCCATGGCCGGGTTTGGCGCCCTGGCTCATCTTGATTTCGATCATGCGCACTTGTGGATTCTGCGCCTGCACGGCGAAACGTTCCGGATCGAAACGGCCGTCACTGGTGCGGCAGCCGAAATAGCCGCTGCCCAATTCCCAGGTCAGGTCGCCGCCGTTCTCGCGGTGGTAGGAGCTGATGCTGCCTTCGCCGGTGTCATGGGCGAAGTTGCCCAGTTTGGCACCTTGGTTCAACGCGCGAATTGCGTTGGCGCTCAACGAGCCAAAGCTCATTGCCGAGATATTGAACACCGACGCCGAGTACGGTTGCGTGCACTGTGGGCCGCCAACCATCACGCGAAACGCGCTGGGGTCGCTGAGCGGCGCGGGGCGCATGGAGTGGCCGATGAATTCGAAACCTGACTGGTACACGTCGATCAAGGTGCCGAAGGGTTTGTCGGCAGATTCATTCTTGGCGCGCGAATACACCAATGAACGCTGGGCCCGGGAGAAGGGCAGGGCGTCGCTGTCGGACTCCAGCAGGTACTGGCGGATTTCCGGGCGGATGGCTTCTACCAGGTAACGGATATTGCCCAGGATCGGGTAGTTGCGGCGCACGGCGTGGGGGCTTTGCAGCAGGTCGAAAATCCCGATCAGGCTCAACACCCCGGTGACCACCGTGATCGGCCACAGCCATTCATGTTCGATAAAGGGGAGGCTGGCGAGGGTGAAAATGACGCACACGGCAAAGAAAGCGTAACGACTCAGTAGCGACAGGCTCATACGGGTTTCCTGAATTCGGACTCATCGGCTAGGCGTTTTGCGCCTGTAGAAAGATTGAGAACAGCTCTGACTGGGATTTGATCCCTAGCTTGCTGTACATGTGTTTCTTATGGACTTTCACGGTTTCAACAGAGATTTCCAGCTTACGAGCGATTTCTTTGCTGGAGCAACCGCTGAGCATCAAACGGCCCACATCCAGCTCGCGGGCGGTGAGTTGCGCGCCCCACTCATCATTCTGGATCGGCGGCTGCGGGGCGCTGACCTGGTGCAGTTCAAAGGGCAGGCGCTGGCGCAGCAGGCCCAGCACCCAGGGCTGGATCAACGACAGCAGGGCAATCTGCGCCGGGTCAAAGCGCTGCCTGGAGCCCAGTGACAGGCACAGGGTACGCCCATCCGGCTGCTGGCAATTAAATT
The DNA here is from genome assembly GCF_963970975.1 of Pseudomonas sp. RA_15y_Pfl1_P11. Taxonomy (NCBI): domain Bacteria; kingdom Pseudomonadati; phylum Pseudomonadota; class Gammaproteobacteria; order Pseudomonadales; family Pseudomonadaceae; genus Pseudomonas; species Pseudomonas sp. RA_15y_Pfl1_P11. Next base: position 333,693 of record NZ_CAXAOY010000003.1, read on the forward strand.
GGATTTCATCAGCCACCACGTTCAGGCGGAAGTAGCGCTGGTAGTACTCGGTGAGTTCGAAGTGCTCCGGCGCCACTTCGGCCAGGCGCAACAGCCCGGTGCGCGAATGTTCACGGCTGGCGATGTAGAAGGGGTCGAGCAGGTACAGGCCGTTGAGGTAGTCCTGGAACAAATGATCCGGTGTGCCATCGGCGCCTGGGCATTCGGCGAATACCAGCGGGCGGTGTTCGCTGCTGAACAGCAATACCACCCAACTGTCGAACGGCACGTATTGGTCCAGCAGGCGGACAAGCTGGGTCCAGAAATTGGGCTGGTCCAGGGCGTCTATCATTTGCCCCACCGAACGGTGCCAGGCGATGTCTTGCAATGACATGGTCATTGTTCTACCCCTATCGGGTTACCCCCGCCGCGTGATTCCCTGGCCGGTTGCGCCTGCGCATACTGCGGCACGTACACAGAACAAGGAATACCCATGAAGGTCGAATTTGCCCAGTTGGCGGGCCGTGATAACGGTACAGCTTACAACCTTGAGCGGGCCTTGGCGGCGATCGCTGCAGCGGCTGCGGACACGCAACTGATCGTCTTCCCGGAAACCCACCTGATGGGCTTCCCCAGCGCCGAGACCGTCGCTGACATCGCTGAACCGCTGGACGGGCCTACCGTGCAGGCTGTGATCCAGGCCGCCCGCGCGCGCCATATCGCCGTGGTGATCGGCATGGCCGAAAGCGACGACGGCCAATTCTATAACACCACCTTGCTGATCACCCCCGAAGGCATCGCCCTGCGTTATCGCAAGACCCATCTGTGGGCCTCGGATCGCGGTGTATTCGCCCCAGGCGATCGCTACGCCACTTGCCTCTGGAACGGTGTGCGCGTCGGTCTGTTGATCTGCTACGACATTGAGTTCCCGGAAACCGCCCGAGCCAATGCGCAACTGGGCGCCGAATTGCTGATCGTCACCAACGGCAACATGGACCCGTACGGCCCCACGCACCGCACCGCGATCATGGCGCGCGCCCAGGAAAACCAGGCGTTTGCGCTGATGGTCAACCGAGTGGAAGAGGGGGATGGCGGATTGTTGTTTGCCGGTGGCAGTGCGCTGGTGGACCCGTTTGGTACCTTGCTGTTTGAAGCCGGGCGCGACGAAGGGCAATTCACGGTCGAGCTGGATCTCGACCAATTGGCAGCGGCGCGAAAGGACTACCGCTACCTGGATGACCAGCGCTTGAAGTTGCCGGGTGAGGTGATCGAGCACACTGACGGCACGCGCGAACTGCTGATTCCTTAAGCCCGCTCACTACGATCGACATAAGAAAAACGACAACGGCTTCATCGACTTAAGTTCTGCCATAAATCTAATAATTTCGCGGAGAATCGCTCATGGCTCATTTGCAACGCACCCTGTCATTAGGGTCGGTGGTGCTGTTCGGCATCGCCTATATGACGCCGATCATTGTGCTCGGCACCTTCGGTATCCTGGCGCAATCCACTGCGGGTATGGTCCCCGCCGCTTATCTGGCGGCGCTTGTGGCGATGTTCTTCACCGCCATGAGTTACGGGCGCATGGCCTCGGCGTTTCCGGTCGCCGGTTCCGCCTACAGCTACGTGCGCAAAGCCATCAGCCCGAAACTGGGGTTTATCGCCGGCTGGGCAGTGCTGCTCGACTACCTGTTCCTGCCCATGGCGATATGGCTGATCGGTGCGGCGTACCTCAACTCAGCGTTCCCAGCGCTGGCGCAGTGGATCTGGGTGTTGGCGTTTATCGGCATCACCAGCGCCATCAATATCGTCGGCCTCAAGCTGGCGAACGGCATCAATGCCTTGCTGATGCTGGTGCAGTTTCTGGTGTTGATTGCGTTTGTGGCGCTGTGCATCCACTACATCGGTGGTGATGCTAGCAAGCCTCTATGGACGACCGCTCCGTTCTTCAACGGCCAGATGCAACTTCCGCTGATCATGAGCGGCGCGGCCATCGCTTGCTATTCATTCCTGGGCTTTGACGCGGTCAGCACCCTCACCGAAGAAACCCGCGACCCGCGCCGCACCATCCCACGAGCGATCATGTTGATCACCCTGATTGGCGGGCTGATTTTCGTGGCGGTGTCCTACTTTGTGCAGATCGCGCACCCGTCTTTCGAATTCACCCATGTGGATTCGGCAGCGTATGAAATCGCGCGCAACATCGGTGGCGACTTGTTTGTGTCGATCTTCCTGATCGGCCTGATCGTTGGCCAGTTCGCCTCGGGGCTGTCGGCCCAGGCCAGTGGTTCGCGCTTGTTGTTTGCGATGGGCCGCGACGGCGTGTTGCCCAAGTCGTTCTTTGGCTCCCTGCATGCGCGCTTTGGCACACCGGTCAACAGCATCCTGTTGTGCGCGGTGGTGGCGCTGCTGGCGTTGAAGCTGGACGTGACCACGTCCACATCGTTTATCAACTTCGGCGCCTTCCTGGCGTTCAGTCTGGTGAACCTGTCGGTGATCTTCCATTACTGGATCGGCGCCAAGCAACGGGGTGTGCGTGAGCTGATCCTGTTCCTGGTATTCCCGGCCATCGGCCTGCTGGCGGATTTATGGCTGATGGTCAGCCTCGATCACCTGGCGATTTACCTGGGCTTGGCGTGGTTGGCGATCGGGGTGGTTTACCTGGGCTTCCTCACCCGCGGTTTCTCTCGACAGCCACCGGAAATGGACTTCAAGGAAGCCGCATAGAAGCTACAGGCCTATCCTTATTGCAATCGGTTCTCGTTTGGGTGCATGATTTATGTTACTGTATAACGCATCAAAAGCACCCAGACGCCCCGGAGGCCTTATGAAAGCTGGTATCCATCCCGACTACCGCACCGTGCTGTTCCACGACACCGCCGCCGACGTGTTCTTCCTGATCGGCTCCACCGCCGACAGCGACCGCACCCACACCCATAGCGACGGCAACTCTTACCCCTACATCCCGCTGGACGTATCCAGCGCCTCGCACCCGATCTACACCGGCCAACAGCGCAAGACCCAGGTCGAAGGCCGGATTGCCGGGTTCAACAAGCGTTTTGCTTCGTTTGGTTCGAGCCCGAAAAACGCTGAAGCGTGAGGCATGTTGGTTTCACCTCGAAGGCTGCTCTGGTTTCCGGAGCGGCTTTTTTATGCGTTGATGTCGGAAAGCTATCACCTTTTACCAAACCTACTAAACTACTCAGTAATGGCCAGGAAGGCACACCCCAACCTAAGGACCGCACACCGACGATCCGAGGTGTCTCATGGGAGAGTCAGTTACGTTCACCGATACCGACCGCGCCGTGGTGCTGTTGATTGATGCCCATCCGGAGGTTCTCCACAGCCTCACGCACCTGTTGCGTCTGGAACCTTTCGACCTGCACAGCGCCACTTGCGCTGCCGAAGCTTTGGTCATCCTGGCCAGCCAACCCGTCGACCTGGTGATGAGCGCCGCGCGCCTGCCGGACATGGACGGTGCTTCGCTGCTGGCTCATGTCCACCAGCGCTATCCCCACACCGTGCGCATTCTGCTGACAGGCGAGACCGACCTGACGCTGATCGTCAAAGCCATCAATGAAGGCGAGATCTACCGCTACCTGAGCAAACCCTGGAAAGATGAGGAGTTACTGCTGGCGCTGCGCCAATCCCTGGCCCACCAGCATTCCGAGCTTGAACGCCTGCGCCTCGAACAACTGATCCAGCAGCAGAACGATGAACTCAAGCAGCTCAACGCCACCCTGGAAAAACGTGTGGCCTCGCGTACCAGCGAGCTGCAACAGACCGCCGACATGCTCGACCTGGCCTACGAAGAACTCAAGCACAGCTACGCCACCGGCACGGAGGTGTTCTCGCTGTTGGCCAACCTGCGCCTGCCCCGCGCCAAGCAGACCAATCGGCAAATCATCGAACTGGTACGCACCTGGTGTGTGGCCCATGGTGTGGACGAGGCCAGCAACCGTGACCTGACCATGGCCGCCGCGCTTTACAACATCGGCAAGCTGAGCTGGAGCGACAGCATGATGGCTTCACCCTCGGACCTGCTGCACGGCAGCGACCGTGAACGCTATCGCGCCTACGCCACCCAGAGTGAATCACTGCTGATGACCCTGGACCCGATGAAGGATGCCGCGCGGCTGATCCGCCATCACCAGGAACGCTGGGACGGCAGCGGCTTCCCTGACCACCTCAAGGGTGAAGCGATTCCCGCCGGCTCCCGTCTGCTGAAACTTGCGGTGGATTTTATTGAGCTGCAAAAAGGTCTGATCCTGGAGCGGCAGATGAACAGCGACGAGGCGCTGCTGTACATCCGCAAATACGCTGGGCGGCTGTATGACCCGGTGATGGTCGAAGATTTTGTAATGGTCTGCGCCATCTACCTCAAAGACGTGACCTTGGGCGACCCCAGCGTCAAAGTCCTTGGCACCCGCGAGTTGGAGGAGGGAATGGTACTGGCGCGCAACCTCAATGCTGACAACGGCATGCTGTTGCTTAACGCCGGCAAGGTGTTGAACCTGCCGTTGGTGGACAAGTTGATTGCGTTCGAGGCCATGGAAGGCGCGCGCTACAGCTTGTTTATCAAGGAGCAAACTGCGCCCCCCGGCTGAGCGCGTTAAAGGATGTGGGAGCTGGCTTCAGTCAAACCGCTATCGCAGGCAAGCCAGCTCTCACATTGATTGCGGTGTGCCCGGGCGCATGTGATCCTTACGGCTTTTACCGCCAAGGACGACTTTTCATGACCTCCACGATCCGCATCGCCGCTGCCCTCCTGATCGGCGCTGACGGCCAGACCCTGCTGGTGCGCAAGCGCGGCACCCAGGCCTTCATGCAACCCGGCGGCAAGATCGACGCTGGCGAGCAACCCGCCGAGGCCTTGGCTCGTGAGTTGCACGAAGAGCTGAACCTGCGTATCGAGCCGAGCGAAGCCGTGTACCTCGGGACGTTCACGGCGCCGGCCGCCAACGAGCCGGGGTTCACCGTGGAAGCCGAGTTGTTCCAGGTGCAGATCGACGTTGTGGTAACCCCCGCCGCCGAAATCGAAGAGGTACGCTGGATTGACCCTGCCGGCGACGGAGGCCTGCAGTTGGCGCCCTTGACGCGCGATTTGATCCTGCCATTTTACCGCTCGTCCCTGAACGCATGATGGTTCGCACGCTGGGGACGCATGACGCCGAGGCCTATCGTGCATTGATGCTTGAGGCCTATGGCGCCTATCCCCAGGCGTTCACCTCCAGCGTGGCGGAGCGTGCCGCGATGCCGTTGAGCGGGTGGGAAAAACGCTTGAGCAGTCCGCTGGACCGGCTGCTCGGTGCTTTCGAAGGGGATGAACTGGCCGGCATTGTCGGCCTGGCGTTTGAAGCGCGAGAGAAAGCGCGGCACAAGGTGACGCTGTTCGGCATGTATGTGAACGCGGCCCACCAGCAAAAAGGGCTGGGCCGTCAGTTGGTCGAGGCGGCATTGGAAGAAGCGCGCAAACAGCCGCGCCTCAAGGTGATCCAGCTGACCGTCACGGCCGGTAATGACGCGGCGTTTGCCTTGTACCAACGCTGCGGTTTTATCCAATACGGCCTGGAGCCATTGGCGGTGCGCGTCGGCATCGAATACTTCGACAAGATCCACATGTGGCGCGAACTGGAAGATCACTGATGTTCAATGTGGGAGCTGGCTTGCCTGCTCCCACACGGGATCGCAGTGTTCTTAAGTCAGCGAACCGCACTCACCCCATCCAACGTTGAAAACGACGTGTCCTTGGCCGTCAGCAAAAAATCGCGCATATACGGCGCGTCCAGCATGTCCGCGCGAATCCCCGCGTACAGCGTCGCAAACAAGCCTTTCTCGCCCAGGCGCTTGGCCTTCACGTAGCCGCGCGAGCTGTATTCATGCAGCGCCCAATGCGGCATGCCGCACACGCCACGTCCGCTGGCGACCAGTTGCATCATCATCACTGTCAGTTCCGAGGTGCGCACTTGAGCGGGTTCCACGTCGGCCGGTTCCAGGAAGCGGGTGAAGATGTCCAGCCGGTCGCGTTCCACCGGGTAGGTGATCAGCGTTTCGGTCAGCAGGTCTTCCGGCACGATGTACGCCTTGTTCGCCAGCGCGTGCTGGTTGGCCACTGCTAGCATGGCTTCGTAGGTGAACAGCGGCACATAAGTGATGCCCGGCAGTTCCAGCGGGTCGGAGGTCACCACCAGGTCGAGGTCGCCGCGCGCCAGGGCCGGTAGCGGCGCGAAGGCAAAACCGGACGCCAGGTCCAGCTCGACTTCCGGCCAGGCATCGCGGAACTGGTCAATGGTCGGCATCAGCCACTGGAAGCAGCTGTGGCATTCAATCGCCATGTGCAAACGCCCCGCAGTGCCGCCGGCCAAGCGCGCGATGTCCCGCTCGGCGCCGCGCAGCAAGGGCAGGGTTGCGTCGGCCAGTTGCAACAGGCGCAAGCCGGCGCTGGTGAAACGCAGCGGCTTGGTCTTGCGCACGAACAATTGCATGCCCAGGCGCTCTTCCAGCTCTTTGAACTGGTGGGAAAGCGCCGATTGCGTCAGGTGCAGGCGTTCTGCGGCTTCGACCAGGCTGTCAGCCTCGCGCAGGGCGTGCAGGGTCTTGAGATGGCGGATTTCGAGCACGGGCTCTCCATGAGGAAAATTTGTAACGAAGGCGGATAGCGTGAGTTTGTCTCATGTTGAAACGCGTGTCGACCATGACCGCCGGGCACTCTTCATCAAACTGTCATGGAAGTGTGGCAGCGCGCTTGAACAAACTTCATCAGACTCGCGTTCTACTGGGGTTCTGCGTTTCGGTGTTTTTCATGCGCGTGTTGTTTTTACTGGCCGTTTTACTGTTCGGCCTGCCGTCTTTTGCGGCTTCTCGATGTGACGTCAATGTCCCGACCCAAACGGTCGACCTGGCTCAGGTGAGCATCGCTTACCAGAGCATCGGTCGTGCGTCCGACCCTGCCTTGTTGCTGGTGATGGGCCTGGGCGGGCAGTTGATCCACTGGCCGGACGAAGTGGTGGTCGCCCTGTGCCAACAGGGGTTCCGGGTGATCCGCTACGACAACCGTGACGTCGGCCTGTCGACCTGGCGCCAGGCGCCGGCGGGCGCCAACCTGACCTTTGAGGTACTGCGATACAAGCTCGGCTTGCCGGTGGCGGCGCCGTATACGCTGACCGACATGGCCGACGACGCCTTGGGCTTGATGAACGCTTTGCAGGTCCAGCAATTCCATGTGCTGGGTGCGAGCATGGGCGGCATGATCGCCCAGCACCTGGCGGCCATGGCGCCGCAACGGGTCGAGAGCCTCACGTTGATCATGACCAGTTCTGGCGCCGAAGGCCTGCCAGCGCCGAATGCGGCGCTGGTGCAATTGTTATCACGGCGCAGTGCGCCCAATCGAGAAGTGGCGCTGGAGCAGCAGGCGGACCTGTTGGCGGCGCTGGGCAGCCCGAATGTGAAGGATGATCGCCAGGCGTTGCTGCATCAGGCGGCGCTGTCCTACGACAGAGCGTTCAACCCAGAAGGCGTGAAGCGCCAGATCATGGCGATCCTTGCCGAACCGAGCCGGGTGCCATTGCTCAACCAGTTGCGCGTGCCAACCCTGGTCGTGCATGGCACGGCCGACCCGCTGTTACCGGTGATGCACGGCGTGCACTTGGCGGCGCATATCCAGGGCAGCCAGTTGAAGCTGATTCCTGGCTTGGCCCATCGTTTTCAAGAGGCGTTCAAGGCGCCATTGCTGGCGGCGGTGTTGCCGTACCTGCAAGCGCATCGTGAAGATGCCGCGCACTGGGCGCAGATTGACCCGGTCGCGCCTTCGAAGCTGCTGTGACATTGGTGTATCGTGCAACCTTTGCGGCCCATTCAAGCCAGCGAGGTTGCCTGCCATGAGTACTCCCCTGAAAATCGATTTCGTCAGCGACGTGTCCTGCCCCTGGTGCATCATCGGCCTGCGCGGGCTGACCGAAGCCCTCGACCAGCTTGGCGCCGAAGTACAGGCCGAGATCCATTTCCAGCCGTTCGAGCTGAACCCGAACATGCCCGCCGAGGGCCAGAACATCGTCGAGCACATCACCGAAAAATACGGCTCCACCGCCGAAGAATCCCAGGCAAACCGTGCGCGAATCCGCGACATGGGGGCTGCGTTGGGCTTTGCTTTTCGCACTGATGGTCAGAGCCGTATCTACAACACCTTCGACGCCCACCGCCTGCTGCATTGGGCCGGGCTGGAAGGCTTGCAGTACAACCTCAAGGAAGCGCTGTTCAAGGCGTATTTCACTGACGGCCAGGACCCGTCCGATCATGCGACGCTGGCGATCATCGCCGAAAGCGTTGGCCTGGATATCAAACGTGCGGCCGAGATTCTCGCCTCCGATGAATACGCCGCCGACGTCCGCGAACAGGAACAGCTGTGGATCTCCCGTGGCGTGACCTCGGTGCCGACCATTGTGTTCAACGATCAGTACGCCGTCAGCGGTGGCCAGCCAGCCGAGGCATTTGTGGGCGCGATTCGGCAGATCATCAGCGAAGCCAAATCCTAAAGCCAGGCACAGATCAAACTGTGGGAGCGAGCAAGCCCGCTCCCACATGGGTTACTCGCTGTCCTCAAGATAAACGCTGGCCCGTCCCTTGCATTGACCCCCTAAAGCCTTAGGGGAATACTGCCTTGAACATTCTTGACCTCGACCACAGCCTCACCGGCCAGGCGCCGATTGCCCGGCGTTTGGCCAGCGGCCGTGCCACGCGTATCGACCTGCTGGACCTGGGCCCCAAGCTGCGCCTGTGGTCTACCGAAAAAACCTGGAAGCGCTTCGCTGAACGCCTGGCCCTGCGGCCTCGGCCTAAGGATGCGCGGCCGGAAATCCTGTTTGTCGGCTCCGGCGATTATCACCACCTGACGCCGGCGTTTCTCGCCGACTTGAAAGAACCCATCAGCCTGATCCACTTCGATAACCACCCCGACTGGGTACGCTTTGCGCCCAAGCGTCACTGTGGCTCCTGGGTCAACCGTGCGCTGAAAATGCCGGCGATCAAACGCATCGTCACCCTCGGCCCTTGCAGCGATGACCTGCATAACCCACAACTGCGTGGCGGCAACCTCGGGGCGCTCAAGCGCGGGCACTTGCAGCTGTTTCCCTGGCAGCATCCGCCGTCGAAAGTCTGGGGCCGGGTGGGGGATGGCGCTGGCCATCAGCAGCGCGAAGACCACCTGCATTGGCGCAACCTGGCTGAGCTGGACTGGGCCGCTTTCCTCGATCAGATGATCAGCAGCCTGCCCACCGAAGCGATCTGGATCACCCTCGACAAGGATGTGCTGGCCAGCGAAGACGCGGCCACCAACTGGGACCAGGGCGGCATGCGCTTGACCCACCTGCTGCAAGCCCTGCGGGCGTTGGCGGCGCGCAAACGCATCATCGGTATCGACGTGTGCGGCGAGTTCGCCACACCGGTGTTCAGCAATGCGTTCAAGCGCTGGGAGGCCAAGTCCGACCAGCCACCGCCCGAGCGCTGGAGCGCAGAGGATCTGCAGCGCAATGCGGCGACCAATGAAGCCCTGATCGACCTGTTTGAGGAGCTGTTTGCGTGACGTTGACTGTGGTGTTGCTGGTGGCGTTTTCCATCGTGCTCGATGTGGTCGGCCAACTGTTTTTCAAGCTCGGCCTGGACCGTTTACCGGAGCTGGACGGCGGTTTCCGCCTGAACGCGTTCTGGGGCCAGGTGTTTAATGCGCCGTTGCTTTGGGCTGGGATCGGCGCCTATGTCGTCGAGTTTTTCGTCTGGCTTGAAGCCCTGTCGCGTGCGCCTTTGAGCCTGTTGTTTCCAGCGGCGGCGCTGGCGTATTGCGGGGTGGTACTGGCGGGCAAGGTGGTGCTGGGCGAAACCGTCAGCCGCCGCCGTTGGATGGGCACGCTGGTGATTACGCTGGGTGTGATGTTGGTGGCCATTGCAGGGAGTCAGGCATGAGTACGCAAACGATGAATACCGGATGGCTGCACGGGCGCTTCGGCACCGTGGTGTTGTGGGCCTTGCTGATCTGTACCGAAAGCGCTGGCCAGTTGTTTACCAAAGTGGCCGGTAATCAATTGGGGCAGATGGATTTCAACTGGCAGTGGCTGGGTGAGGTGGCCCGCAACCCAGGCATTCTGGCGGCCATAGCCTGCTACATCGGCGCGTTCTTCGTGTGGATGCTGATCCTGCGGCGCAGCAGTCTGTCCCTGGCGTTCCCGCTGAGTTCACTGGTGTTTGTGGTGGTGTTGCTCGGTTCGTGGCTGGGGCTGGGGGAACATATCAGCCCGCTGCACTGGGTGGGGGTGGCGGTGATTATTGGCGGGATTGCGCTGTTGGCCGAAGGCGAAGAGAACTGAGGTTTCTCTCACTCTCTCGTAGGAATTAATCGAACTTGTAACTGATCGCCGTCTGCACCTGGCCCTGGTTCACGTCGCCGGTTTGCTTGACGATGCTGCTGTCCGCCGCTGAGCCCACCAAATGCACCCAACTGGCACTGGTCAGCAGCGACCATTTTGCGTCCAGCGGGAACTCGAAACTCTGGGTCAGCGTGACGTTCTGGAAACCACCACTGGCGTTGTACGGGCGAATCCCGGAGGCCGCGGATTCATTGGCATCTACCCCGAAATACGTCTGGGTCTGGCGCGCGTCGGCGAAGTTCGCCGCCAGGCCGGTGCTGCCGATAATCCCGCCGCCCAGTGGGTACCCGAGTTCGCCACCGAGCTTGCCCAGCGCGCCGCTTTGCGAATGCCCGCCGCCCACGGCCTGGCCCAGCCGCGCATAAATGCGCCAGAAGTCGGCGGGCGCGTACTGGATGAAGCCGCCTACCTCAGCCATGTCCGATACATTGCGCAAACCTTGCAGCGAGCCATTGGAGGTGCGTCCTTGCAGGTAATTGATATAGGGGCCGGCAGTGAGACCGTTGGTGTTCAGCGCGCTCCAGGTCAAGCCGTCATCGGTGCTCAGGCTGACACTGCCCCAGTCCAGATCCAGGTACGGCACGGGCCGTGTTTCATAGCGGCTGCCGGTGGGGTCGTGGGGCTGGTAGCTGAAGCCCGCGCCCACTTCGCCGGTGATTGCATCGGCCAGGACCGTGCTGGAGAAGCCACACAGCCCCAGTAAACCGGCGAATACAGCAGAAGTAGCCTTGAGCATGGAGCCGTTTCCTCGTCTGGACAGGCACGCATGAACGCGCGAAGGGCCACCTGTACGCAAGCACTCATCTTGTTTGTAGCAAGCTACAAAAATTGTAGTTTGCACGACACATATTGCTTTGGAACATCAGGCAAAGCCCCGGCCCTGCTGGGCGCCGGCCAGTTGGCACACTCTCTGCTCTACCCCTTGTGCAAGCGCACTGAGCGCGCCCTTACAAGGTAAACGTAGATGATCCACTGGCATATCGTGTGTGACTTCGACGGGACCATTACTCCCACCGATGTCATCGACAACGTCCTCCAACGCTTCGCCGGCCCCGAGTGGGAAACCATCGAACAGGAATGGCTGGATGGGCACATCGGTTCACGCGAATGCCTGAGCCGCCAACTGGCGCTGATCAAGGCGACGCCCTCCGAACTGCTGGCGTATTTCGACAGCGTGGAGATTGACCCGGACTTCCCGGACTTCGTCGATCACGTGATCGGCCTGGGCGCGTCCATCGAAGTGGTCAGCGACGGCATCGAGCAGGGCATCGCGCGGATCCTCTCGCGCAACTACGTGAGCTTGCTGCCGATCCTCGCCAACCGCCTGCGCCAGGTCGACCAGAACAGCTGGCGCATCGACTTTCCGTACGCCAGCGACGCCTGCCGTGCCGCGTCCGGCAACTGCAAGTGCAAATCCACCCCACGCCACAAGCGCGTGCTGGTGATCGGCGACGGCAAGTCCGACATGTGCGTGGCCTCCACCGCCGACTTTGTCTTCGCCAAGGGCAGCCTCGCCGACTACTGCGGGGCCAACAACATCCCTCACGCGCGCTTCGACAGCTTTGCCGAAGTGCCTGCATTGCTGGCGCTGCTGCCACAAGGCATCGCCGCCAACGCCACCACCTTCAACACCTCTTCCGACAATCAGGAACTCTTCCACCATGTCTGATATCCGTATTGCTACCGCCGAAGACCAGATCCTTCTGGATAAAGAAGCCAAATACTGCTCCTACGGCGACACCGTTCACTACATCGAGCCGCCGCGTATTTTCAGCCGTTGCGAAGGCTCCTACGTGTGGGACACCGAAGACCAGGCCTACCTCGACCTGCAAATGTGGTACTCGGCGGTCAACTTCGGCTATGCGAACCCGCGCCTGAACAATGCGCTGAAACAGCAGATCGACACCCTGCCGCAAATCGCCAGCCAGTACCTGCACAAGGGCAAGATCGAGCTGTCGGAAATGATCGCGGTGGACGCCAAGAAGAAGTTCGGCCTCGACGGTCGCGTGCACTTCAACGTGGGCGGTTCGCAGTCCATCGAAGACTCCCTGAAGGTGGTGCGTAACGCGTCCAACGGCAAAAGCCTGATGTTCGCCTTCGAAGGCGGCTACCACGGCCGTACGCTCGGCGCGTCGTCGATTACCTCGAGCTTCCGCTACCGTCGCCGCTACGGCCACTTTGGTGAACGCGCAAACTTCATTCCGTTCCCGTACCACTTCCGCGGCCCTAAAGGCATGACCAAGGAAGAATACGGCAGCCAATGCGTGCAGCAATTCGCGCGCTTGTTCGAGACCGAATACAACGGCGTCTGGGACCCAAAAACCAATCAGTGTGAATACGCAGCGTTCTACGTCGAGCCGATCCAGGGCACCGGCGGCTACGTGATCCCGCCGATGAACTTTTACCGCGAACTCAAGCACGTGCTGGATCAGCACGGCATTTTGATGGTCTCCGACGAAATCCAGATGGGTTTCTATCGCACCGGCAAACTGTGGTCGATCGAGCACTTCGACGTGCAGCCGGACGTGATCGTCTTTGGCAAGGCGCTGACCAACGGCCTCAACCCGCTGGGTGGCATCTGGGCCCGTGAAGAATTGATCAACCCGAAGATCTTCCCACCAGGCTCGACCCACTCCACCTTTGCCTCCAACCCGTTGGGCACGGCGGTAGGTCTGGAAATGTTCAAGATGACCAACGAAGTCGACTACGGCGCGATGGTCATGGCCAAGGGCAAGTTTTTCCTCGAAGGCCTGCAAGACCTGCAGAAACGTTTCCCGATCATCGGCGACGTCGACGGCCTGGGCTTGGCCCTGCGCTGCGAAATCTGCGGCCCGGACGGTTTCACGCCAGACAAGGCGACCCTGGACTACATGGTCGAAGAAGGCATGAAAGGCGACATGGTCGTAGATGGCCAGAAACTCGGCCTGATCCTCGACGTAGGCGGTTACTACAAAAACGTGATCACCCTGGCACCGTCCCTGGAAATCAGCTACCCGGAAATCGAACTGGGCCTGAAGTTGCTTGAACAACTGCTGGTGCGGGCGACCAACCGGTGAGCCAGGCAGAGATCGACCTCGGTGAAGGTTCTGCCGGTTTCGTTCTCGGTGAAGGTCCGGTCGGGGTCCTGTTGATCCACGGCCTGACCGGCACCCCGACGGAGTTGCGCCAGGTCGCCAAGGGCCTCGCCAAGGCGGGCAATTGCACGGTGTATGTGCCCACCCTGGCCGGGCATTGCGGTGACAACAGCGACCTGCAAGCCACTGGCTGGCGCGACTGGTACGAAGGGGTGCGCAAGACCTTCGTCGGTGTGAAACAGCGGCACGAGCAGGTGTTTGTCGGTGGTTTGTCGATGGGCGCGGTGATGTCGATGTACCTGGCGTCGGAGCATCCAGGCCAGGTCGCCGGCTTGCTGATGTACTCCACCACACTCAAGTACGACGGCTGGAGCATCAGCAAAATGGCGTTCATCACGCCGTTGCTGATCCGTATTCCATTCGGCGTGCGCCTGTTCCGCTTTACCGAGAAACCGCCCTACGGCATCAAGAACGAACGCCTGCGGGCCATCGTTGAACGGCAGATGAAAGAGGGCGAAAGCAGCGAAGCGGGTTTGTTGACGATGGAGGGCGTGACCGTGCGTGAATTGCACTGGATGAACGCCGTGGTCAAAAAGCGCATGCCATCGATCAACGTACCCGCGCTGGTGTTGCATTCCATTGAGGACGACATCACCAGCCGCTGGAACGCCGATTACGTGGAGCGCCACTTGGGCGGGCCGGTGACCAAGATTCTGTTGGACAACTGCTACCACATGATCACCGTCGACCTGCAATACCGCCGGGTGATCGAGTTGAGTGCCGAGTTCATCGAACAGCACACGCATTATGTTCTGCCAAATCGGGTCGTTGTGGGAGCTGTCGAGCTTAAGCGAGGCAGCGATGCAGGCGCCTCGGTCTATCAGTGAAACCGAGGTGATGCTATCGCAGCCTCGCTTAAGCTCGACAGCTCCCACATTGGATCGGCGTTCGCCAAAGAAATAAGGGGAATACGTGATTACCACCCAAGCCTTTCCAACCATCCGGGCCATCCAGCGCAGTGCCTGGAACGACTGTTTCCCGGGAGCCCTGGAAGACTGGGACTATTACGTCGCCGTGGAAAACGCCGCTATCGATGATTTTCAGTGGCGTTACCTGGCGGTCTACGAAAATGGCACGCTGGTGGCAGTGGCCGCCGCGTTCATTACTCATTATCGCCTCGACGCCACGGTATCGGGCGCCGGCAAGCGCCTGACCGAGCGTGTAGAACGGCTGTGGCCCGGGCTTTTGCAGTTGGGGTTGTATGCCCTCGGCTCTCCGGTGGCCGAACGTTGCGACGTGGGTTTCGCCAGTGGCGTGGCGGATGCGCGCCGCCCGATGATGCTCAAGCACCTGCTGGAAGCCGCGCGCCGGGATGCCGATGACGTTGGTATCGGCCTGGTGGCGGTCAAGGACGCGCCAAGCACAGACCCCTATTGGCTTGAGACTTGCCGGGCTGCAGGCTTTCAAAGCATGCCGAGCCTGCCCACCGGCGTGTTGCCGCTGCCTTATGGATCGGTAGATGCTTACCTCGGCTCGCTGGGCAAATCCACCCGCAAGGACCTGCGCCGCAAACTGCGCGCGCCGGGGC
The DNA here is from genome assembly GCF_963970975.1 of Pseudomonas sp. RA_15y_Pfl1_P11. Taxonomy (NCBI): domain Bacteria; kingdom Pseudomonadati; phylum Pseudomonadota; class Gammaproteobacteria; order Pseudomonadales; family Pseudomonadaceae; genus Pseudomonas; species Pseudomonas sp. RA_15y_Pfl1_P11. The sequence goes on from NZ_CAXAOY010000003.1 coordinate 348,749, forward strand.
CGCGGGTGGAGTGGCGGCGCAATATCGACGACGTGCTGCCCGACGTCATGCGCCTGTACGAAGCCACGCTGACACGCGCCGAGTTGCAGTTCGAACGGCTGCCTGCCGGCTACTTCACCGGCGTGCTCGAACGGCTTGATCAGCGCGCGGTTTGTGTTCTTTACTGGGTAGACGAGCGGCTGGTGGCGTTCAACCTGATGCTGGTGGACGAACAACGGCTGGTGGACAAGTTTTTCGGGCATGACGTCGAGTTCACCCGCGACTACAACCTGTACTTCCGTAGTTGGCTGACCAACGTCGACTACTGTATTCAGAATAATATTGCGTTGTATGAGTGTGGGCAGGCCGGGTATGCCAGTAAGCTGCGCCTGGGCTGTGAGTTCCAGGGGAACCGTGTGTTTTTCCGCCACCGCAACCGGCTGGTCAACGGCCTGCTCAAGCTTTTAAAAGTGTTTATTCGACCGGACCGTTCCGACCCCGCCATGGCTGCTGCGATAAGCGAAACCTGATGATCACCAAGACCCGCCAGAAAGCCCGCCCCTTTGCCATTTCGCGCTGGAGCGTCCAGCGCAAGCTGGTGCTGGCGTTCTGGTTGGTCAGTGTGATCCCGACCATGATCGCGGCGGAGTTGGCCGCCACTACGTTGTCGCAGATCTTCGACAGCAACGTGCGCATCTGGCTGCAGGAATCCACCAAGATCGTCAAGGACGAGATCGGCGATATCCTTCATGACAACGCGCGCATGGCCAAATTGTTCCTGCGCTACACCAGCCCGCCTGAGAACAAGCAAGCCGCCAAACACGACCGGCTGACCGCCGACATTGCCGATGCCACTGATATCGACGTGGTAGCGTTGATTCGCACCAGTGACCAAAAAGTCGTGTTCAGTACCGCCGAATCCGACATCGTCAAGCAGATCAGCCTGGCCAAAAATACGGTGTTGCAGACTGTGCAGGTGGGGGGCGTGTCCACCGGCATCGTGGTCTCGACGTTCGATACCTCCCAGGACGGCGTTGATTACGAGCTGCTGGTCGGGACTTACCTGGACAGCAGTTTCCTCACCAGCGTGGCCGATGTGCATTCCCTCGACCTGCGCCTGTACCTGGCCAACCCGGACGGTTTCTCCGAGATTTTCTCGACCCAACGGTTTGAGGATCACCCTTCGCGCATCCCCAAGAGCGTTGAAACCGCGATGCGCGCCACCCGGCAGCCCAGCGAGCAGTTCACCAATAACTACAGCGGTTTGTACTGGCCGATCTTCAATGATGCCGGTGACTTGCAAGGCGTGATTTTCAGCGGCCTGCTGCGCCACACCAGCCTGGTCGGGCTGGTGAACCAGAGTAATCTGTTCGTGCTGATCTTCCTGCTCAGTTCGGCGCTGTCGTTGGCGGCCGGGGTGTTGGTGTCGCGACGCCTGACCAAGCCTTTGCGCGACCTGTCCCAAGGTGTTAACGCGGTGATTTCCGGCGACTACGCGCACCGCGTGGAGGTCAGCGGCGGCGACGAGCTGGCGCAGTTGAGCAGCACCTTCAACCACATGACCGAGCGTCTGGGCGAGTTGCATCACCTTGAAGCCCAGTTGCGTCGGCGTGATCGCCTGCATGCCTTGGGTGAAGTCGCCATGGGCCTGGCTCACGAGATCCGCAACCCGCTGGGAATCATCAAGACGGCGACGCAACTGCTGCACCGTCGCGCTGACCTGGCGGAAACCGACAAGCGTCACCTGGAATACGTGATCAGTGAAGTCAGCCGCATCAATGACCTGATCACCGAGTTTCTCGACTTTGCCAAGCCCAACCCACCGTTGCGCGTGCTGCAGCCAACGCGACCCTTGGTGGAGGAAATCCTCGGCTTCTGCGGCCCGGAATTGGCCACCCATAACATCGATGCACACATCGACGACCAGGCGCCGGGGGCGACGATCTACGCGGATGCCAAGCAGCTCAAGCAGGCGTGCCTCAACCTGATTCTCAACGCCATCGACGCAATGCCCGAAGGCGGACGCCTAACTCTGGGCATTCGCGCCGTGGGCGAAAATACGGTGATCAGCATCGCCGACACCGGCCAGGGTATTCCGGCGGAAATGGTCGAGCGTATCTTCACGCCATTCGTCACCACCAAGGCTTCCGGCACCGGCCTGGGCCTGGCTAAAGTCTATTCGATTATGGAAAGTCACGACGGCAGCATCGAATGTGCCAGCGAGAAAGATGCCGGCGCCACGTTCAGCCTGTACATTCCGGCAATGGGCGAAGACGACGAGGACAGTCATGACGCATAACATTCTGGTAGTCGACGACGAACCCAAGCTCTGCGACCTGCTTGCCTCGGCCCTGGGCCAGAACGAGGTGCAGGTGTTTGTCGCCGGCAACGGCCTGCACGCGCTCAAGGTGCTGGAGCAGGAAGACATCGACCTGGTGATCAGCGATTGGCGCATGCCCGGCATGGACGGGCCGGCGCTGCTGGCCGAGATCAAGGTGCGCTACCCGCACGTGCCGGTGATTGTGATGACCGCCTACAGCACGGTGAAAAACGCCGTGCAGTCGATGCGCAACGGCGCCTACGACTACATCGCCAAGCCGTTCGATATCGACGAGCTCGACATCACCGTGGCCAAGGCCCTGCAATTTCGCGACATCATGCGCGACAACGCACGCCTGCGTGCCGAGCTGGATGAGCACGCGCAGTTCGACAGCCTGGTGGGCGACAGCCCGGCGTTTCGCAAGGTGCTGCAAGCGGTGGACTCGGTGCGTGACAGCAGCGCCACCATCCTGCTGACGGGTGAAAGCGGCACCGGCAAGGAAATGGTCGCCCGCGCCATCCACAAACACGGCTGCCGGGCTGACAAACCGTTCGTGGCGGTCAATTGCGCGGCGATCCCGGAAGGCTTGCTGGAAAGCGAAATGTTCGGCCATTGCAAGGGCGCGTTTACCGGCGCCGTGGCTGATCGGGTAGGGCGCTTCCAGCAGGCCGACAAAGGCACATTGTTCCTGGATGAAGTGGGCGATATGCCCCTGGCGTTACAGGCCAAGATCCTGCGCGCCTTGCAGGAGCGGGTGATCGAGCCGGTGGGCGACCCCCGCGAGCGCAAGGTGGATGTGCGGGTGATCGCCGCTACCAATAAGAACCTGCTGGAGGCGGTGGCTAACAAAGAGTTTCGTGAAGACCTTTATTACCGCCTCAACGTGTTCCCGATTCCTTTGCCGGCCTTGCGCGAGCGTGTGGAGGACATCGCGCCCCTGGCTCGCCACTTCGCCCACACCCTCAGCGCCACGGCCGGCAAGCGCATTACCGGTTTCAGCGCCGAAGCGTTGCAGGCCATGGCGGCGTATCACTGGCCGGGCAATATTCGTGAGCTGCAGAACTGCGTGGAGCGCGCGACCATCGTGGCCGCCTCTCCCGTGATCGAAGATATCGACCTACCGGGTTATTTGTTTGCCTCGAAGCCGAGCGAGGGCGGCTTAGCGGCGATCCTCAGCGAGGGGCCGGGGATTCCCCAGGACCTGGATGCGGCGCTGGCGGAGGTGGAGAAGGCCTACATTCTGGCAGCGTTGCAGGAGAGCAACGGCGTGCAGGCTGCGGCGGCGGCGAAGATCGGGATTTCGGAGAGGAGCTTTTGGTATCGCTTGAAGAAGCTGGGGATTCAAGTCGACAAGATCGTACGCTGATCCCCTGTTAGCTACATTTCGACCGTGTTTTGTCAGGAATGGACGCGTACCCAGATGCTGACCAGGACGGTTGCGGCCATCAACCACGCTACCGCCGCTACGGCTAAAGAGGCCTCCAACCGCATCCGATCCACCACCACATACAACGTCGCCAAATACACAAAATACGGAATGATCGACCACATTCCGAACAGGATGGTGGTCTTCAAATCGTCCACCGAGCGGCCCTTGCCGACGATGTAATGCGCGATCAACGCAAAGGTCGGAAACAGCGGTACCAACCCTGCGATGTAATAGTTCTTGGTCTTGGCCAGCGCCGCCAGGATCAGCACCACCGCCGCGCCCACGGCGGCTTTCAAGAATAGATCCATCAGTGGCTCAACCCGTACTTTTTAACTTTATCGAACAAGGTGGTCTTGGCCATCCCCAATTCCTGGCTGGCCTGGGTCAGGTTGCCGCCACTGCGTTGCAAGGCATCGTTGAGCAGGTTGCGTTCGAAGGCCTCCACCGCCTCGGTAAAGGCCAGGCCATGGTTGCCGCCGCTGGCGCCGCTTTTCTTGAAGGCGGGCAGGCCCAGGGCGAAGCGTTCGGCGACGTTGCGCAGTTCGCGCACGTTGCCGGGCCAGTCGTGGCTCATCAGGTTCGACAGGGTCTGGTTGTCCAATTCCGGCACGGCCCGGTCGAAGCGCAAGGATGATTGCTGCAGGAAATGTTCGAACAGCTGCAGGATGTCTTCGCGGCGTTCGCGCAGCGGCGGCAGTTCAAGGGTCACCACGTTGAGGCGGTAGTACAGGTCGCTGCGGAACTGACTGGCACGGCTCAATTCGTCGAGGTCGGACTTGGTGGCGGCTATCACCCGGCAATCCACTGCCACGCTCTGGTTCGAACCCAAGCGTTCCAGGGTGCGTTCCTGCAGCACCCGTAGCAGTTTGATCTGCAGGTTGATCGGCATGCTTTCCACTTCATCAAGGAACAACGTGCCTTCGTGGGCGTGCTCGATCTTGCCGATGCGGCGCTTGCCGGCGCCGGTAAAGGCGTTGGCTTCGTGGCCGAAAATCTCGCTTTCGAAGAGGTTCTCCGGCAAGCCGCCGCAGTTCAACGCGACGAACTGGTGCGAATGGCGCCGGCTGAAATCGTGCAGGCAGCGCGCGACCAGTTCCTTGCCGGTGCCGGTCTCGCCTTCGATCAGCACGTTGGCCGAGGTGTCGGCGACGTTGGCGATCAGCTCGCGCAGGTTCTGCATGGCGGGCGAGCGGCCAATGATGCGGCCCTCGAGGGCGTCGCGCTCGGCCAGCTGACGGCGCAACGACCAGACTTCCCGCGCCAGCCCGCGCTGCTCCAGGGCGCGACGGGCGACGTCCACCAGGCGTTCGGGGGAGAAGGGTTTTTCCATGAAATCGTAGGCGCCGTTGCGCATCGCGCCGACCGCCATGGAGATATCGCCATGCCCGGTAATCAGCACCACCGGCAGGCTTTTATCCAGGGCCTTGAGGCGGGTGAGCAGCTCCAGGCCATCAATGCCCGGCAAGCGGATGTCACTGATCACAATGCCCGCGAAGTTCTCGCCGATGCGCTTCAAGGCTTCTTCGGCACTGCCCACGCCGACGCTGTGGATGTCTTCCAGTGCCAGGGCTTGCTGGCAGCCGAGCAGTACATGGGGGTCGTCTTCGACGATCAGCACGGTGAGGTCGTCTTTAGGGACTGTAGCGTCTGTATTCATGTCGACTCAGCTTTTTGAGCACCCGCCAGCGGCAGGCTCAGGACAAAGGTCGTTCCACCACTGGCCGGATGCTCCACGGCAAGGTTGCCGCCAGTGGCCGCCGCGAGGCTGGCGGAAAGCGTCAGGCCCAAGCCCAGGCCTTGCTCGCCGGGTTTGGTGGTGAAGAACGGTTCGAACAAATGTTTGCGCGCCTCGGCGTCGATGCCGTGGCCGTTGTCGCGTACGTGCAGGCGATATTTGCCCTCGCTGCTGCTGCCGTCCAGCCACAGCTCGGGGGCAGGTTGGGCCTGCATGGCGTCGAGGGCATTGCCGATCAGGTTGACCAGGATCTGCTCCAGGCGCGTCTGGTCGATTTGCAGTTGGGCGGGGACAAAGTCACGGTGCACGCTCAGCGACAGGTCGTCCAGGCGCGCGCCCAGTACCTGGAACGCGGCGTCCACGGCTTTGGCGAGGTTGGCTTCGCCCTGGTCATCGCCGCGCCGGGCGAAGGAGCGCAGGCTGGCGGTGATGCGGCCCATGCGGTCGATCAGTTCATTAATGGTCTTGAGGTTGGCGCTGGCGGTGTCGAGGGCGCCGCGCTCGAGGAAACGCACGGTGTTGCCGGACAAGGTGCGCAAGGCGGCCAGGGGCTGGTTCAGTTCGTGGGCGATGCTGGTGGACATCTGGCCGATAGCCGCCAGTTTGCCGGCCTGCACCAGTTCATCCTGGGCGCGGCGCAGGGTTTCTTCGGCCTGGCGGCGTTCGCGGATCTGGCCCTTGAGCCGTTCGTTGCTGGCGCGCAGGTCGGCGGTGCGTTCGGCAATCCGACGCTCCAGCTGGCTGTTGGCTTCCTGCAGGGCTTCCCGCGCGGCGAGGCGGGTGGCGATGACTTTGCGCCGCTCATTCCAGGCAATCAGCAAAAACGCCACCAGGCCAAACGCGACCGCCACCAGGATGCCCTGGTTGATGGCGGCGCGACGCAGGTCGTTGAGCGGGGTAAGCAGGGTGAAATTCCAGGGTGTGTCATTAAGCGGACGGGTTTGCGCCAGGTAGCTGACTTCGCGCTGGTCGTTCACCACTTCGTTGTTGGCTGGGAACGTCAGTTTCTCGGTGGCTTCATTGAGGCGCTCGCGGGCCAGGGGTTCCAGCTCGTTCAATGTCGCCCAGTAATACTGCAGGCTGTGGGCCAGGCGATCCTTGGTGTCATCGCTCAGCGGGCGCACGGCCTTGAGGCGGCGGGCCGGGTCGCTGGAAAGGATAATGATGCCGTTCTCATCGCTGACGAAGGCCTCGAGGCGCGCGCGTTGCCAGCGTTCCTCCAGGGCTTCGAGGCGCACTTTGACCACGGCGACGCCGATGATTTTGCCGTGTTCTTCCAGGCCGTGGGCCAGGTAGTAGCCAGGTTCGCCGTTGGTGCTGCCGATGCCATAGAACCGCCCGGGCTGACCACGCACGGCGTTCTGGAAGTAGGCACGAAAGGACAGGTCTTCACCCTGGTAACTGTCGGCATCGCGCCAGTTACTGGTGGCCAGCACGCGGCCGGTGGTGTCCATCACGTAGATGGCCCGACTGCGACTGCGTCGGTTCAGGCCTTCGAGGTAGTCGTTGACGGTCTTGCGGGTTTCCTGGGTTGGGTCGGCCAGCAGTTTGGAGACGCTGGACTCCAGTTCCAGAAGGCTGGGCAGGTAGGTGTATTTGCTTAGTTCGCTTTCGACGGTGCGGGCATGCAACTCCAGTTGGCGTTCGCCGGTATCGCTGAGGGTGCGGATGCCGTAGTACTCACTGATCCAGAAGCCGATATAACCCAGGCTGATCATCAGGGCGATGATCAACGGCGGCAGGAACAGTTGGCGTATCAGGCGTGGTTTCACGGCAAGTGATGGCGGTGCGGCGCGAAATTGGTTGGGGTCGCATTTCATCACAGATGCCTTGGGTCAACCAGCGCTTGCCTGCCTGTACGGTCCATTGTGGGAGCGGGCTTGCTCCCATAATGGATCCGGTTTCTACAGTGAAAGCGCTGTAATGCTTAGTGCTGCAGGATTTTCTCAAGGAATTGCTGCGCGCGTTCGGAGCGGGCGCTGATGTCGCCGAAGAATTCTTCTTTCGGGCAGTCTTCGATGATCTTGCCGGCGTCCATGAAGATTACGCGGTCGGCCACTTTGCGGGCGAAGCCCATTTCGTGGGTCACGCACATCATGGTCATGCCTTCGTGGGCCAGTTGCACCATCACGTCCAGTACTTCGTTGACCATTTCCGGGTCGAGGGCTGAGGTGGGTTCGTCGAACAGCATCACGATCGGGTCCATGGCCAAGGCGCGGGCAATAGCCACACGTTGTTGCTGGCCGCCGGAAAGCTGACCCGGGTGCTTGTGGGCGTGCGCCGACAGGCCCACACGCTCAAGCAATTGCAGGCCCTTCTTGGTGGCTTCTTCCTTGCTGCGACCCAGCACCTTGATCTGCGCGATGGTCAGGTTCTCGGTGATGGTCAGGTGCGGGAACAGTTCGAAGTGCTGGAACACCATGCCCACGCGTGAACGCAGTTTCGGCAGGTTGGTTTTCGGGTCGGCGATGGAGGTGCCGTCGACCACGATGTCGCCCTTCTGGAACGGTTCCAGCGCGTTGACGCACTTGATGAGGGTGGACTTGCCCGAGCCGGACGGCCCGCACACCACGATCACTTCGCCTTTTTTGACATCAGTGCTGCAATCGGTCAGCACCTGGAAGTCGCCATACCACTTGTTGATGTTCTTGATAGAGATCATACGGCAAACCTTTTTTGCAGACGCTTGACCAGCAGCGAGGCGGAAAAGCTGATGATGAAGTAGACGACACCGGCAAAGATCAGGAACTCATTGGAGCGGCCGATGATGTCGCCGTTAGAGCGGGCGGAGTTGAGGAAGTCCACCAGGCCCACGGTGTAGACCAGCGAGGTGTCCTGGAACAGGATGATCGACTGTTGCAGCAGCAACGGGGTCATCTTGCGGAACGCCTGGGGCAGGATGATCAGGCGCATGGTCTGGCCATAGCTCATGCCCATTGCCTGTGCCGCCGCCATCTGGCCCTTGGGGATCGACTGCACGCCGGCTCGCACGATTTCGCAGAAGTACGCGGCTTCGAACATCATGAAGGCCACGACGCAGGAGGCGAACGCGCCGATTGGGGTGTCTTCGCCGGTGATCCAGCGCAGCACGAACGGCACCGCCAGGTAGAACCAGGTGATCACCAGCAGCAGCGGGATCGAGCGGAAGTAGTTCACATAAGCGCCGGCGAGGCGCGACAGCAGTTTGCTGGACGACAGGCGCATCAGCGCCAGGACCGTACCCAGTGCGATACCGCCGACCACGCCCATGACCATCAACTGCAAGGTCATGACCATGCCGTTCCACAGGCCCGGGATGGCGGGGATGATGCCGCTGAAATCGAAGTCCATTATTTACCCCCCACGGAGATCAGGCCGGGCACCGCGACTTTCTTCTCGACCATGCGCATCAGCAGCATCAGGCTCATGTTCAGGGTGAAGTAGATCAGCGTGGCCAGGGTGAAGGCCTCAAACAGGTTGGCCGAGAACTCGGCGGTCTGCTTGGTTTGTGCCAGCAGTTCCATCAGGCCGATCAAGGACGCCACGGAGGAGTTCTTGAAGACGTTGAGGAATTCCGAGGTGAGCGGCGGAATGATGATCCGGTAGGCTTGGGGCAGCAGCACGTTCCAGTAGATCTGCGGCAGCTTGAAACCCATGGCACGTGCAGCTGATTCCTGGCCACGCGGAAGTGCCTGAATACCGGTACGTACTTGCTCACACACTCGGGCGGCGGTGAACAGGCCCAGGCATACGACGACGCTCAGGTAAGCCGAAGTGGTCGGGTTGAGGTCTTGTTTGTACCAGTCTTGCAGGTTCTGCGGCAGCAGGTCGGGTATCAGGAAATACCAGATGAATAGCTGAACCAGCAGCGGCACGTTACGGAACAGTTCCACATAGCAGGTCGCAATGCCCGCTACGAGACGGTTCGGCACGGTGCGCATGACGCCCAGAATGGACCCCAGCAGTAAGGCGATAATCCATGCCACGACAGCGATGGCGATGGTCCAGCCCAAGCCGGCGATGTACCAGTCGAGATAAGTCTCGCTGCCCACGCCGGTGGACTTGAAGAACACGCTCCAGTCCCAGTTGTAATTCATTAGGGTCTCCCCCGAAATCGATCGATGTACAAGCACCCGCTTGGGGAAGATCCTTTCCCGCCTGACGGTGAACGCCAGGCACACACGATCGGCTCGAAAACCGCCAGGTCGAGTGTTCCAATTTATTGCCAGCAGGTAGTAACAGACGCCTGAGGGAGGGTTGGCTCCCTCAGGACATAAGCTTAGTCAGGTATTAGATTTTTACGTCAGGCGCTGGCTTGTCGCTTGGGTTAGCGATCAGCTCCTTAACCTTGTCGCTCATCGGGAAGTTCAGGTTCAGGCCTTTTGGTGGGATCGGGCTCTCGAACCACTTGCTGTAGATCTTGTTGATCTCGCCGGATTTGTACAGGGCGACGATGGCGTCATCGACAGCCTTTTTGAAGGCCGGGTCGTCTTTACGCACCATGCAGGCATAGGCTTCAAAGGACTGTGGAGTACCGGTGATGACCCAGTCGTCCGGCTTCTTGGCCTTGGCTTCTTCACCGGCCAGCAGGGCGTCGTCCATCATGAAGGCAACGGCACGGCCGCTTTCCAGCATCTGGAAGGATTCGCCGTGGTCTTTGGCGGAGATGATGTTCATGCCCATTTGCTTGTCAGCGTTCATCGATTTGATGATGCGCTCGGACGTGGTGCCAGCGGTGGTCACGACGTTCTTGCCTTTCAGGTCAGCAAAGTCGGCGTAGCTCGGCTTGCCATCCTTGTCTTTCTTGACGAGCAGACGGGTGCCGATTTCGAAAATGTTGACGGTGAAATCAACTTGTTGGGCGCGTTCGGCATTGTTGGTGGTGGAGCCGCACTCGAGGTCCGCGGTGCCGTTCTGGATCAGCGGAATACGGGTTTGCGAAGTGACCAGGTTGTACTTGGCCTTCAGGTCGGGTTTGTTCAGGTCTTTTTTCAGTTGCTCTACGACGGCCAACTGAATGTCGTGGGAGTAGCCCACTGGTTTGCCCGAACCATCCGCGATGTAGGAAAACGGAATGGAGCTGTCGCGGTGAGCGAGAGTGATGGTGCCGGAGTCGTTGATCTTTTTCAGCGTGCCGGTGAGTTCGGCGGCGAAAACTGGAGTGCTGATCAGAGCAGCAGCGATAGCTGCGCCCAGAATATGGGGAACGATGCGCATCAATACTTCCTCGACATTTGTTTTTTTTATGAAGCCGGCTAAACGGCTCTCTTGTACAGCGAATGCCCGTGACGGCTCCTGAGGCGTCTCAGGCAATCGTCCAAGAGTGTAGAGCATGAGTCGTGCCAGACCAGCGTTAAAAGCTTAAAGCTTTGATTTTTATGAAAATTAACTTTATGTGTCGGAAAAAATCTTAGTTCTGGATCCGGCAAACCGAATAGGGTTGGCTGTCGCGTTCGGAAAACCGAATGCAAAACAAAGCCCCTGGACCTCACGGTGCAGGGGCTTTGTTCGTTATTGGCAGTCAGGCCGCTTCAATCTTGCGGCGGTTCTGCTCGACCTTGGACAGATAACGCTGCACGTTCTCCTGTTCTTGCGCAGTGGTGAACAGGCCCAGCTTGGTACGACGCCACAGTATGTCTTGAGCCTGGGTCACCCATTCTTCAGCACACAGGTAATCGACTTCTCGGGTATACAGGCCGCCACCCAGGTGCTCGCCCAGGTCAGCCATCGATTGCACGCCTTCCAGCAAGCGCCATGTGCGGCTGCCATAAGTAGTGGACCAACGGCGGGCGATTTCACTCGGCACCCAGTCGAATTTGCTGCGAATGGCTTCGGCCAAGGCTTCTGGCGTGGTCATGTCCTCGCCGCCAGGCAGGCTGGCCTTGGCGGTCCAGCTTGGGCGCATCTGGGTGAAATACGGCGCCAGTTGCGCCATCGCCGATTCGGCGAGCTTGCGATAGGTGGTCAGCTTACCGCCAAACACCGACAGGATCGGTGCCTCGCCCGTGCCGCCGGACAGCGCCAGCGTGTAGTCGCGGGTAATGGCCGACGGGTTGTCCGACTCGTCGTTGCACAGTGGGCGAACGCCAGAGTAAGTATGGAGGATGTCGTCGCGGCTCAGTTGCTTCTTGAAGTGTGCGTTGACCACCTGGAGCATGTAGTCGGTTTCACCTTCGGTGATCGCAACTGCAGCCGGGTCGCCCGTGTATTCGCGGTCGGTGGTGCCGATGATGGTCAGGTGGTTCAGGTACGGAATGGTGAAAACGATGCGCTGGTCTTCGTTCTGCAGGATGTGCGCGTGGGCACCTTCGTAGAGTTTCGGCACGATCAGGTGGCTGCCCTGGATCAAACGGATGCCGTAGGGCGAATCCAGTTTCAAGTCATCCTTGATGAACTTGGCCACCCATGGGCCAGCGGCGTTGACCAGTGCGCGGGCACGGATCGAGAACAGGCTGCCATCGGCGCGTTCCATGTTCATTTCCCACAGGCCCTTGCTGCGATGGGCGCTGACGCACCGGGTCTGGGTATGGATGTGCGCGCCTTTTTCGCGGGCGGCCATGGCGTTTAGGACGACAAGGCGGGCGTCATCGACCCAGCAATCGGAGTACTCGAAGCCTTTGGTAATTTCGCTTTTCAGTGGGCTGTCCGGGCCGAACTTGAGGCTTTTCGAGCCGGCGAGCTTTTCGCGCTTGCCGAGATTGTCGTACAGGAACAGGCCGGCGCGGATCATCCATGCCGGACGCAGGTGCGGGCGGTGCGGCAACACGAAACGCATCTGCTTGACGATGTGCGGGGCCTTGGCCAGCAGCACTTCGCGTTCGGCCAACGCTTCGCGCACCAGGCGGAACTCGTAATGTTCAAGGTAGCGCAGGCCACCGTGGATCAGCTTGCTGCTAGCGGAAGAGGTGTGGCTGGCCAGATCATCCTTTTCACAAAGGAAAACCGACAAACCGCGACCGGCTGCGTCTGCTGCAATGCCGACGCCATTGATTCCGCCGCCTATAACGGCAACGTCATAGACTTCGGCAAGCGGTGGAGCAGGCAAGGTAGAAAGGTTCATCGGCTGGCCTCGCGATCTTTTCGTATTGGAATTCGAACATTAATGTTCATTTGCGAAAATAGTAGCGGATAAACGCGCGCGCAGCCACCTGACTTCGATTGAAAAAACTCATCGAAGGGCGGGTAAAGGAAAATTTGTGAACATAACCGCTGATAGTTCCCACGCGGAGCGTGGGAACGAGAACCTAGACGACTTCCAACTGAACCTTATGCTCATTCAACAACTGCACCAGCGCCGGCACCGGCTGCTGATCGGTCACCAGACAATCCACCAGACTGATCGGCCCCAGGCGAATCATGGCGTTGCGCCCGAATTTGCTGGAGTCGGCCGCCAGGATGACCTTGCGCGCATTGGCGATAATTGCCTGGGAAACCCGCACTTCCTGGTAGTCAAAGTCGAGCAAGCTGCCATCTTCATCGATACCGCTGATACCCACCAAGGCAAAGTCGACCTTGAACTGGTTGATGAAGTCGACACTCGCCTGGCCCACCACGCCGCCGTCACGGCGCACATTACCGCCCGTCAACAGCACGTCGAAGTCGTCCTTGGCGCTGAGCATGGTGGCGACGTTGAGGTTGTTGGTGATGATTTTCAGGTGGTTGTGGTTGAGCAGCGCACGGGCGATGGATTCGGTAGTGGTGCCGATATTGATGAACAGCGAGGCGTGATCGGGGATTTGCGCCGCGATGGCTTCGCCGATGCGCTGTTTCTCGTCGCGCATCTGGTCGGCACGCATGGCGTACGCGGTGTTTTCGACACTGGAATCGTAGGCCGCGCCGCCGTGGTAGCGGCGCAGCAGATTGGCGTCCGCCAGTTGGTTGATATCGCGGCGGATGGTTTGCGGGGTGACAACGAATAGCTGCGCCATTTCCTCGATGCTGACATAGCCGCGTTCGCGGACCAGTTCGAGGATTTGTTGTTGGCGGGGAGGCAGATTCATGGGGCGTCCTTTGGGCTGCCATACAAAAGTGGCCCATGATGACGCAGGAATCCGCTCCCTGCCAGTTACAACCCTATATGGATCCGGCGCTTGGCTTATTCAGCGCCTTCGTGCGGTTCCCAGTCGCGGGTACGGCTTACCGCTTTTTGCCAGCCGGCGTAGAGCTTCTCCTTGGCGACTTCGTCCAACTGGGGTTCGAATTCGCGTTCGATCACCGCCTTGCCGCGCAATTCATCCAGGCTGCCCCAGAAGCCGCAGGCCAGGCCTGCCAGGTACGCGGCGCCCAATGCGGTGGTCTCGCGCATTTGCGGGCGCTCGACCTGGGTGCCGAGGATATCGGCCTGGAACTGCATCAGGAAGTTGTTGGCGACCGCGCCGCCGTCCACACGCAAGGCTTTGAGGCGTTCGCCCGAGTCTTGTTGCATGGCGTCAAGTACGTCGCGGGTCTGGTAGGCAATCGACTCCAGGGCCGCACGAATGATGTGATCCACGCGTACGCCGCGGGTCAGGCCAAACAGGGCGCCGCGGGCATACGGGTCCCAGTACGGCGCGCCCAGGCCGGTGAACGCCGGGACCAGGTACACGCCGTTGCTGTCCTTGACCTTGCTGGCGAAGTATTCGGTGTCGGTGGCATCGGCAATAATCTTCAGCTCGTCACGCAGCCATTGCACGGTGGAGCCGCCGTTGAACACGGCGCCTTCCAGGGCGTAGGCCACTTCGCCACGCGGGCCGCAGGCGATGGTGGTAAGCATGCCGTGCTGGGATTTCACCGCTTTGTCGCCGGTGTTCATCAGCAGGAAGCAGCCAGTGCCGTAGGTGTTCTTGGCCTGGCCTGCTTCAACGCACATCTGACCGAACAGTGCAGCCTGCTGGTCGCCGGCGATACCGCCGATAGCGATGCCGCTTTTGGTGCGGCCGTAGATTTCCGACGACGACTTCACTTCCGGCAGCATTTCGCGCGGCACGTCGAGGATCTCCAGCATCTTCGCATCCCACTCAAGGGTGTGGATGTTGAAAAGCATGGTGCGCGAGGCGTTGGTGTAGTCGGTGACGTGGGTTTTGCCGCCGGTAAATTTCCAGATCAGCCAGCTGTCGATGGTACCGAACAGCAGCTCGCCGTTGCGCGCACGCTCGCGGCTGCCTTCGACATTGTCGAGGATCCACTTGAGCTTGGTGCCGGAGAAGTACGGGTCGGTGACCAGGCCGGTGGCGTCATTAATGTATTGCTCATGGCCGTCGCGCTTGAGTTGCTGGCAAATCTCGGTGCTGCGGCGGCATTGCCAGACGATGGCGTTGTAGATTGGGCGACCGGTGACTTTGTCCCACACCACGGTGGTTTCACGCTGGTTGGTGATGCCGATGGCGGCGACCTGATCATGGTGCAGGCCGGCCTGGGCCAGGGCCTCGACCATCACCGCGCTCTGGGTGGCGAAGATTTCCATCGGGTCATGCTCGACCCAGCCCGGCTGTGGGTAGTGCTGAGTGAACTCACGCTGGGCGGTGCAGACCACGTTGGCGTCACGATCAAAGATGATCGCGCGGGAGCTGGTGGTGCCCTGGTCAAGGGCGATGATGTAGTTCTTATTCTGAATATCGGTCATGTCGAATGCCTTGGGAAATAAGAAAGTCGGTAGTCAGCCTGGCTGCAAAAGAGCAGGAGCGGCCAGGCTGGCGTGATCAGGAAATACGGGTTTTGCCGTTGACAGCCGTGTCAGGTGTTTCTTCAGCTATAGCAGGTGCGGCGCTTGGCAGGTGACGGGCAATCAGCCCGCGATACGCTGCAGCACCTAGGCATGCGCCAACAATCGGCGCGAAAATCGGTACCAGGAAGTAAGGAATATCGCGGCCACCGGTAAAGGCCATTTCACCCCAGCCGGCGAAAAAGGTCATCAGCTTGGGCCCGAAATCCCGCGCCGGGTTCATCGCGAAGCCGGTCAGCGGGCCCATGGCACTGCCGATCACGGCGATCAGCAGGCCGATCAGCAGCGGGGCCAGCGGGCCGCGTGGCAGGCCGTTGTTGTCATCGGTGAGGGCCATGATCACGCCCATCAGGATCGCGGTGATGACCATTTCCACCAGGAAGGCCTGGGCGGTGCTCAGTAGCGCATGGGGGTAGGTGGAAAACACCGACGCCAGTTCCAGGCTGGCTTGCGTGCCACGGACCATATGGTGGGTTTGTTCGTAATCGAAAAACAGGTTGCTGTAGAGGGTGTACACCAAGGCGGCCGAGCAGAAGGCGCCGGCGATCTGGGCGAGGATATAGAAGGGCAGTTTACGTTTGTCGAAGTCGGCGAAAATGCACAGGGCAATACTGACGGCGGGGTTCAGGTGCGCCCCGGAAATGCCGGCGCTCAGGTAGATCGCCATACTGACGCCCACCCCCCAGATGATACTGATCTCCCACAAGCCAAAGCTGGCACCCGCGACCTTGAGCGCAGCGACACATCCCGTACCGAAGAAGATAAGAAGCGCAGTCCCCAGGAACTCGGCCATACATTGGCTCGAAAGTGAAGGCTGTTGAAGAGCAGTTGTCATGGAAAACCTCAGTTGTTGTTCTTGTCTGGCGCACAACCTCAACGGGTTATTGCGCGATTTTCACCGTGGCAAGGATCCCCATCCCGGACACGGCTTACTGCTTGAATACTGCGGAGCTATTCCTACAGCATTCGGAAACGAAAAAATATAGACAAGAATGACCGCTGTCAAAGGTCGAAAGTGAACGGTCAGTCACTTTCAAACTATTGGTCTGGTGAATGATCACGCTTGTCATCTTGCGTGTGTACCTTAAAAGTGGGCGTACTAGAGCCTTTTGCGTGGGCTTGGCCTAGAATCGGCCATCTGTTTGCAATGCCCGGAGACACCATGACGCCTGCATTGGATTTGTTGAAAAAAGTTCGCGCCGAACATCGTATCCACAGTTACGAACATGACCCCAAGGCGGCTTCGTATGGGCTGGAGGCCGCGGAGAAGTTGGGCCTCGACCCGGCGCAGGTGTTCAAGACCTTGCTGGCGAGCAGTGAGAAAGGCGAATTGTTGGTGGCGGTGGTGCCGGTCGTCGGAAGTCTCGACCTGAAAGGGCTGGCGCACGCTGCCGGGGTGAAAAAAGTCGAAATGGCCGACCCGGCAGCGGCGCAGCGCTCTACGGGTTACTTGTTAGGCGGCATCAGCCCGCTGGGGCAGAAGAAGCGGTTGCGCACGTTTATCGATGTGACGGCGCAGCCGTTCGCGACCATTTTTGTGAGCGCGGGTAGAAGGGGGCTGGAAGTGGAATTGCCAGCGGCGGTGCTGGCTGAGCATACCCAGGCTAAATTCGCGCCGATTGGCCGAGCCTGAATCTATTTTGCAGCGCCTGAAGTCAAGCCGGTTTCGTCAGTTATTCAGTGCGCAGGGCTGTAGCGGCGTACGCCGGATTCGACTTTAGGGATTTGCGCCGCCGTACTCCCTGACGCCTGAAATAACACCAGATGCTCAGCCGCAACCCGAATCCCCACATCCGCTCCCACCTGATGGTCGGCGTGGCTGGGGAAAATCGACTCCAATTGCGCGCCCGTCGGAAGTTGCAGGCGGTACAAGGTAGACGCCCCCAGGAACGTCTTGCCGACGATCTGCGCTTTCAGCGCGCTGTCTGGCGCGTAGACGATGTCATCCGGGCGCAGCAGCACATCCACCGCACCACCGGTAGGCCAGGTGTAGGCGCGGTTGCCGCGTAGCTCGCCGAGTTCGGTGCTCACGGATTCCGGCGAACTTAACTGGCCACGAATGAAGTAACCCTGGCCGATAAAGCTGGCGACATATGGTGTCTGCGGTTCGTGATAGAGGTTGTAGGGCGTGTCCCACTGCTCAAGGCGGCCCTCCTTGAAAACACCGACCTGGTCGCTGACCGCGAAGGCTTCTTCCTGATCATGGGTCACCAGAATCGCACTGGTGCCGCGTGCCTTGAGGATATCCCGCACCTCGTGGCTGAGCTTGCGTCGCAACTCGCCATCCAGGTTGGAGAAGGGTTCGTCCAGCAATAACAATGCCGGCTCCGGCGCCAAAGCACGGGCGAGAGCGACGCGTTGTTGCTGGCCGCCGGAAAGCTCATGAGGAAAGCGCTTGCCCAGGTTTTTCAGGTTCACCAGTTCCAGCAACTCAGCGACCACGCGGTCTTGTTGCGGGTGCTTGCGAATGCCGAAGGCGATGTTGTCAGCCACGCTGAGGTGAGGAAACAGTGCGTAGTCCTGGAACACCATGCCGATGCGGCGTTTCTCCGGCGCCAGAGTGAACCCGGCACTGGAGATCACTTCGCCCGCCAGGCTGATTTCACCCTCGTGCACCGGCTCAAACCCGGCAATGGCGCGCAACGTTGTGGTCTTGCCGCAGCCCGAAGAGCCTAACAGGCAACCGATATCGCCGGCATTCAGGTGCAGGTTGAGGTTCTGCACCACCCGTTGATCTTGATAGCCGCATGCCAGATTGCGCAGGTTCAGCAGTAATGGCTGGCTCATGCGTGGTGGTACGACGGCGGGACGAGGAACTCGAGCAGGGCTTTTTGCGCATGCAGGCGGTTCTCGGCCTGGTCCCAGGCGACCGAGCGCGGATCGTCAAGCAGGTCAAGGCTGATTTCTTCGCCACGGTGCGCCGGCAGGCAGTGCATGAACAACACGTCGGGCGCGGCCAGGTCGAGCAGGGCGCGGTTCACTTGATACGGGGCGAACTGGGCCAGGCGCTTGGTGGTTTCGTCTTCCTGGCCCATGGAGGTCCAGACGTCGGTGCTCACCAGGTGCGCGCCGATCACCGCGTCACGCGGGTCGCGAACCAGGGTCACGCGGTCACCGGCCTGCGCCAGGAAGCGCGCATCAGGTTCATAGCCTTCCGGGCAGGCAACGCGCAATTGGAAGTCGAATTGGATCGCCGCTTCTATATAACTGTTGCACATGTTGTTGCCGTCGCCGATCCACGCCACGGTCTTGCCCTGAATCGAGCCACGGTGTTCGAGAAAGGTTTGCATGTCGGCCAGCAACTGGCACGGGTGCAGGTCATCGGACAGGCCGTTGATCACCGGTACGCGGGAGTTGGCGGAAAATTCGGTCACGGTACTGTGGGCAAAGGTACGGATCATCACGGCGTCGAGCATGCTCGACATCACCTTCGCGCTGTCGGCGACCGGCTCGCCACGCCCTAATTGGGTGTCGCGCGAGGACAAGAAGATGGCCTGGCCACCCAGTTGAATCATGCCGGCTTCGAAAGACACGCGGGTGCGGGTTGATGACTTCTCGAAAATCATCCCGAGCACGCGGTTTTTCAAAGGCTCGAACAGTACGCCGCGGTTACGCAGGTCTTTAAGCTCAATGCCTCGACGGATCACGCTGACCAGCTCTTCGGGCGTGCAATCCATCAGGGAGAGAAAGTGCCTTGCGCTCATCATTAACTACCTTTTTGCAACAGACCGCAGATACTCAAAGCCTTGTTTATTGTGACAACGGGCGAGACCTGCGGCGAAAGCCGCACGGGGCGACGAAATAGGGGAAGGCGCGATCTTATAATTAAATGTCGCGTCTTACCAATAGGGCTACGGTTTTAAAGGGCGTTCAAGCAGGGCGCCAAGGCGCTTTTGAAGATGAATTCCAGACAGCAGCGGGCCATTTGTACACTGGCGTAGCAACCTTTTGCAATGCGCGGGGGCGGCTGCAGGCCAGGCTGCGTCGGTTTCAGGGCGAGCGTGTGAGGTTTCTGAAACATTTGCTCATGCTTAGCCATGGCCTGGCCTGATGCTTGTCGATTCACGAGGCGAACGTTGCTGGCGCGCTTGCCGGTCGCGGCCCATAGTTGGACCAAAGCCCTTATAAGAGACTGGCGATGACCAAGACTCTCCACCACCGTGCCTGCCATCTGTGTGAAGCCATCTGCGGCCTGACGCTGGAAACCACCCGAGCCGACGACGGCAACTTGGTGATCACCTCGATCAAGGGCGATGCCCAGGACAGTTTCAGTCGTGGGCATATCTGCCCCAAGGCCGTAGCGCTGCAGGATATCCAGAATGATCCTGACCGCCTGCACCAGCCCATGTTGCGGGTAGGTAGCGAATGGCAGCCGATCGCGTGGGACGAGGCTTTCGCGCTCGTAGCCGAACGGCTGGCGGGCATTCAGGCGCGTCACGGGCAGAATGCGGTGGCGGTGTATCAGGGCAACCCCAGCGTGCACAACTATGGGCTGATGACCCACAGCAACTACTTCCTCGGCCTGTTGAAGACGCGTAATCGGTTTTCCGCGACCTCGGTCGACCAACTGCCCCATCACCTCACCAGCTATCTCATGTACGGCCACGGCCTGTTGCTGCCGATCCCGGACATTGATCACACCGACTTCATGCTGATCCTGGGCGGCAACCCACTGGCGTCCAATGGCAGCATCATGACGGTGCCCGACGTGGAAAAGCGCCTCAAGGCGATCCAGGCGCGGGGCGGTAAAGTGGTGGTGGTCGACCCACGGCGCAGCGAGACGGCGGCGATGGCTGATCAGCATCTGTTTGTGCGCCCAGGCGGTGATGCGGCGCTGTTGTTCGGGGTGCTCAACACCTTGTTTACCGAGAACCTGACCCGCGACAGCCATTTGCCGGTTGAAGGCCTGGAGGATGTACGCCGCGTGATCGCCGGGTTTACCGCCGAGGCCATGAGTCGTCAGTGTGCGGTGCCTGCCGAGCAGATCCGCCAACTGGCACGGGACTTTGCCGCAGCGGATAAAGCGGTGTGCTACGGGCGCATGGGCGTATCAACCCAGGCGTTCGGCACGCTGTGCCACTGGCTGGTGCAACTGATCAACCTGGTGACTGGCAATCTCGACCGTGTGGGTGGCGCCTTGTGCACGACGCCCGCAGTGGATCTGGTGGCGTCGACCGGTGGCGGGCATTTCAATCGCTGGCAGAGCCGGGTTTCCGGGCGTCCGGAGTACGGTGGCGAGTTGCCGGTGTCGGCCCTGGCGGAAGAAATGCTCACTGAAGGCGAAGGACAAATCCGCGCGTTAGTGACAGTGGCCGGTAATCCGGTGTTGTCGACCCCTAATGGGCGGCAATTGGAGCAAGCCTTGGAAGGCTTGGAGTTCATGGTCAGCGTCGACCTCTATATCAACGAGACCACGCGGTATGCCGATTTGATTCTGCCGTCCACGTCAGCGTTGGAAAACGATCACTACGACACGACCTTCAATATGTTTGCGGTGCGTAACGTCACCCGTTTCAACCAGGCGATCTTGCCCAAACCCGAGGGTGCGCTGCATGACTGGGAAATCTTCGTCGGGCTGGCCAAGGCCTTTGCGGCTCAGACCGGTGCCACACTCAAGCCGACGATGCCGCCGGCGCAGATGATCGATTTCGGGCTGCGCGCGGGCGCGTACGGTGATGGCTCCAGCCACAAATTATCGGTGGCGATGCTGGCCGACCATCCCCATGGCGTGGACCTTGGGCCGCTTCAGCCCAACCTTGCCGCGCGTCTGAAAACCGTTGATGGCAAGGTGCAGGCGGCGCCGGCAGTTATCCTCGCCGACCTGGTGCGGTTTGCCGCGCAGCCGGGTCCTGTGGTCGACGAACTGTTGCTGATCGGCCGTCGCCATGTGCGCAGCAATAATTCCTGGATGCATAACTATCACCGGCTGGTGAAGGGCAAGCCGCGTCATCAATTGCTGATGCATCCTGACGACCTGGCCAGCCGGCGTTTACTGGATGGCCAGCGGGTGCGGGTGAGTTCTAGGATTGGCATGATCGAGGTGGAAGTTGTCTCCAGCCTGGACATGATGCCTGGTGTCGTCAGCCTGCCCCACGGCTGGGGCCATGGTCGCCCGGGCGTCCAGATGGGCATCGCCAGCGCGCAACCCGGAGCGAGCGCGAATGACCTGACCGACGAACGGCAATTGGACGAGTTGTCGGGCAATGCCGCTCTCAATGGCGTTCCGGTCCAGGTAGCAGCCGCCTGAGCACCGCGCTGGAATTTTGCGTTACAATGCGCCACCGTGCCGACCTGTGAGTCGCAAAGTTCCAGCCGAGGTGTTCCATGGATATCATCGAAACGATCAAAGAGCAGATTGCTGCCAACACCATTCTGCTTTACATGAAGGGCGCGCCAAACGCTCCTCAGTGCGGTTTCTCCGCGAAGGCGTCGCAGGCCATCATGGCGTGTGGCGAGAAATTCGCTTACGTGGATATCCTGCAAAACCCTGAAATCCGCGCCAACCTGCCGAAGTACGCCAACTGGCCTACGTTCCCACAACTGTGGGTCGCCGGTGAGCTGGTCGGCGGTAGCGATATCATCACTGAAATGGCCGCAGACGGTTCGTTGCAGGCGCTGATCAAAGAGGCAGCGGTGAACGCCGCGGCCAAGGCTGACGCCTGATCTGCAGGAGCCGGCTTGCCGGCGATTGGCCCCACAGCCTGGCGTCGTACTTTCGGACGCTATCGCTGGCAAGCAGCTCCTGCAATCTGCCGTTCAATAAAAAGCCCCGCTTCTCGTAAGAGAGCGGGGCTTTTTTGTACCTGTTACCTGAGGGTTATTCACCCATCTGCGATTGCAGGTAGTTTTCCAGGCTGACTTTGTCGATCAGGCCCAGTTGGGTTTCCAGCCAGTCGATATGTTCTTCCTGGTCTTCCAGGATATCTTCCAGCAGTTCACGGCTACCGTAGTCGCCGGTCAGTTCGCAGTGAGCAATGGCGGCCTTGAGGTCGCTGTGGCTCTTGCGCTCAAAACCAAGGTCGCTGCTGATCATTTCCTGGGTGTGTTCGCCGATGTTCAGCTTGCCCAGGTCCTGCACGTTCGGCAGGCCTTCCAGGAACAGGATGCGTTTGATCAGCGCGTCAGCGTCCTTCATGGCCTTGATCGATTCTTTGTATTCACGCTTGCCCAGCTTTTCCAGGCCCCAATCGTCGTACATACGCGCATGCAGAAAATACTGATTGATCGCGACCAGTTCATTGGCAAGGATTTTGTTGAGTTGCTGGATGACTGAGATGTCGCCTTTCATGACTGGGGTCCTGCCCTGTAATAGCTGTATATAGAGCGGAGTTTGAGCGGCGCAATCCCTAGTGTCAAACCTAAGTTATTGAATAATAAATGAAAATTAATCGGAATAAGAATGTTTGTGTTCCGCGTCTTGGCGCTAACTAATTGAATTCCGGGCATAAAAAAACCGAACACTAAGTCCGGTTCTTTAAAACACGCCAAATCAGGCGTGTGTAAATTCTGCTGAATAGGGGAGCGCGGCCTGGGCTGTCTGCAGCTGCGTCAGGGTTTCCCGTACCACTTGCTTGGCGAGGCAAGCACATTTGCCACACTGGCTGGCCACACCGGTGGTTTCACGTACTTCCTTGTAGCTGCAGCAACCTTCGTAGATTGCTTCGCGGATTTTTCCGTCGGTGACGCCAGTACAGAGGCACACATACATAAGGGAGAACCATCGCGGGTTAAGGCTTAAGTGCGATGGATCTTAATGTTAACGAGAATGATTGTCAAAGTAGATTCGTCGGTTATTTGCTGGCATCGCGCCCGCACTGACGAACGGTTTTTTCAGTGTATGATGGCCGGTCTTCACGAAGCGTGACTGCGTCACAGGGCTGTCGCTTATAAACGGCAGACTCAGGGCCGGTCCTTTTACTTCAATCGTCACCCTTACATCAGGAGATACCCAATGAGCGTACTCGTCGGCAAACAAGCCCCGGATTTCGACGTTCCAGCCGTTCTCGGCAATGGCGAAATCGTTGACAGCTTCAAACTGTCTGAAGCCATCAAAGGCAAATATGGCCTGGTATTCTTCTACCCGCTGGACTTCACCTTCGTCTGCCCTTCGGAGCTGATTGCTCTGGACCACCGCATGGACGACTTCAAGGCGCGCAACGTTGAAGTGGTAGCCGTTTCCATCGACTCCCATTTCACCCACAACGCCTGGCGCAACACCGCCATCAACGATGGCGGCATCGGCAAAGTCAAATACACCATGGCTGCCGACATGAAGCACGACATCGCCAAGGCCTACGACGTTGAGTCCGAAGGCGGCGTAGCGTTCCGTGGCGCATTCCTGATCGATGACAAGGGCGTTGTTCGTTCCCAGATCATCAACGACCTGCCACTGGGCCGTAACATGGAAGAGCTGATCCGCCTGGTCGACGCACTGCAATTCCACGAAGAGCATGGCGAAGTCTGCCCTGCCAACTGGAAAAAAGGCGACAAAGGCATGAATGCTTCGCCAGAAGGCGTTGCGGCTTACCTGACCGAGAACGCTGGCAAGCTGTAAGCCAGTTTCCCGCGTATAAAAAAACCGGCCTGAGAAGGCCGGTTTTTTTATACGCGGGAAACGGCTGTAGTGAGATTTCAGTCGTTGAAGTCTTCCCAGCCGCCCATCTGCTTCCAGCGGTTGACGATGCCGCAGAACAGTTCGGCGGTTTTCTCGGTGTCGTAGCGGGCCGAATGGGCCTCACGCCCGTCAAAGTCGATACCGGCTGCCTGGCAGGCTTTTGCCAACACCGTCTGGCCATAAGCCAGGCCGGCGAGGGTCGCGGTGTCAAAGCTGGAGAACGGGTGGAACGGGTTGCGCTTCATGTCCAACCGCGTCACGGCGGCGTTCAGGAAGCCCAGGTCGAAGCTACTGTTATGGCCGACCAGAATCGCGCGCTTGCAGCCATTGGCCTTCAACGCCTTGCGCACGCCGCGGAAGATATCGGTCAGCGCCGCTTCTTCACTCACCGCCATGCGCAGTGGGTGATCGAGCTTGATCCCGGTGAACTCCAGGGCGGCCGCTTCGATGTTGGCACCTTCGAACGGCTCGACACGGAAGAAGTGGGTGTGTTCCGCGAACACAAAACCCTGTTCATCCATGCCGATGGTGGTCGCGGCGATTTCCAGCAGCGCGTCGGTGGCGCAATTGAAACCACCGGTTTCTACGTCGATGACTACTGGCAGATAACCGCGAAACCGCTCGGCCATCGGGTGACGGGAACCGCCACCACTGTGCTCATGTTCGTCGTCGTAATGGTCTTCACTCACTTGCTTTCCTCCAGCAGGCGCCAGCGCAGTGTTTCACCGGCGCGCAGCGGGATAACAGTCAGCTCGCCAAACGGCAGGCTGGCAGGGACGGTCCAGTCTTCACGAACCAGGGTAATGCGGTCGGTATTTACCGGCAGGCCGTAGAAGCGCGGGCCGTTGAGGCTGGCGAACGCTTCGAGCTTGTCCAGCGCGTTGCGCTGTTCGAACGCCTCGGCGTACAGCTCGATGGCAGCGTATGCGGTGTAGCAACCGGCACAGCCGCACGCCGCTTCTTTGGCGTGCTGGGCGTGTGGGGCGGAATCGGTGCCGAGGAAGAACTTCGGGTTGCCGCTGGTCGCAGCATCCAGCAAGGCCACCTGGTGGGTGTTGCGCTTGAGGATCGGCAGGCAATAGAAGTGCGGCCGAATCCCGCCCACCAACATGTGGTTGCGGTTGTACAGCAGGTGATGCGCAGTGATGGTCGCGCCGACGTTGCCCGAGGCCTCGGTGACGAACTGCACAGCATCGGCGGTGGTGATGTGCTCGAACACGACCTTCAGGGTCGGGAACAGCTCGACCACACGGCGCATGTGTTCGTCGATGAAGATCTTCTCGCGGTCGAACACGTCCACGTCGCCACGGGTGACTTCACCGTGGATCAACAGCGGCATGCCGACTTCGGCCATGGCTTCGATGGCTGGCAGGATCTTGTCGATACTGGTCACGCCGGAGTCGGAGTTGGTGGTCGCGCCCGCCGGGTACAGCTTGGCGGCGTGCACGAAACCGCTGGCCTTGGCCTCGAGAATTTCTTCGGGCTGGGTGCGGTCGGTGAGATAAAGCACCATCAACGGTTCGAAGCGGCTGCCGGCCGGCCGTGCAGCGAGGATTCGCTGTCGATAGGCATCGGCTTGCTCGGCGTTACGCACCGGAGGTACCAGGTTAGGCATGATGATGGCGCGGCCAAAGGTACGCGCTACATCGGCCACGGTGTGGGGTAACGCAGCACCATCGCGAAGATGAATATGCCAGTCGTCGGGACGCAGCAGGGTCAGGCGGTCGGACATTGGGGATTCCAGGCGGGTCAATCTGGTGGGAATGCTACCGGAAAAGACTCTTGCAGGCACTCGCTATCAAGTTTTGCAGGAGGCAACCGATAGCCTTTCGTATGCCTTATCGATGTATGACGCTTTGAAGTGTTGTAGAAACCAGTGGAGCCTCCCGTGCGCCAGCATTATCTAGCCCTGCTCAGTGTGTTCGCCAGCCTGCCTGCGATGGCCCTCACGTTCCAGACACGTCTGGAGAATATTGAGTGGAAGGTAGAAGGGGACCAGTTCGAGTGCCGCCTGACCCAGCCGATCACCGACTTCGGTTCGGGTGAGTTCGTGCGCCGGGCTGGCGAGCAGGCGACGTTTCGTCTCAAAGCCTATAACGGCTCGCTGGGTGGGGGCTCGGCCACGTTGCTGGCCGCCGCCGCCCCTTGGCAGCCGGGGCGAGGTGATATCAACCTCGGCGCCGTGCGTGCCGGCAGTGGCGACGTGTTGTTCAACAGCTCCCAGGCCCAGGCTGGGCGCTTGTTCAATGGCTTGCTGGAAGGGCGTAGCCCGACCGTTCGCCATTACGGACGTGAAGGCGGCTACTCGGAAATCCGCCTGTTGCCGGTCAAATTCAACAAGGCTTACAACGACTACCAGGTGTGTACTACCAAGCTGTTGCCGATGAATTACGATCAGGTCAAACAGACCGAAGTCGGATTCCCAGGTGGCGGCATTGAGCTGGACGCGGCGGCCAAGAAGAAACTCGACGTGATTCTCGCGTTCCTGAAAGCCGACCCCACCGTCAACCACATAGAGCTCAATGGCCATTCGGACAACAGTGGCAACCGCCTGACCAACCGTGATGTCTCGCGCCGCCGCGCCTTGGCGGTGATGGACTACTTCAAGGCCAATGGCATCCAGGAATCCCAGGTCACCCTGCGCTTTCATGGCGAAAGCTACCCGCTGGCGCCCAATACCAATGCGGCTAACCGGGCGCGCAACCGTCGGGTCAATATCCAGCTGGAGCGCGTGGCAGCCCCCGAGAAACCGGCGCCCCAGGCAGCCGGCCCGAGCAACCCTGCGCACACGTCATGAAGTGGCGGCATAAGGTGCGACCATCGGTCGCTCGCTCGACATAATCTGTCGCTTTATCTTCATTTGCTGTCGCGCCCCTGTAAATTCACGGTTTTGATCGGTAGAATCGATGCCTTTCCGTACAACCCCGTGGAGTGATGGCATGGCCGACGTAAACAAGGTCGTTCTCGCGTATTCCGGCGGCCTGGACACTTCGGTGATCCTCAAGTGGCTGCAGGATACTTATAACTGTGAAGTGGTGACCTTCACCGCTGACCTGGGTCAGGGCGAAGAGGTCGAACCTGCACGTGCCAAGGCGCAAGCCATGGGCGTGAAAGAGATCTACATTGATGACCTGCGCGAAGAATTCGTCCGCGATTTCGTTTTCCCGATGTTTCGCGCCAACACTGTCTACGAAGGCGAGTACCTGCTGGGTACTTCCATCGCACGTCCGCTGATCGCCAAGCGCCTGATCGAAATCGCCAACGAAACCGGCGCCGACGCCATTTCCCATGGTGCTACCGGCAAGGGCAACGACCAGGTGCGTTTCGAACTGGGCGCCTATGCGCTCAAGCCTGGCGTGAAAGTGATTGCTCCTTGGCGTGAATGGGACCTGCTGTCCCGTGAAAAGCTGATGGATTACGCTGAAAAGCACGCGATCCCGATCGAGCGTCATGGCAAGAAGAAGTCCCCGTACTCGATGGACGCCAACTTGCTGCACATCTCCTATGAAGGCGGCGTGCTGGAAGACACTTGGACCGAACACGAAGAAGACATGTGGAAATGGACCGTCTCCCCAGAGAACGCTCCTGACAAAGCCCAATACCTGGAACTGACCTACCGCAACGGCGACATCGTCGCGCTGGACGGCGTCGAAATGACCCCGGCCACCGTACTGGCGACCCTGAACCGTATCGGTGGCGAACACGGCATCGGCCGTCTCGACATCGTCGAGAACCGCTACGTGGGCATGAAGTCCCGTGGCTGCTACGAAACCCCGGGTGGCACCATCATGCTGCGTGCCCACCGCGCCATCGAGTCCATCACCCTGGACCGCGAAGTGGCTCACCTCAAAGACGAGTTGATGCCCAAGTACGCCAGCCTGATCTACACCGGCTACTGGTGGAGCCCTGAGCGTCTGCTGCTGCAACAAATGATCGACGCTTCCCAGGCCCATGTGAACGGCGTTGTGCGCCTGAAGCTGTACAAGGGCAATGTGATTGTGACCGGTCGCAAGTCCGATGACTCGCTGTTCGACGCCAACATCGCCACTTTCGAAGAAGACGGCGGCGCCTACAACCAAGCGGACGCAGCAGGCTTTATCAAGTTGAATGCATTGCGCATGCGCATTGCGGCCAACAAAGGTCGCTCGTTGTTCTAAGTTTGCGTGCGCTGTGAAGAATGGCCCCTTGTACAAGGGGCCATTTTTTTGGTTCTTCACGGATTGCCGGGAAAGACACTCTTGATCTTCATGAAGAAGAACTCGCTGTCCCGGTAACCGTACGCCATTCGTTTGATGACCTTTATTCGATTGTTTATTCCTTCCAACTGACCAGTG